>CANGHW010000035.1 GCA_947453695.1 Opitutia bacterium
CGAGCGTGTTCCGCAGGTTTGCGAGCGTGTTCCGCAGGTTTGCGAGCGTGTTCCGCAGGTTTGCGAGCGCGGGCGGGCGTTTAGCCAGAAAACGCCGTTTGCTTCCACCTCAATTCACACCCCAGCCCAAATCGTTCGGGCGCTTCGGGTGTCTCCCGAAGATCCGGGAGCCAACGGCGGTCCCCTCGATACTCAACCGTTCGCGGTGAACTTCGCGGCGGGCGCGCGCCCCTCATCCCTCAATGCAGATCTACCCCTTCGTAGATCATCGAGGTCACGGCGGTGACGAGGCCGACGCTGAGGAAGGCGGCCGTGACGGGATTGAGGTGGAAGCCAAAACGGTTGACGAGTTCCCGGGCGAGCAGTTCGCCGACGATGACCGCGACGGCGAGGGCGAAGACGAACCACGAGCTTTTAAAGGAGCGGGTTGCTTTCATGGGAGGAGGGCGAGCCGGCCGGAATGGCCTTTTCGTTGGCCCCACTATCCGCTCATTGGGGGCAGACCGCTCTGCATGGCTTGGCGATTCATGCGCAGCGATTGCCTCAGTGGCTGCGCCATTCTGCGGGGCCGACGAATCTCAGGGCGAAAGGCGGGCGCTGATGCCGACTTTCATCGCAAGGTTTTCCCCCAGCGGCGAAAAATTGGCCAGAGTCAGGTGATAGGTGCCGGCTTTGATCGGTGCTTCACGTTGATAGTGGCGAATGCGCTCCGCACTAAAGGCGGTAATGATGTCGAGGCCGCCGGAGCGTGTAAGGGCGAGGCTTTCCTCGATGCGCATGAGATACGCGCTGAATTCACCCTGATCTGTCGTGCTCACTTCCAATGAGAGCCGGCCATCGTGCGGAACGCGGATGCTGTAGGACTTCATCGTCTGACCGGGAAGTGATTCGACAACTGACTTGAGCACGACCGGCGCCTCGGCCTCGGCCTGGGCGATGGGCCGCCACAGGATCAGGCCCGTAGCGAGCAGCGCGACCAGGACCGTGCCACCGAATATGATCGGTCGAGCTAGGCTTGGGTTGGAACTGGTCGGGGTCCGTGGCACGGAGATGGCGCGAGTGAAGTCCGATCAACGGGAGCGAAGGAGATTCCACCAGCCGCGTGCGCGGTAGCGGAGGAGTCGGCGCGGGGCGAACAACGCGTCGGGCGATGTCATGCAGTCGGCATCAACCCGATAAAGCAGGCTCGCATCCCAATTGCGGTTCAGCGCGCCGCCGATGCGAAAGACATAGCGGTAGTGCAGTAGCGCGGCTTCGAGTGACGAGTGCGAGAATCGGCCGTAGGGAAAGATGAAGCTTTGCACGGGTTCGCTAACAAACCGCGATTGAAGGAGAAACTGCGGGGTTTCGATTTCGAGCGAGATGTTGGCGTCGGCCTTATCGAGGCGGACGTGAGTCATGCCGTGGGCCGCGATTCGGACGTGGCCGCTGGCGGTCATCTCGGCGATCTCGGGCCCCGTGCAGAATCCGCCGCGCTCGGGATAGAGAAAGGATTCGTCATTCCCGACGGTGAGTCGGTCGGCCGCCGCAGCCCCGGTCTCCTCTCGCACGAAGGAAGCGGGCAAACCGAGTAGCGCCCGGAGCCCGTGTTTTTTCAGCAGCGGAAAAACCTTCGCGTAGAAATCAAAATAGCCGTCGTCGAAGGTCAGGCACACGTTCAGTCGGCCGGGTTCGAGCGGATCCCCCGGCAGTCCGTGGGGGTAGGTCCGCGCAATGTGCGCAAAATGGGCGTCGAGCATTTCCGGCGAGTTACCATAAAGCCCGGCCCGCGCCCGATGATACATGAGCACCAGCAGGCTCACGCGGGGGGCCGTGGTGAATGGCGGAAGCGACAGATCGGAATCATGGCGACGCTGCACGGTTAGCTTCGTGCAGCATGAGGTATTTCCAGAATACCACCTGAGATTTGTAGGCGCTGATGGTCAGACCTTCCGCGCCTTGGGTAAAACCGCGTTCAAGCACGTAGCTTTTGAAGAAAGCCCAGAGCGAGCGGGTGACTGCGGTCACGGGACCGGATTTTTTTCGGCCGACGTTTTGCTCGGCAAAGAGCCGGGCATAGGCGGACATCTTGCGGAGAAAGTCCCCGGTGTGGTGGTAGGAGTAGTGCCGGACCGGTGCGCGCAGCGGCGCGACTGTGAGGCCGGTGGTTTGCACGCGCTCGTGGACCTCACTGGAGCAGAAATTGGTCACGCTGCGGTTAAAGAGCCGCTCGTGCCGATCGGGAAACCAGCCGCAGGTGGTAATGTGTTTTCCGCGGAAGAAATTGTGGAACGGCAGGGTGTAGACCGTGTGAGCGTCGAGCGGACAGGCGCCGATCTCGGCGGCAAGTTCGGGGCTGACGACCTCGTCGCTGTCGATGGAGAGGATCCAGTCGTGGCGGGCGAGTTCGACGGCGCGGCGGTGGGCGCGGCCGAAGCCCGGGAAAGGGCCAACCAAGTGATGGACTTTCACGTTGGCAAACGTGGCAGCGATCGCACAGGTGGCGTCGGTCGAACCCGTGTCCAGGACGATTACCTCATCGCACCAATCGAGCGCAGCAAGCACGGTCGGGAGGAGGCGCGCGCTGTCCTTGGTCAGGATGGTGGCACTGAGGGGGGCGGACGGTGCTGTGGGCCGGGGGTGCAGCCGATGGCCGTTGCCTGCACCCTTGGCGGGAGCGCGGGACGGTGGCGCCAGGATTTTTTCCTGGGACGTGAAAGCATAGGCTGATGCCATGGCAGACTATAGCGGTGAATGCGGCGCGGTTCTGCCGGCTTGAATGGAAGCGGCTTGTAGGGTGGCACCCTACAAGGTTGGGCGGCCGAAAAATTTGCCATGGACCGAAGATTTTTTCACAAGCCCAGTCATGCTTTCTGCGCCCGCAGTGTTTCCCCGTCCGTGAAGTCCGCCCCTTCCGCCAGTCGGCCCGTGCGCCGGCGTATTTTTTTCGTCGATGACCATCCCCTGGTGCGGGAATGGCTCGCGAGCATGGTGGCGCTGGAAGCGGATCTGGAGGTATGTGGTCAGGCGGAGGATGCGGCGACCGCTTTGGCAATGGTCGCAGAGGTCCGCCCCGACCTCATGGTCGTGGATCTTTCGCTGCCCCGGGGATCGGGACTCGATCTGCTGAAGGAGATGCGGACGAATTTTCCCGGGGTGCGGTTGATGGTGCTCTCGATGCACGATGAGGCGAGTGTGGCCGAGCGGGCCTTTCGCGCCGGTGCGCAGGGCTACGCCGTAAAACGCGAGTCGGGGCCGCGCATCATCGATGGTATTCGCACGGTCCTGGAGGGGAAATTCTACGCCAGTCCTTCGCTGACAGCGCAACTGGCAGGGCGGATGTTTGGCGGAGCGTCAGGCAGCAAGCACTCGCCGGAGGAGCTATTGAGCGACCGCGAGATGGAGGTCTTCCGCCTCCGCGGTCAGGGACTCAACACCAAGGAAATCGCCGACCGACTCGGGGTGAGCATCAAGACCGTCGGCACCTACGATGCGCGCGTGAAAGAGAAGCTGGGGATGGGCGATGGCACCGAGCTCATGCGCGAAGCTGTCCTTTGGCAGGATCGGCAACGCGGACTCTGAGACAAATTTCCATGGTTCGTATCTATCCTCAGAGCCCAGCGGTCGGCCGGTTTTGCTTTGTTGCGACCGCGGTGTGGTCTTTGGCATGGGCCGCACCGCTGGGCGCACAGACCGCCGGTGCGCCCCTGCCATCACCAGGCGCGCTAAAAAAGATGAGCTTGGAGCAGCTCATGGATCTGGAGGTGACCTCGGTCTCGAAACGGCCGGAGAAACTCTCGCAGGCGGCCTCCGCGATTCAGGTCATCACCGGCGATGATGTGCGACGCGAGGGCGCCACCAGTCTGCCGGAGGCCCTGCGGCTCGCGACGAATCTTGAGGTGGCTCAGATCGATTCGCGCCAGTGGGCGATCACCGCCCGCGGCTTCAACAATGTGCTCGCGGACAAAATGCTCGTCCTGATCGACGGGCGCTCGGTCTACACGCCACTCTACGCCGGAGTCTACTGGGACGTGCAGGATACGATGTTGGAAGACCTGGATCGTATCGAAGTCATCAGTGGCCCCGGCGCGACGCAGTGGGGCGCCAACGCGGTCAATGGAGTCATCAACGTTACGACCAAGAGTGCCAAGGATACGCAGGGCGGGCTCCTCGTCACCGACGCCGGCAACCAGGTGCGCAACGCCACGGCGGCCCGTTTCGGGGCCAAGATCGCGCCCAACGTTTATTACCGCGTTTACGCGAAGTATTTTGATCGCGGCGACTCCCGGCGGGTGAGTGGGCGCAATGCCAATGATGCGTGGCACATGGGACAGGTGGGATTCCGCGTCGATGGAGACATGGCCGGAGGCGCGCCCTTCACCGTGCAAGGCGACGGCTACAACGGCATCTTCGGACTTTCCGGGCCGGACAATGTGAGGGTGAACGGGGCGAATGTGCTGGGCCGCTGGAGCCGGTCGACCGAAGGTATTGGAGAGGTGAAGGTGCAGGCCTATTTGGATCACACGCACCGCCGCATCCCTGCGTCGTTCACCCAGGACCTCGACACGGTCGACCTCGATTTTCAGCAGCGTCGCTCGTTTGGGGCGAAACACGACTTGGTGTGGGGCGCGGGCTACCGGCTGGTGCAGGACGATGTCATCAATACGCCGGCAAACGCCTTTCTGCCGGCTCGCGTCGCGCGCCAATGGTTCAGTGCGTTTGTGCAGGATGAGATCGTGCTCAGTCCCGACCGGGTGCACCTCACGGTCGGCACCAAGCTGGAGCATCACGACTACACCGGCTTCGAATGGGAGCCGAGCACCCGACTTGCCTGGACGCCGGACCGGCAGCAGACGATTTGGGGGGCGATATCGCGGGCCGTGCGCACGCCGTCACGCATCGATCGCGATCTCTTTTCCCCGGCGACGCCGCCGTATCGCATGGTGGGTGGCGAGAAGGTGGTGTCGGAAAAACTCATCGCTTATGAACTGGGATATCGCGCGCAAATCCGGCCGGAGGTTGGACTGTCGCTGGCGACGTTTTTTAACACCTACGACGATTTACGCAGCCTCGATCCGTTGACACCGCCGCTGGCTTTTCCGGTGGAGGCGAGCAGCGGCTTGCGGGGGCAATCGAGTGGGGCAGAGCTCTCAGCCGACTGGCGTGTGACTCCTAGGTGGCGACTGCGCGGAGGGTGGACCGAGCTGCGCGTGTGGAGTGGACCGCAAGCCGGGGCGGGACCGGTGCGGGGCACGCGGGATAGCATCGCGCGCGACCCCAATCACCAGCTGAGTCTGCGCTCGCTGCTCGAGTTTTCTCCGGCTTGGGAGTTTGACGTAAGCCTGCGCTATGTCGCCCCCATCAACAGCCAGAATGTCCCGGGCTACACGGAAGGTGACGTGCGCCTCGGATGGCGGCCCGCTCCGGGCTGGGAGCTATCATTGCGGGGCAGGAACCTCCTCCATGCGCAACATGCCGAATTCTACACACCGGGAGCCCGCCGTGAACTGCCCCGCGCTTTCGACGGAAAAGCATCATGGCGTTTCTGACCATGCGTGCTTCTCGCGAGGGTGGGTGGTGGAGGCGCAGCCGCGTCTTGTGGCGGTTTTGGTTTCTGCTCTGGCTGGCGACGCCGGCATGGCCGGCGGCCGAGCCCACGCCTGAATATCAGCTCAAGGCGGTCTTTCTTTTCAACTTCGCCCAGTTCGTCGAATGGCCAGACCGCGCGTTCCCCGCGCCGGATGCGCCGCTGGTGATCGGCGTGCTGGGCGAGGATCCCTTCGGGTCCTATCTCGATAACCTTGTCACTGGTGAAAAGGTCGGCGCCCATCCACTGGTGGTTCGACGCTACCGGCGCGGCGAGGACCCGGTGGCCTGCCATATCCTGTTTGTGAGCGCTTCTGAGGCGGAATTGCTCGCGGCGACGATGCCACGCTTGAAAGTGCGGAGTATCCTTACTGTGAGTGACCTCGAGAAGTTTAATCGCGAGGGCGGCATGGTGCGTTTCGTGACGGAGGGCGGAAAAATCCGGCTTCGCATCAACGTCGAGGCCGCAAAAGCCTGCGAGTTGAAGATCAGTTCCAAGATTCTCCGGCCCGCGACGGTCGTGACCGAGGGAAAGGAGTGACGTATGACGCCGTTTCGCGACCGGCCGATCCGGCGGAAGCTGATGACGATGATCCTCGTCACCAGCGGAGTCGTCCTCGCGCTGACGTGCGCGGCTTTCATCGGCTATGAGTTACTCACCTTCCGGGGCACCGCAGCGCGGCAACTCGAAACGCTCGGTGAGATCATAGCGGCCGAGAGCACGGGGGCGGTGGCATTCGACAATCAACGCGACGCCACCGAAATCCTCAGCGCGCTCAAGGCCGAGCGACACATCGTCGCCGCCTGTCTCTACGACAGCACGGGCCGGATCTTCGCGCGCTATCCGGCGAATGCACCGGATCGGGACTTTCCCCCGCAGCCGCTCGCAGACGGCTATCGGTTTTCGGACGGCTTTCTGGTGGGATTCACCCCGGTTGTGCAGGTGGCGGGCAGTGATCGTTTCGGCACACTGCACCTGCGGTCTGACATGGCGGCGATGTGGGAGCGTCTCCGGCTTTACGGTTTGATTGCCGCACTCGTGGTGGTTCTGGCCTCGGCGGTCGCATATGGGTTGTCGCAGACGTTTCAGCGGCAGATTTCGCAGCCGATTCTCGCGCTTGCCGACACGGCTCGCGCGATTTCCGACCGACGTGACTACGCGGTGCGGGCGCAAAAACACGGCGACGACGAACTAGGGGTTTTGACGGATGCATTTAACCATATGCTCACGCAGATTCAGGAGCAGAACCGCCTGTTGGAGCAGCGGGTGCGCGAGCGCACGGCGGAACTCGAGGCGGCCAACGACGAGTTGGAGGCGTTTTGTTCCTCGGCAGCACACGATCTACGCACACCGCTGCGCACGGTGACGGGATTTGCCGATGTGCTGCTGGATCCGCGGGCGAAGATGTCCGAGGCCGAGGCCGCGCGCTATCTGCGACTGATCCGTGATGGTTCCGGGCAGATGAGCCAATTGATCGACGACTTGCTGGCGTTTTCCCGACTGGGCCGCCAGGCGCTCGCCCGACAAGTGGTCGAGGTGGATGTGTTGTGTCGCGAGGTATTCGAAGAGCTGCAGGTGGAGCGCGGGCAACGAAAGGTGGAGTTGCGGCTGGGATCATTGCCGGCGGTGGTGGGGGACCCAGGTCTGTTGCGGGTGGTGTTTACCAATCTGCTCGCCAATGCCCTGAAATACACGCGCCCGCGTGAGATCGCGGTGATCGAGATTGGCGTGGAGACCAAGCCGGAGCACCAGGCGGTCCCGGTTTATTTCGTGCGCGACAACGGTGTGGGGTTCGACATGCGCGACGCCGGGAAACTGTTTGGCGTCTTTCAGCGCCTGCATCACGCCCACGAGTTCGAAGGCACTGGCGTGGGCCTGGCGACGGTGCGGCGCATCGTAGACCGCCACGGCGGCCGGATCTGGGCCGAGGCGAGGCTGGGGGCCGGGGCGACGTTCTACTTCACGCTGGCCGCCTGAGATTCAGATCGTGCGCGAGTGCTGGGTGCTGCCTTGGGCGAAGGTGGCGTCGAAGCGCATCGCGATGACGCGCAAGAGCGGCACGGCGACGGGCATGACTTCGAAGCCGGTCTCTGTGAAGCGGAGCAGGCCGTCGGCGGCGAGGTCGGCCAGGCCGGCGAGCTCGCGCGCGTAGGTCGTGGCAAAATCGACGCCGATTTTCGCCGATATGCGGGCGTAGTCGAGGCCGCGGTCGCACATGATCCGCATGATGATATCGCGGCGGCGCATGTCGTCGGCCGTGAGTTTCAGGCCGCGTTCAGTGGGCAGTTCGCCGCGGTCGAGGGCGGCGCGCCAGGCTTCGAGCGTCTTGTGGTTTTGGCGGTAGGTGTCGGGCGTCGAGGAGATCGATGAAATACCAAAGCTGTAGAGCGAGGCATCGGCGCGCGTGCTGTAGCCTTGGAAATTGCGGTGGAGCTCGCCGGTGCGTTGGGCGATGGCGAGGGAGTCCTCGGGGCGGGCGAAGTGATCGAGGCCGACGTCGACGTAGCCGGCGGCGGTGAGCTTCTCGTGCGCGAGGGCGAACATCGCGAGTTTCTCCTCGGGGCTCGGGAGCTGTTCGCGGTCTTCGAAGATCTTCTGCGCGGGTTTGATCCACGGCACGTGCGCGTAGCTGAAGACGGAGAGGCGGTCGGGGTTGAGGCCGAGCACGTCGTCGATGGTTTGACCGAAGGACTCGGGGGTCTGGAGCGGGAGACCGTAGATCAGATCGACGTTGATGGAGCCGAAGCCGGCGTCGCGCAGCCAGCGGACGGCATCCTCGTTCATCCGGTGCGGCTGGATGCGGTGGATGGCGAGTTGGACGCGGGGATTGGTGTCCTGCACACCGAGCGAGGCGCGGTTGGCACCGATCTCGCGGAGGGCGGCGACGTGGTCGGGCGTGAGGCGGCGCGGATCGACTTCGACGCCAAACTCGCAGTCGGGGGCGAGATTGAAGTGCTCGTGGATCAAGGCACCGAGCCGGCGCAGTTGATCGGGCGGGAAAAACGTGGGCGTGCCACCGCCGAGGTGCACCTGCGTGACTGGGCGACTCAGATCCATTTTAGCCGCGGTGAGACGGACTTCGCGGGCGAGATCATCGAGGTATTCGTCGGCGGCGCCGCGGCGTTTCGTGATGACGGTGTTGCAGCCGCAGAACCAGCAGCGGGTTTCACAGAACGGGAGGTGAAAGTAGAGTGAGACGGGTCCGGCGCCGGCGGTGTTGTCGCGGGCGATGGCGTCTTCGAGTCCGAGCGGCGTGAGTTCGGCCGTGAACTTCGTGGCCGGGGGATACGAGGTGTAGCGGGGGCCGGGGATCGAGTATTTCCGGATCAGGTCGAGATCGAGGGGCGCCGTGGCGGGAGCGAGAGATTCGGTCGGAGCGATCATGTGGGTGGTGGGTGGCCGTCAGTGTCGCATGGCCGCGCCAAACTGGCTGCGCATCCCTTGCCGAGGGCGGCGCACTCCTTGCCGAAGGGGGAAGTCAAAGGGCGGCGGAGAGGGTGGCGGAGGGACGAGTGCGGCTGAGCTCGCGTTCCAGGGCGTCGAGCAGTTCGAAGGGCGCGTAGGGCTTGGGGAGGACTTCGTTCACGCCGAGGGCGGAAAGGGCGGCGAGGTCCTCCGCCTCTTGGAGTCCGGTGGCGGCGAGGATCGCGAGGCCTTGACTGAGATCCCGCAGCGAGCGCACCAAGGCGACGCCGCTCATCTCGGGCATCATGAGATCGGTGACGACGGCGCGCACGTGTTCGCGGTGAATGAGAAAGATACCGAGGCCCTCGCGCCCATCGGAGGCGGTGAGCACCCGGTAGCCATTGCGCTCGAGGACCTGTTGGGTGGTGAGGCGCACGGCGGGCTCGTCATCGACGACCAGCACGAGCTCACCGCGGCCTCCGGGCAGGGCCGGCGCGACGGGGGTGGTGGGCACGAGTTCCGTGAGCTCCGCCGAAGGCAGATGAATGTGGAAGGCGCAGCCGCGGCCGATCTCGGTATCGAGCGTGATGAAGCCACCGTGGCTTTTCACGATGCCAAGGACGGTGGAAAGTCCGAGGCCGGTGCCCTTGCCGATGGCTTTGGTGGTGAAAAACGGATCGAAGATGCGGGGGCGGATTTCGGGCGGGATACCCGGGCCGGAGTCGATGACGGAGAGTAGCACATAGCGGCCCGGCTTGAGGGCGGGATGGAGCCGGAGGTCGTGTTCGGTGAGTTCGACGTTCTGGCCCTTGATCGTGATGCGGCCGCCGTCGGGCATGGCATCGCGGGCGTTGACGCAGAGATTCATCAGCACCTGGTGGAGCTGCGTGGCATCGCCGACGATGGGCCAGAGGTCGCTGTAGATCTCCTGCGTGATGCCGATCTGACGCGGGAAAGTTTCGTTCATGATCGCGACCATCTCCTTGGCGAGATGGCGCGCTTGCAGCAGACCGCGCTCGCCGGCGATGCCGCGACTGAAAGTGAGGAGTTGGCGGATGACGTTGGAGCCGCGCTGGGCGCTGTTCTCGATGATGGTGAGCATCTCGGCATCATGCGGGTCGGTGAGCTTCGCGCGGAGAAGCGGGCCGACCATAAAAAGCGGGGCGAGGATGTTGTTGAGATCGTGGGCGACGCCGCTGGCCAGCGTGCCGATGGCCTCGAGGCGCTGGGCGTGGAGGAACTGTTCCTCGAGTTTCTTGCGCTCCGTGATGTCTTCCACGGTGCCGACGATCCGCACGACCCTCCCCTGCTCGTCGCGGACGGGAAATGCCTGGTCGCGGACCCAGCGGATCGTGTCGTCGGGGCGGATGATGCGGTAAGTTTCGTCGTAGGAGCCCCCGGTTTGGTTGTGGGTGGCGGCGGACTGGACGCGCTCACGGTCGTCGGGGTGGAGCGACTCGCTCCACTCGTTGGGATGTTCGTAGAGACTCTGGCAGGAACGGCCCCAGACGGTCTCATAACCGGGACTCACGTAGATGACGCGCTGTTGTGCGACGTCCATAATCCAGAAGACTTCGTGGATCGTCTCCACGACCTCGCGGAAGCGGCTCTCGCTGTCGTGGAGGCGGCCTTCGATACGTTTGATCGCGGTGATATCGACGGAGGCGCCGGTCATGCGCAGGGGATGGCCGGCGGAGTCGCGTTCGACGGAGGCGCGATTGGCGAACCACACGACCGTGCCATCCGGGCGGATGAGGCGGTATTCCGCGAGAAAGTCTGTGCCGTCGCGAAGAGCTGCGGTGGCGGCGGAGCGCACCGACTCCAGATCCGCCGGATGGAGCGAAGCGTAGAATTGCTGCTGTCCTCCGGCGGTGATCTCCTCCTTGGTGCGGCCGACGAGGCTGGCGAGCGCTTCGTCGCAGGTGAGCAGGCCGGGGCCGACTTCCCAGCTCCAAATACCGACGCGGCCGCACTCCAGGGCGAGGCGCAGCCGGGCGCGAGACTCGGCGAGGGCAGCCTCGACCTGCATGCGCTCCGTGATGTCTTCGGAAAAGATCACGATGCCGCCAATGGCGCCGGAATTTTCGATCCAAGGGCGCACCTCCCAGCGAATCCAAGTCACGCGGCCATCGGGTTCGACGACGCGATCGGCCTCCATGTGCACCGACTCGCCCTGAAGCGCACGGCGGTGAGCGTCGCGCCAACTCGCAGGCACATCGTCATACAAGTCGTAGTGCCGGTGCCCGCGCAGGTCTTGTTCGCCGAGATTGCGTTCGACGAGCCAGCGGCGGCTGGCGGTCACATAGCGGAGGTCGCGGTCGAGCATGGCGATCGCGACCGGGGCATGCTCGACGAAGATCTTGAGCGGCTCCTCGTGTTTCCGGCGCTGTTCCATCTCGTGGCGGAGGCGCCAGAAGAGGACGCCGCCGGTGACGAGGACAAACAGTCCGCCTTTCGCGACGGAGAGTTCGGCGATCTGACGGGCGTCGAGACCGAGAACCTGCAGCGCTCCATCCGTGAGAAAAATCCAGAGCGTGGCGACGACCACGTAGACCGCGACGGTGCGGCCGGCGGCGGCGGCGGAGGGGCCGAAGATCCGCGTGCTAAGGGGAGAAACCGAGGACAACGGCGCGGCGGCGAGGTGGGGCGTCATCGGTTTTGCCGGGCGAAATAAAGAGGAGGGCGGGCCGGCGCAGGCCCCGAAGGGCGTGGCGCCGGTCCGCGGTAAGCAGCGAGCTATGCGTCCACGGTCGCGGGAAACGTGATCACGGGAGCGAGGGCCTGCCGGGCGTGTTTCCGCTCGCCGGCGGCGGCGGTGATGGCGCGCTCAAGTTTGGTGAAGGCGGCGTTGAGAGCGGTTTCGGGCCTGGCTGCTTCGCTGTGCGCGACGAGATCGGGGCCGCACGTCTCCGCGGTGGCGGTGACGGTGAAGACTTTCGTGCCGTTGTGCGGGGTCGCGAGGCGAACGTGCAGGCGGACATGGCCGACGCGCGGGTGCTCGTGGCGGCGAAGTTTGGCGGCTTTGACTTCGGCGCGTTCCATGAGGTCCGGGCGGGCGGTGAAACCCTCGGCGGAGAGAATGACTTTCGGTTCGGTTGGGTTCATGTGGGCAGGGCTGGGTTGCGGTGCGGGTTTAGACCCGGGGCGTCTCGCGCTTCTTCGCGGCCGCGGCGGAGAGCCGGGTCCACGGGAGGGCGAGCAGACGTTCCGGGGAAATGGGGGTGCCGGTGGCCTCGCAGAGGCCGTAGGTGCCGGCGGCGAGACGGGCGAGGGCGGCCTCGACTTCGACAAGTTCGGCGCGCTCGGCGTTGAGCTCGGCGAGGAGTTCGCCGGATTCGCTTTCACTGCTGGCGACGTCCATGGCATCGGTGCCGCCGCGTTCATGGGGAGCACGAAGGGCGGTTTCGCGGGACGAGCGTTCGGCGAGCAGGACTTCGCGCAGCCGGGTCAGCGCTTGATGATGTGACCGCCACTTCGCGGGAACGGCGGCCGGGGCCGGGGAGGAAGCGGGGGTTTTCATGGCGACAGAGTAGTCCTCTGCGCGGTGCGGCGCTCCGCCCTTCTTGCCGGGCACTGCGCAATCCTTGCCTGCGTGACGACGGACGGATCAACTCACGCAAGATTCGCTCCGCCTTTCGCAATTTCCGATCCACGGGAAGCAGCTGATCGACTATCCTGAGCCATGAACGTCGCCTTCTTCAGCACCAAGCCCTACGACCGCCGGTTCTTCACCGCGGCGAATGCGTCGCACGGGCACGCGATCACCTTTCTCGAACCGCGGCTCACGTCCGAGACGGCCAGCCTCGCGCAGGGCCATGAGGTGGTCTGCGCGTTTGTGAACGACCAGTTGCCGGCGCCGGTGCTGGAAGTGTTGCGCGCGGGCGGCACGCGCCTGATCGCGCTGCGCTCGGCGGGTTTTAACCACGTCGATCTCATGGCGGCGCGCCGGCTCGGGCTGACGGTGGTGCATGTGCCGCGCTACTCGCCGCACGCGGTGGCCGAGCATGCGGTGGCACTGATGCTGGCGCTCAACCGCCACATCCACCGGGCGCACAACCGGGTGCGGGAGGGAAATTTCTCCATCGAGGGCCTGTTGGGTTTCGATCTGCACGGGAAAACCGTCGGCTTGATCGGTCTCGGTAAGATCGGGCTCTGTCTTGCGCAGATTCTACACGGGTTCGGCTGCCGCGTGCTGGCCGTCGATCCACTGCCCGTGCCCGACGCGGCGAAGGAGCATGTGACCCTCTGCTCGCTGGACGACGTGCTGGCGGCGGCGGATGTAGTGTCGCTACACTGCCCGCTGACCCCGGAGACGCGACATCTGATCGACGCGAAGACGATCGCGCGGATGAAGCGCGGCGTGATGCTGATCAATACCAGCCGCGGCGCGCTGGTGGACACGGCGGCGGTGATCGACGGACTACTATCGGGGCAGATCGGCTACCTCGGACTCGACGTCTACGAGGACGAGGCGGAACTCTTCTACGAGGACCGCTCGAACCGCCTGATCGCGGACAGCGTCTTTTCGCGGCTGATCACGTTGCCCAATGTGCTCATCACGGGGCACCAGGCGTTTTTCACCAATGAGGCGCTGACGACGATCGCCGGCACGACGATCCAGAGCATCAACGATTTCGCGGCCGGACGCGTGCCGGAGTTCTCGCTGACGAAGGCCGGTTGAACGAACCCATGGCCACAAACTCGGAGAGTCCCGTCACCATCCGGCTCCAGCTGCGCGATCTGGCGCAGTTGTTCAACTCGATGGACCCATCGCCGTTTCACGACCGTGATCTCGATGCGGACGCGGAAGAGTTCATCATGAGCTGGGCGCGGGAGACGCCGCGGGCGGTGGCGATCGATCTTGAGATCCATCTCAGCGCTCCGCCGCCGGCGACGAAGGCCGCGGACGTGGAGGCGGCAGTGCGGCACTATTTCGCCAACCGGGCGGCGATGAAGCAGCGGGAGTTTCGGCTACTGTTGAGGCGGGGCCGCACAAGTTTGCTGGTGGGACTCTTGTTTCTGGCGAGCTGCCTGCTCGTGAGCGAATTGCTCGCGAAGCTCGGGCACGGGACCATTTCCGTGATCGTGAAAGAGAGCCTCACGATCGGCGGCTGGGTTGCGATGTGGCGGCCGTTGGAAATCTATCTCTACGACTGGTGGCCGGTGCGCGACGAACGCCGCGTGTTGGAGCGGTTGTCGCGCATGGCAGTGCGGCTGGTGGTGCCGGCGGAGACGAAGTAGCGTCCCCCGGCGAGGGGCGGCCGGATCAGCGCCCTTGGTTCGAGAAGCTCCGCCACTTTGACAGCGGAATGCCGGCGAGGGCCATGATAGCGACCTGCGAGATCACGAAGGCGATGAGCCACCAGAAGGCGGAGTCCATGAAGCCGTAGCTGTGGAGACCGACGCCGAGCATGTTGACGCCGAACCAGCTCCAGGCGGTCACGATGTTGCCGAAGAGGGAGAGCACGGCGAGGCCGCGGGCTTTGACGAGGCCGCCCCAGCGGGCGTGGAGGATGATGGAATTCCACGCGACGATGAGGAGCGCGCCGTTTTCCTTCGGGTCCCAACCCCAGAAGCGGCCCCAGGACTGGTCGGCCCAGATGCCGCCGAGGACCGTGCCGACGAAGCTGAAGAACGTCGCGAAGCAGATCGTGCCGTAGAGCATGCGGCTGAGGGCGGCGGCCGATTTTTCGTCGAGCGAGCGGGTGAAGAGACCGCGCAGGATGTAGATGAGGCCGAGGAAGCCGGCGAGGAACGTGGCGGAGTAGCCGACCGTCACGGTGACGACGTGAGTCGCGAGCCAGAAGTTCGAGTCGAGAACGGCGCGCATCATCTCGAGGGTGTCGCCGCCGAGGGAGAGATGGTGGGCGATGAGCAACGTGGCGAAGCCCACGAGACCGCCGGCGACGCTACCGACGGCGTTGCGGTAGAAGTATTCGAGGAAGATGCAGAGGGCGACGGCGCCCCAGCCCACGAAGAGGGCCGAGGAGTAGAGGTTGGTGACGGGCGGGCGGCTCTCGAGCCACATGCGGGCGAGAATGCCGAGCGTCGCCAGGCTGAAGGCGATGGCGAGCAGGCCGAGGGCGGAGCGGCTGAGCGAATCCTGCCACTTGAGCCACGAGATGACGCCGAAGAGGAAGGCGGCGACGTAGAGCGCCATGCTGGTGTAGAACGGCTGCGAGGAGTTGAAGCGCGTCTCGACGGCGGAGCGCGACATGACGGAGGCGTAGCTGCGGTCGAGCTCGGCGCGATAGGTGGCGACGGCGCGGTTGAACGTTTCCGGCTGGTGATCGAGCCAACCGCGGCCAAGGGCGGCCCACGCGCGGGCGGCCAGGTCGACTTTGCCGCTGACGAGGCTCTCGTTCCACGCGGCACCGACAGTGCGCCAGAGTGCGGAGGCGGGATCGGCGGGTGGGATCGGGCGGAAGTAGGCGAGCTGGTCGAGGCTGCCGAGGGTGCGCGAGAGCTCGAGGAGCTTGGGGCCGTCGGGCGAAGTCTTGGGGTCCTTCAGCGTCGGGAGAATTTTCTCCAGCTCGGCGAGACGGGGGAGAAGCGGGACCTCGTCGACGGAGGTGACGGTGGTCTGCAGGCGTTGATAGAGGACGACGGCGTCGCGGAGCTGGAGGGTGGCGCGCTGGAACGGCGTGCGCACAGCGCTCTCGACCTCGTCGGCGAGCTTCGACTGGCGCTCGAGTTCCTGGAGGCCCTTGTGCAGCTGGTGGATCGAGAAACGCTTGCCGCCGGCACCATCAGTCGTGGTGAGGTTGAGCAAGGCTAGGAGGTCGGGATGGACGATCTCGAAGACCTGCAGCGTGTCGGCCACGGCGGGGCGGTAGAGCATCTCGAGCATCCACTCGCCGGGAGTGAGGGTTTCGCCGTTGGGCGAGGTCACACGCTGGCGGCCTTGCATCAGGAGCAGGGAGGTGCGGGCGACGGTGTCGACGGGTTTGACGCGACCGTTGACCAGCACGGGCAGGCGCCCGAAGGAAACGATGTCGTAGTCGCTCGTATTGCGCGTCGGCCGCAGGGTGAAAGCGACGGCGACGAGGGCGGCGAGGATGGTGGCGGCGCAGAAATAGTTTTTCATTTGGTCGCAGCGGGGGCCGGGGTGGGAGTGACGTTGGCCGGGCGGCGTTTGCCGACGAAGCCGGCGAGGTGGATGCCGAATTGAATCAGGAGGCCGAGGGTCATGAGACCGCAGGCGACGTAGGGCAGCAGCCACGAAGGATTGCGCACGACCTGGAGGACGGTGGTGCGTTCGTCGCGTTCGAAGCCGGCCTGGTAGAACGTGAGGCCGGCGTAGCGCAGCGGGTTGTTCATGTAGATCAGTGCCTCGCGGTCGTCGCGACCATCGGGGGACTTGAGCTTTACGCGGCTGGAGAAGTTTTTCGGGATGTCGGTGCCGGGGTAGCGGTCGAAAGTGAACTTCACGAGCGAGACGGCAAACGGCTGGTAGTCGCGCTGCGTGCGGAACACGATTTTCCACGTGCGACCGGCGTAGGTGAAGGTTTGGGGCTCCACGAACTGCGTGGAAACGAGGTAGGTGCCGAGCGAGCCCTCGGTCGTGACAAACTCGACGAAGGCTGACGGGGAATTGGTTTCGTTGGGCTTGTAAGTTATCGGCTGTGGCGCGGCGAGGGTGCGCACGCCGAAGCCTGCGGTGGCCTCGGAGGCCGGGGCATTGGCCGGCCGGACTTGGAGGACCGAATTGGGGTAGTAGGTCTTGGTGACCATCCGGAACGGGAGTTTCGGGTGCTGGACGGAAGTCTTTTTCGCGAGGAGCGTCTCGGGGACGGCGACGACATCGTCGAAGGTGGCGTCGGTGGTCTCAATGAGGGCGAGCTCGTTGTGCCGGTAGCTCTCGATGTAGTTCTTCGTCTGTCCTTCCGAGAGGCGCAGGTGAGAATCCTCCTGCCAGAGGCCGCTGAGCAACTCGCCGACGAGGAGGAGAATGAGGCCGGCGTGAGTGAGAAGAATGCCGACTTTCTTCCATTTGAACGTGAAGCGGTAGACGTGGGCGGCGACGAGGTTGATGAGGAGCAGGCCGCCGACAACGTAGCCGCCGGGGAAAATCGGGACGGTGAGGCCGCCGGCCTGGGTGTAGACGACGAAGGAGCGGAAGTATTTCTCCTGCACGGCCCAGATGCCTAGGTTCACCTGATCAAGCGTCGCGGCAAACACGAGCAGCATGCCGAACGCGATCAGCGCGACGGTGAGCTTGAGGGAGACGAAGAAGTCGCGGAGTTCGAGGAAGAAGCTTTTCATGGCGTGGGTGCGGCGGGTTGCACGGTCTGCAAGAAGGCGAGAAAGGCAGGCTTTTCCTGTGCGACGAGAGCGTCGGGCCCGATGAGCTTGAAGAACCAGGTGGCGCCGCCGAAGGGGACCATGGCGCCCACGAGGCGGGCGGGTTGGCCGTTGGCGGTGCCGGATAGATCGACGACGGCGAATTTTAGGTCACCGACCGCGAAGCGCGTGAGAGCGGAGGAGGCGGCGGTCTCGGGGAGGGGCGTGAGGGCCAGCTGGCCGCGCCAGCGGTTGACGTTGGCGGCTTCACCGCCGACATCGCCGGGGAAGGCCGTGATCGCGAGATCGGCGGTGGCAGTGCCCTCGCCAGAGACGGTGTAGCTGCCGCGGCGCATCGAGCTGGCGGGCTTGGCCTGCCAGCGAGCGGGAGCGGACCAGGCAAGGGCGGCGCCAGTAGCGGTAGCGACCGGGGTGGAGGCCATCGCGGTGCTGGCGTCCGTCGGAGCGGGCGCACCGGTCGGGGTGCGCGGCGCTTCCGCGGACGCCACGGGGGCGGCGGGCGGCACAGGATCCTGTTCCTTCGGAGTGCGATAGGCGACCGGTTGAGGGTCGCCGCACGCGGTCAGCGCGAGCAGGACTGGGCAAAGGGAAAGAGGGAGGCGGCTGGACCGAAGAAATTGCACGGGTGTGGGAGACCGGGAGTTTTTTGCGAACAGGATTAGCGTAGGTGTTGAGGATAGCGCGGATGTTGAGGCGGCGGCTGCGCAAATCTTGCGGACGTTGTGCCAGTCCTTGTGAAACGCCGGTTCCGGCTGGAATCGCGTGGCGCGCGGGCTATCCGGTGGAAGCATGAGCTCCGGAACACCCCCGCCTGCGTTGTCGTGTCCGGTGCCGTTGGCGCATAAGACGGAAATCACCGTCGGCCACGGTGGCGGCGGCCGGCTCACCCAGGACCTGATCGAGCGGATTTTTCGGCCGGCCTTTGCGAACGCGGAACTGGAGGCCGAACACGACGGGGCGGTGGTGACGGCCGGCGGGGCACGACTGGCGTTTACGACGGACTCGCACGTAGTGAGCCCGCTGTTTTTTCCCGGCGGCGACATCGGCACACTGGCGGTCAACGGCACAGTAAACGATCTCGCGATGTGCGGCGCGCGGCCACGCTGGCTGAGCGCAGGCTTCATTCTCGAGGAGGGATTGTCGGTCGCGACGCTGCAGCGGGTGGTGGAGTCGATGAGCCGGGCAGCGGCCGCAGCGGGCGTGGCCATCGTGACGGGCGACACCAAGGTCGTGGAACGCGGCAAAGGCGACGGACTCTACGTGACGACGGCGGGCGTGGGTGTAATCGAGCACGGACTCACGATCAGCCCGGCGAGTGTGCGCGCCGGCGATGCGGTGATCATAAGCGGCGACGTGGGGCGCCATGGCATGGCGATCATGGCGACGCGCGAAGGGCTGGCGTTTGAAAGCGCGATTGAGAGCGACTGCGCGCCACTGACTGCCGCGGTGCAGGCGCTGCTGGCGGAGGGTTTGGAGATTCATTGCCTGCGCGACCTGACGCGCGGCGGGCTTGCGACCTCGCTCGTGGAAATCGCCGAGGCGGCGAAGCTCTGCATCGGCATCGATGAGACGAAAGTGCCGGTGACGGAAATCGTGCGCGGCGCGTGTGAACTGCTCGGACTGGAGCCGCTCTACGTGGCGAACGAAGGGCGCTGCGTGGTGGTCTTGCCGGCGGCGCAGGCGGAGGCGGCGCTGGAGATTTTGCGGCGAACGGCGCCGGGCGGCGCGCCGGCGCTGATCGGCCATGTGCGCGCGGCGCCAGCGGGCCTGGTGACGTTGAAGAGCGTGATCGGGGCGGAGCGGATTCTCGATCGGCTGAGCGGGGAGCAGTTGCCGCGGATTTGTTGAGAGTAGTGGCGGTGACGCTGAACTGCCCCTTGACCGAATTGTTCGCGGCCATAGGTTGCTGGCATGACCGCAACGGCCTTTCTCGAACTCAAACAGAGTGCGTCAAAGCTCTCTGAGAAAGAACGTCGAAACCTCTCTGCTTATCTCATTCGGCTGGGACAGGAAAAAGCCGAGTGGAAGCAGGAGACCGCTCGCCGCCTCAAGGCGATGGCGGCCGGAAAAAAGGTCAGTGTGCTAGAGCTGCGCAAGCAACTCGGCCATGGCTGACCTTGGGTATCAAAGCCACCTGTCTCTTGAGGCGGTAGCGTTTGTCGTTTCGCTCCCGCGGCGCCGACAAAAACAGGTTTTGGATTTGGCGGACCAGATTGCGCGGCATCCGTTTTTCATCGGTGACTACCAGACGCTCGATGCCACGGGTCGTGCCGTCGATAGTCTTTTGTTGGAGGGATTTCTCTTCTCCTTTTGGGTCGACCACGCTTCGCGTGAAGTGCGAGTGACGGAAATAATCCGTGTCTGATTTCGGCGTGGATGGTAGTCTGAGTCGCGGCATTTCATCGTGTTGTGGCCTCGGCTACGCTCGTGCGATTGCGGTAGCGATAGTAGGCGGCGCAGGCGCCTTCGCTGGAGACCATCGGGGCGCCGAGCGGATGCTCGGGCGTGCAGCGGGTGCCGAAGGCGGGGCAGTGGCTAGGCTTCTTGATGCCGCGCATGATCTCGCCGCTAATGCATTCGCCCGCGTGGCCGGGGGCGGCCGGGCGGAGACCGAACTTCAGCGGCGCGTCGTAGGCGGCGAGCTCGGGGCGCAGGCCCCAGCCGCTGGCGGGGATTTCGCCGAGGCCGCGCCAGGTGCGGTCGACGACAACGTAGGCCTCCTCGACGAGACGGCGGGCATGGGGATTGCCGGGGGCGCGGACGGCGCGGGCGTAGGCGTTTTCCACTTCGGCCCGACCGGACTCGAGCTGGCGGATGCAGCGGAGGAGGCCTTCGAGGATGTCGACGGGCTCGAAGCCGGTGACGACGATGGGGCAGCGATAGCGGGCAGCGATGGCGTGATAGTCCTCGAAGCCCATGACGGCGCAGACGTGGCCGGCGGCGAGAAAGCCCTGCACGAGATTGTCGGGGGCGCCGAGAATCGCGCGCATCGCGGGGGGCACGAGGACGTGAGAAGCGAGGATGGAAAAGTTTTTCAGACCCTCGCGGGCGGCGCGCAGCACGGCGAGGGCGTTGGCGGGCGCGGTGGTTTCGAAGCCGACGGCGAAGAAGACGACTTCACGCGTCGGGTGCTGGCGGGCGAGGGTAACGGCGTCGAGGGGCGAGTAGACGATGCGGACATCGGCGCCGCGGGCCTTGGCGGTCAGGAGATCGATGCCGGTGCCGGGCACGCGCAGCATGTCGCCGAACGAGCAGAGGATCGTGCCGGGACGGAGGGCGAGAGTGATGGCTTGATCGATCAGCTCGGCGGGGGTGACACAGACGGGGCAACCGGGGCCGTGGACGAGCGTGATGCCGGCGGGGAGGAGTTCATCGAGGCCGAACTTCACGATGGCGTGCGTCTGGCCGCCGCAGATCTCCATGATCGTCCATGGCCGCGTGGCCACGCGGGCGATGGCGTCGGCGAGCGAGCGCACGACGGCGGCGTCGCGGTATTCGTCGACGAATTTCATGGCGTGGGGCCCGACGCGAAAGGCGGGCTGGCGGTGGCGGCTTCGGGGGCGAGTTCGGTGAGCTCGCCCATTTCGCGGAGATAGCGGAAGGTTTCCTCGGCTTCTTTTTCGTCGATCACGCTAATGGCGACGCCGACGTGAACGAGGACGTAGTCGCCGACCTTGGCCTCGGGCGCGCAGGTGAAACTGATTTCTTTGACGACGCCGCCGAAGCTGACGCGGCCGGAGCGGAGAAACGGGTCGTCGCCGTGGAGATCGAGGACTTTACCGGGGATGGCGAGGCACATGGGTGGGCGGGGGTGGGGGAGGACGGCGACGGAGCAGAGAGATCAGGGGAGCTTCACCGAGGTGAGGCCCCAGAGAGCGGCGAGGGCCTGGCCGGCGGCGATATTGCCATCGTTGGGCGGGAGTTCGCGGTGGGTGAGGACGCTAAAGCCCGCGGCGTGCAGCGCGGTGACGGTCCGCTCGAGGAGCAGGGCGTTCTGAAAACAGCCGCCGCTCAGGGCGATGGTGCCGACGGCAGCGCGACGGGCGACTTCCGTGATCGCGTTGGCCAAGGCCGCGTGAAATCCAGCGGCGAGGGCGGCTGCCTCGGTGGACGCGGAGGGCGTGATCAGGCGTTCGAGCATGGGCTGCCAATCTAGTTCGCAGATGGCTCCGGCGCCGGGAGGGGCGTCGCGCACGGGGAAGGGGAGGGCGATGGCATGAGACGCGCTCGTGGCGGCGGCTTCGACGGCGAGGGGCGTCTGGCCTTCGAAATGGTTGGCGCGGCCGAGGCCGAGGAGCGCACCCACGGCGTCGAAGAGGCGTCCGGCACTCGACGTCACCGGGGAGTTTAGCCCGCGCGAGAGCATGATGCGGAGCACGGCGGAATCGTCGGTCGAAACGCCGAGCTGGTGCGCGAGCGAGGTAAAGCGGGGATGAGAGATCTCGTGGAGAAGCCCCAGGGCAACGCGGCGAGGATCGCGCACGGCGGCGTCTCCACCGGCGAGGCGGAACGGGCGGACACGAGCGAAGCGATGAGCGAGGCCCTTTTCCAAGAGGAGAAACTCGCCGCCCCAGATGGTGCCATCTTCGCCGTAGCCGGTGCCGTCGAAAGAGACGCCCAAAACGCCGTCGGCGCTTTGGCCATGCTCAAGGAGGCACGCGAGGATATGGGCGAGGTGATGTTGCACGGGGGTGCACGGCAGGCCGAGCGAACGGGCGTGTCGGGTGGAGGCGTAGTCCGGGTGTTTGTCGCAGGCGACTGCGGTGAAGGGGGTGCGATGCAGCGTGGAGAGGAGCTCGGTGGTGCGGCGGAACACGTCGAGGGTGGCGGCCCCGGCGAGATCACCGATGTGGGGGCTCAGCACGACGCGGTCGGTCGAGGCAACGCCGACGACGCTCTTCATCTGCGCGCCAACGCAGAGCCACGTGCCGGCGAGGGCGGCCGGCAGGGGGAGCGGGGTAGGGGCGTAACCGCGGGCGCGGCGCAGAAAAATAGGTCCGGTGGTCGCGCAACGCAGGACGGAGTCGTCGACCGGGTGCGCGATGGGGCGGTCGTGGTCGAGAAATACGTCGGCGATGGCGGAGAGACGCGTGTGGGCCTCTGCGTTGTCGGTGCAGAGCGGTTCCTCGGCGAGATTGGCGCTCGTCGCGACAACGGGTCGCTCGAACTCGGCGAGGAGCAACGCGTGGAGCGGAGTGTAGGCGAGCAGGGCGCCGAGCCAGGGATTGCCCGGGGCGATGCAGGGGGCGAGTGGCGAATCGGCGCGGTGCGGCACGAGCACGATCGGCGCGGCTGGAGAAGAAAGTCGCGCCTCGGCCTGGAGTGAAACGTCGGCTGCAGAGCGCACATGGTCGAGGTCGCGAAACATCACCGCGAAGGGTTTTTCGTCGCGGTGTTTGCGGAAGCGCAAGGTGGCGATCGCCGCAGCATTGGTGGCGTCGACGAAGAGGTGGTAGCCGCCGAGGCCTTTGACGGCGACGATGGCACCGTTGCGCAGCCAAACGGCGGCGGTGTGGATCGCAGGGTCGGCGGTGGCGAGCACCTCGCCGCTGGAGCGGGTGAGGTTGATGCGCGGGCCACAGGCCGGGCAGGCGTTGGGTTGCGCGTGGAAGCGGCGATCGTCGGGCGCGTCATACTCGCGCTGGCACGCGGGGCACTGGCGAAACGCGCGCATCGTGGTTTGCGGCCGGTCGTAGGGGAGTTGCTCCAGGATCGAGTAGCGCGGGCCGCACTGTGTGCAGTTGATAAACGGATAGCGGTGTCGCCGGTCAGTAGCATCGAGCAACTCCGCGCGACAGCCCGCGCAGAGTGCGAGGTCGGGCGGAATCTCGGCTTCGATCGCCGCGTCCGTCTGCTCACTGGCGAGGATCTCAAAGCGATCGCCCGCGGCCGGCAGATCGTCGGTGAGGATGGTCGGTTCGACCGATTGGACGCGGGCGGCGGGAGGGGCCTTTTCGCGGAGCGCGTGGATCAGTTGGTCGACCGTCGATGGGTCGCCGGCCACGCGAACGAGCACACCAAGAGCGTCATTGCGCACCCAGCCGCGTAGGCCGAGTGCACCGGCGGTGCGGTGCACAAACGGCCGGAAGCCCACGCCCTGCACCGTGCCGCGCACGCGGAGCAGAACTTCGGTGGACAGATTGGCCGCGGACATGGCAAAGGCGGGTCAGCGCTTGGCGATCAGACTGCGGAGAAACGCATACCACTCCTCGAGGCCCTCGCCGGTGCGCGACGACAGCTGGATGATTTTCGCGTGCGGCGAAATCCGGCGGATGTTGTCGAGCGCGACATCGCGCTTGAAGCCGAGGGCATCGGCGACGTCGACCTTGGTGAGCAGCACGACGTGGGCGGATTTGAAGATAGGCGGATACTTCAGGGGCTTGTCCTCGCCCTCGGTGGTGGAGAGGAGCACCACGCGGACTTGTTCGCCGAGGTCGAACGACGCCGGGCAGACGAGGTTGCCGACGTTTTCGATGAAGAGGATCTTCACGCCATCGAGATCGAGCGACTCCACGCCGCGGGCGACCATGGCGGCGTCGAGGTGGCAGGTCGTTCCAGTCGTGATCTGAGCCACCGAAGCGTGAGGCCGAGAGAGGCGGCGACCGTCGTTGTCCGTTTCGAGATCACCGACCACCACGGCGCATTTGGTGGTCCGGCCGAAATCGTCGAGCGTGCGTTCGAGGAGGGTGGTTTTGCCGGCCCCGGGTGAGGAGACGAGGTTGAGGGCGGCGAGACCGCGGCCGAGGAAATATCCGCGGTTTCGCTCGGCGAGAATGTCGTTTTTCTCCAGCAGGGGCACGCGGAGATCGACGGAGCGCACGCGGACTTCTCCGTCGGGGCTTTGGTCGAGGGCAGCGGTGATCTCCGCGGAGAGCGGACCGGAAAGGGCGGAGCCGGGACGGGAGGCGGCACCGCTCAGGGGGTGAATCGCAAAATCGTCGTCAGTGTCGGGGGAGGTGGGAGCGAGCGGGGTGGTATTCATGGAAGGAGTCAGGACATTTCGAGGTGGGAGAGTTCGAGTTCGCGGCCCTGACGGATGTCGCCGCAGAGCTGGCCGCAACGCGGGCAGGTGAAAATGAAGCCGGTTTCCACGCCGAACTCCTCGTGGCAGGCGGAGCAGTGGGCCCGGGCCGGCACGTTTTCGATGTCGAGGGTGGCGGTGGCGGCGAGGGTATCGGCCGCGGCGACATCGAACGCAAAACGGAGGGCCTCGGGCTCGACGCCGGAGAGGGTGCCGATGCGGAGCACGATGCGGTGCACGCGCATGGCGCCGCGGGCGCGGGCCTCGCGCAGGACGGCGCCGATGGCAGATTCCATTATGCCGAGCTCGTGCACGGCCGTGGGCCTAGACCCGGTGCGGGGCGGGCGTCGAGCTTGCGGGCGCGAAACCGCAATCGCTGCGCACGTAATGCCAACAAACGCACAACGGAAAGTTTTTTAAGCGCTATTATGCCGCACCATGAAAACCCCGCGTGTGCTTCATTTTGTCCGTTGCAGTGCGTTCGCGCTGGCCTGCCCGGCGCTGTTACAGGCCCACCCCGGCCATGGACTCGGTTCCGATGGAGTGGCTGGTCTCTGGCATTCGTTGTCCTCCCTCGACCACTTGCTCGTGATCGCGAGCCTGCTCGGCCTCGGTCTTGCGGTGGGGTGCTGGGCACGGCGTCGTCCGTTGGTCGCGCGGCGGTTGGGCGGCGGCAACCGGACCCTGCTGGTCCTTGGCCGACTGCTCACGCGAGTTCCTTGATCTAACCTTGGTTTACCTCTCACCCCATGAACAATGTCACCGCAACGGTTCCGACAGTTTACGAGCAGATGGTATCACGCGGCGTGTCCCGTCGCGATTTTCTGAAATTCTGTGCGTGGATGGGTGCATACCTCGGGCTGGAGAATCAGGCGTCCGCCCAGATCGCCAAAGCGATTGAGACGAAGCGCCGGATTCCGGTCGTATGGCTGCATTTTCAAGAGTGCACCTGCTGCAGCGAGTCGTTCCTACGCTCTTCTCACCCAATCGTGGCAGATATTTTGTTGGACAAGATCTCCCTGGATTACACGGAAACGCTACAAGCGGCGGCGGGCCATCAGGCCGAGGAGATTCTGCAGGACGTGATCACGAAGCACAAAGGCGAGTATCTGATGCTCGTCGAAGGCTCGATCCCGCTCGGTGCGGATGGCTGCTACTGCGTCGTGGGCGGAAAGTCGGCGATTGATACCGTCAAGGAAGTCGCCGCCGGGGCGAAGGCGATCGTCGCCTGGGGCAATTGTGCGTGCTCCGGCTGCGTGCAGGGCGCCAATCCGAATCCGACGCGCGCCACGCCGGTCAGCGCGATCATCAAAGACAAGCCCGTCGTCAATGTGCAGGGGTGCCCCCCGATCGCCGAGGTTATGGCCGGTGTGTTGGTGCACCTGCTCACATTTGACCGTATCCCGCAGCTCGACTCCCTCGGGCGGCCGAACGCGTTTTACTCCAAGCGCGTCCATGACACCTGCTACCGTCGTGCGAGCTACGATGCGGGCCTCTTCGTCGAGACCTTTGACGACGAAAATGCGAAGAAGGGCTATTGCCTCTACAAAGTCGGTTGTCGCGGCCCTTCGACTTACAATTCCTGCGGCACGATCCGCTGGAATAACGGCACAAGTTATCCGATTCAATCGGGTCATCCGTGCATTGGCTGCTCGGAGGCCAATTTCTGGGACAATGGGCCGTTCTACCAGCGCATCCCGAACTTCCCGGGATTTGGGATCGAGTCCACCGCTGACAAGATTGGTCTCACGATCGGAGGCGTGACGGCTGCCGCCGCCCTCACACATGCCGTGCTCACCAATGTGCGCAAACGCGATGAGATCGGCGAGGGACCGGGTGAAAATGCTGAGAAAGCCGAAGCTACGAAACAAGGAGGTGAATCATGAGCGCCGCGAACCAACGCATCGTCGTCGATCCGGTGACTCGCATTGAGGGGCACCTCCGCATCGAAGCGGAGATCAAGGACGGCAAGATCATCGACGCATGGAGTGCTGGCACGATGGTCCGTGGTCTTGAGATCATTCTGAAGGGACGCGACCCGCGCGATGCCTGGGCGTTTTGCGAGCGGGTGTGCGGAGTCTGCACGACCGTGCATGCTTTGGCCTCCGTCCGAGCGGTCGAAGATGCGATCGGCATCAAGGTTCCACCGGCCGCCGAACTGATCCGCAACATCATGTATTGCGTGCAGAACGTGCAGGACCACGTCGTGCACTTCTACCACTTGCACGCGCTCGACTGGGTCGACGTCGTGAGCGCGCTAAAGGCGGACCCGAAGGAGGCCTCGCGCATTGCCCAGAGCATTTCACGCTGGCCGAAGAGCTCGCCCGGCTACTTCGCCGATCTGCAAAAACGCCTGACGGGCTTCGTGCAGAGCGGCCAGCTCGGCATCTTCGCCAACGCCTACTGGGGCCATCCCGCCTACAAGTTGCCACCCGAAGTAAACCTGATCGGCGTCGCGCACTATCTCGAAGCGCTTGAGTGGCAGAAGGAGATCGTGAAGGTCCACGCGGTCTTCGGAGGCAAGAACCCGCATCCGAATTACCTCGTGGGCGGCATGCCTTGCTCGATCAACCTAGACGAGGCCAACGCCATCAATGCCGAGCGACTCGCACTCGTCGGAAAGCTGCTCAAAGACGCGCGCGATTTCGTCGAGCAGGTTTACTATCCCGATCTACTCGCCATCGCGCCTTCCTATCTCGACTGGGCGGCGATTGGCGGCGGTCTGGAGAACTATCTCTGCTACGGCGATTTGCCGACGAACGGGTTTAGCAACCTCGACAGCTACAAGTTCAAGCGTGGGGCGATTCTTGGCCGCAACCTGAACGAAGTGCTCCCCGTCGATCCACGCGATACGCAGACGGGGATCGAGGAGTTCATCGACAACTCGTGGTATGACTACGCCGGCGGCGCTACTACGGGCGGACGCCATCCGTGGGTCGGCGAGACGAATCTCAAATACACCGGCCCAAAGCCGCCCTACGCCAACCTCGACGTCGACAAGAAGTATTCGTGGCTCAAGACGCCGCGCTGGAAGGGCCACGCGATGGAGGTGGGCCCACTCTCGCGGATGCTCGTCGGCTTTGCCGGCAACAATACCGAGATCAAAGAAGCCGTGCTGGAAGCTTTGGGCGCACTCAAGGCACCGCCGGCTGCGTTATTCTCAACGCTGGGACGCACGGCCGCGCGCGGGATCGAAGCGCGACTCTGTGCCAAATGGGGCCTCGAGTTCTTCGATTCGTTGCTCGCGCTCATCAAGGCCGGCGACACGCGCACGTTTACCAAAGAGAAATGGGACCCGGCGACGTGGCCGGCCGAGTGTCGCGGGGTAGGCACAGGTGAAGCGCCCCGTGGCGCGCTGGCGCACTGGATCGTGATCAAGGACCGAAAGATCGAGAACTACCAACTCGTGGTGCCTTCGACTTGGAACGCCTCACCGCGCGATGGCAAGGGTCAGCGCTCGGCCTATGAGGCGGCGCTGATTGGCACGCCGGTTCACGATCCGAAGCAACCGCTTGAGATCATTCGCACGATTCACTCGTTCGATCCCTGCCTCGCTTGTGCCGTCCATCTCTATGAGGGCGGTGCCGAAGTCGCTCACCACGAACTGCTGGTCAAATAAAGGAGGCCGCCATGGAACTCTCTCATGACTACCAGCGGGTCTACGTCTGGGAGCAGCCGGTGCGTTGGTTTCACTGGATCAATGCTGCCTCGGTGGTGGCGCTCGGTGTCACCGGCTGGCTGATCGCGCATCCGCCGGCCTTTATGACGGCGCAGGAGGCATCGTTCGGATACTGGTTTGGCACGGTGCGGTTTGTGCACTTCCTGTTTGGCTACATCTTTGCCGCGAACTTCGCCTTTCGCGTCTACTGGTCGTTGGTGGGCAACAAATTCGCCAACTGGCGAAATTTCTTCCCGATGACGGCCGCACAAATCCGCCAGATCTGGGCCGTGTTGAAAGTCGACGTGTTTCAATCGAGCAACAAGGCGGTGCACACGCTCGGCCACAACTCGATGGCCTACTTTACCTACGCGGGCACGGGATTTTTGACGGTGTTTCAGATCGTGTCCGGTTTTGCGCTCTACGCTCCGACGAGCGAGTCGTGGTTTCCACAGTTGTTCACGTGGATCGTGCCGCTGTGCGGCGGAGAGTTTACGCTGCGGATCTTCCACTACGCGATTCTGTGGGCGTTTGTGATCTTCACGACAATCCACGTCTATCTCACGTTCTACCACGACTACGTGGAAGGTCACGGAGTGATCTCGTCGATCGTGGGTGGCTGGAAATTCATGGAGAAGCATCAGGCCGAGGCGGAACAGGCTACGGGCATCTCGGCTTTCCCGGAACTTAAGGAGAAAACGCCGGCTGCACAGCCGACGACTACGGCCAAGGCAAAAACCAAACCCCACCCTGCGGGCTAGGTCCGCATTCCCACTATGACCCTCCTTGACTCAACGCTTGTCGGTGAACCCTGTGTCGCCTCGCCGCCAGTGGCCGAGGGCTCGCATGTCCTCGTGCTTGGTATCGGCAACGTCCTCATGGGCGACGAAGGCGTGGGCGTGCATGTGCTGCGGACACTCGAGCTCGAGCCGGAGATTCCCGGCGTACGGCTGCTCGACGGTGGCACGGGCGGGGTGAACCTGCTGACCGAGTTTGATGGAGTCTCGGCCATCGTGCTGGTCGATGCGACTTACGATGGCCAACCCGCGGGCACCGTGACCTACCTCCAACCGAAGCGCGTGGCCGATCTGCCACGTGGACTGGGGGCGCATGATTTTGGGCTGAAGGATCTGTTTGCGGCAGCCGCGTTAATCGGGCGCATGCCGGAACTGCATCTCTACACCATTTCGGTGGCGCAAATCCAACCGATGTGCACCGAGCTGTCGCCGGCCGTGGAGGATGCCCTACCGATCGCAACGCGGCGAATTCACACGCATGCCGTGCGGTTGGCGCGCGGTGCAGAGATGCCGGCGGAAGCGCACTGAGCGCCGGTAGACCGCAAGCCATGCTCGCATCTTCGCAAGCCATGCGGAGCCATCGCCCCTCGGTTTCGGGCATAGTTAACCCAACGGAAAAGTTCCGTCCGCCTTGTTTCCAATCCATCCGATCCCATGAAAACCACCGCCAAAATCACCGCGGCCTGCGTCACCCTCCTACTGGCCGCTGCTATCAGCTCGGCTGCTCCGGTTGCTGAAAACTGGGAAAACCATTGCGCCAAGTGCCATGGCGCCGATGGCAAAGGCCAGACCAAAGCCGGCAAAAAACTCAACGTGAAGGACTACACCGATGCCAAGGTGCAGGCCGAAATGAAGGATGAAGAGATGGTCAAAGCCATCACCGATGGTGTCTTCGATAAGGGCGGGAAAGAGAAGATGAAGTCCTACAAGGACGAAGTCTCGGCCGCCGAAGTGAAGGAACTCGTCGCCTACATCCGCAAGTTCAAGGGCTGAGTCATCAAGCCTGGATAGTTTTTCCGCACGCCGGCGCCTGAGATGGGTCGGCGTGACGTCCGACGCATAAATTTAGCCTTACCGCAGAACCATGGAAACTCCCACGAATCCGGCCTCGAACGCGGCAGCCAAGCCACGTTCGAATTTCAATAATTGGATCACCGCTATCGGCGTGGTCCTCGCGGTGGGTGCGCTGTTCTCTTTCGCGTTCCTGGTATGGATGGATTTCACGAAGTCGGGCGGCAATCCCTACCTCGGCATCTTCACCTATATTGTCGCGCCGGCGTTTCTGATCGCGGGTATTGCGATCAGCTTCTTTGGCGCCTGGGCTCAACGGCGCTGGGTCATCAAATATGCGGGTGTGGCCGAGGATAAATGGCGCCTAGATTTCACGAACCCGAAACAGCGATTCCGGATCATCCTCTTCGGCTGCGGCACGATGGCGTTCATCTTGCTGAGCGCGTTTGGCAGCTACCAAACCTATCACTATTCGGAATCGACAGCGTTCTGCGGCCAGGTCTGCCACGCGGCCATGAATCCGGAGTTCGTCACCTATCAACGGAGCGCGCACGCCCGGGTTGACTGTGTGCAATGCCACGTCGGTGCCGGTGCGGAGTATTACATCAAGGCGAAGATCAATGGCACGCACCAGCTGATCGCCTACACGCTCGATAACTACAGCCGCCCGATCGAAACGCCGGTGAAGAATCTACGCCCCGCGCGCGAGACCTGCGAAAAGTGCCATTGGCCGGAAAAGTTTCGCGGCAATGTGGAGGTCAACTTCTCGCACTTCCTCTCGGATAAGAAGAACACGCCCTACACCGCCCGTATGCTCCTTCACGTCAACAAGGGCGAAGGGGTCGGCGCGACGGGTGGAATTCACTGGCACGTCAGCTCCACCGAAAAGGTTGAATACTTCGCCGCCGATCCGAAGCGGCAGGACATCCCCTGGATGCGCGTAACCAACCTCAAGGATGGCACCGCACGGGTATTTCGCACCGAGGCGTTCAAGGGAGAGCCTCCGGCCAACCAGATCCGCGTCATGGACTGCATGGATTGCCACAACCGCCCGGCCCACGTTTTCCCCACAGCCAATGAGTCCGTCGAAAAAGCAATGGCGGCGGGCACCTTGAGCACGAAGTTGCCGAACATTAAACGCGTCGCCGTGCAGGCGATGACCCAGAAAGAAATCACCACCGATGCGATCGCGGAAAAGAAGATAGCCGAATTCATCAAAGCGAAATATGCGGATCCGGCAGTCGCGGCCGAAGTCCCGGGTGCAGTGGCCGAGGTCCAACGCATTTTCGCCATGAGCATGTTCCCGGAGCGCAAGGCCGACTGGCGGGTCTATCCGAACAACATCGGGCACAAGGACTGGCCCGGCTGTTTCCGCTGCCACGACGACAAGCACAAGACCGCCAAGGGTGAGACCGTCCGGGCGAGCGACTGTAACTCCTGCCACTCGATAATTTCGCAGGGCAAGGCAGCCGATCTGGGCACGATCTCGGCGAGTGGTTTGAAGTTCAAACATCCCGACGGTGAACTGGATGGCGACCTGAGCTGCGCTGACTGCCACAACGGCGGTATTCAAGGGAAGTAGGCCGACCGCGCCGACCAGGACATTTTTCCGCTCTCTGCGCCGCGACTGAAAAGTCGCGGCGCTTTTTTGCGCCGACCAATTCACGCTCAGGTATCGCCAACCTCTGCGCAGTAGTGGTCGGACCGAAGTGCGATACTGCGGTCAAAGCCTATGAAAGCGCCGCACCTGTTGAGGAAGATGATCGGGGTGGCCGCCGGGTGGATGTTAATCGCCACCGTGATGCCCGCCCAGCCCGCCACCAAAGTGGCGACCAAACCCGCACCCGTTGTGCCGAACAGCGAGTGCATGGATTGCCACGAGGCGGAGTTTAAACCCCGGAAGAAGGGGCAGCCGAAGGAGTGGATCGGGGTGCGACCCGAACTCTTCGCCAAGTCCGCGCACGCGACGCTCAATTGTGTCGAGTGTCACAGCAGCATCAAGGAGCCCACGCATCCTTCGAAGCTTCCGAAGGTCGAGTGTGCGACCTGCCACGAGAAGTCCGTCACGCAATTTGCCGCGAGCATCCATGGCGCTCCGCGCTCCGCCGCGCGCACGCCGGTGGCTGATTGTGCGACCTGCCACGGCGCCAACACCCATGAGATGCTGCCGGCCAAGCACCTCGATTCACCGGTTTCAAAATTCAACCTGCTCACGACCTGCGCCTCGTGTCACGACGACGAGAAAAAGGCCGCCGAGCTGGGACTGAAGCGGCACGATGCCGTGAAACACTTTCGCGACAGTATCCACGGGCAGGGCCTCTATAAAATGGGGCTCAAGGTCGCGCCCTCGTGCAACGACTGCCACGGCGTGCACGACATCCGATCGCTGAAAGACGCGGCCGCCCATACGAGTAAAGCCAACCTCTCAGCGACCTGTTCCGCGTGCCACGTCGGCGTCGAAAAAACGTTCTCCGCGAGTGTGCATGGTCAGGTCTTTCTCAAACAACCCGACAAGGCGCCCGTCTGCACCGACTGCCATAGTGCGCACGACATCGAGCGCCCGAGCAACGCCCACTTCAAGGCCACGAGCGACCAACTCTGTGGCAAGTGTCATGAGGAGCGCCTCGAAAATTACCACGAGACTTACCACGGCAAAGCCATCGCGCTAAACCGCACGGGCTCTGCACCCGCCGTCGCCGCCTGCTACGATTGTCACGGGCACCACGACGTTTTCAAAAGCTCCGATCCACGTTCCCGTCTGCACGCGAAGAATATCGTGAAGACCTGCGCCGAGTGTCACCCGGGCGCGACAGCTTCATTTACCCTGTATCAACCGCACGCGAATCCGTCCGACGGTCAAAACTACCCTGCGCTCAACAAGGTCTACCTCTTCATGACTTCGCTGCTGGTGGGCGTGTTTGTGTTTTTCGCGCTCCACACCGGCTTCTGGGTTGGGCGGATGGCGCTAACCTACTATCGCGATCCAGTCGCCTTCCGGGCGGCGCGGGCGGCAGCCCACCACGATCCCGAGACGTTTAGGCGTTTCAATCCCTTCGAACGTTTTCTCCACATGCTCGTCGTAACGAGTTTCATGGCGCTCGTGCTCACGGGCATGCCGCTGAAGTTCTACTATGCCGGTTGGGCGAAAGTGCTGTTTGGTCTCCTCGGTGGTCCCGAGGCGGCGCGCGTGCTGCACCATCTGGCGGCGCTCGTGACCTTCGGCTACTTCGCGCTGCACCTGGGAAGTCTAGTCATCGGTTTCTGGAAGAATCGCCGGCAGGCCATCGACCCGGCGACGGGGCGTTTCTCGCCCGGCCGCGTTTGGACCCTGCTCTTCGGTCCCGACTCACTGGTGCCATCGATCCAAGATCTACGCGACCTGTGGGCGCACGCAAAGTGGTTCGTCGGCCGCGGGGAGAAGCCGCAGTGGGATCGCTGGACCTATTGGGAGCGCTTTGACTATCTCGCGGTCTTTTGGGGCGTGGCGATGATCGGCGTGTCCGGTCTCGTGCTGTGGTTTCCTGTCGTGTTCACGAAGCTCTTGCCGGGCTGGCTGATCAACATCGCCATCGTGATCCACTCCGATGAGGCGCTGCTCGCGGCGGGATTCATTTTCGCGTTTCACTTCTTCAATACCCATTTCCGTCTCGACCGTTTTCCGATGGATACGGTGATCTTCTCCGGACACATCACGAAGACGGAGATGCTGCAGGAGCGAAAGAAATGGTATGACCGTCTCGTCGGTTCCGGAAAAATCGAAGAACACCGCGTGCGCCATACAGACTGGGAGGCCCGTCGGCCGATCTACAAGGCCCTGGGTTTCACGTTCCTCGTCATCGGTCTAAGTCTGCTGGCGTTGATGATCTACGCACTGCTCTCCCGCCTCGGCCATTAGCCCGAGGCGGGCGGTCTCCGCCGCGTTATGTTTCACTCCCCACTCATCGACTCGGTCCTGATCCGCCTCTTTCGCTTCCGCACGCGAGGGTTCATGAAAATGGAAGAGGCGGACGGGGCCGTGCCATGCCCGCCGCGCGAAGGCGGCTGCTATCTCTACGCCCACATTCCGTTTTGTGAATCGCTCTGCCCGTTTTGCTCGTTTCATCGCGTGCAGCACTGTCACACGCAGGCGACGCGTTACTTTACTGCGCTACGCACGGAAATTCGACGCTACCATGCGGCGGGTTTTACCTTCGACGGGGTGTATTTCGGCGGTGGCACACCTACGACGGAGCCGGACGAACTGGTCGCGACCATTGCGCTGGTGCGGGCGCTCTTCGGTGTGCGGGAAGTATCCGTCGAGACCAACCCGAAGGATCTCCAACCGCCCTTACTGGAGAAATTACGAGCTGCCGGGGTGACGCGACTCTCCGTGGGCGTGCAGAGTTTTGACGACACCTTGCTCCGGGAAATGGAGCGCTACGAAAAATACGGCGGCGGGGAAGAAACCGCGGCGCGGCTGCGTGCCGCGGTCGGGTTGTTTCCCACGCTGAACGTAGACCTGATCTTCAACCAGGCCCACCAAACCCTCGCCTCGTTGGAGCGAGACCTCGAGATCGTCCTCTCGCTCGGTGTGAATCAGGTGTCGTGCTACCCGCTCATGACCTCGCCGAGCGTGGAGCGGCGCATGGCAGGAGCCATGGGTATCCCGGATGGGCGCCGGTTGCGCACGTATTTTCAAGCCATTGTGCGGAAGCTTCGGCCGGATTTCACGGCGTCATCCGCGTGGTGTTTTACCAAGAACGGGCAGGGCAGTGACGAATATATCGTCGCGTCTGAAAATTATGTCGGGGTCGGCAGCGGGGCGTTCAGCTATCTCGACGGCACACTCTACGCGACGACCTTTTCGCTCGCGGGCTATGAAGAGCGCATTGCGCGGGGATTGACGGGGATCGTCACGAAACACCGGCTCGGTGAGGGCGACAGCCTGCGCTATACGCTCCTCGTGAGGATGTTTGGGCTCGGGCTGGAGCGGGCGTGGGCGCAGCGGCGCCACGGACGGATCTTCTTTTGGCGACTCTGGGGGGAACTCCGCACGCTCGAGTGGCTGGGCGCGGCGCATCGCACGACCCGTGGCTGGCAACTCACCGAAGACGGGATGTATTGGCTTATGCTGATGATGTCGGAGTTCTTCGAGTCCGTGAACGTCTACCGCGATGCGATGCGGGCCCACGTGCACGGAGAGTTGGAGGCGGCGAATGCTTCGGTGGTTGCGGTCGCGGCCCCGTGACCGGGTAGAACATTGAGCGGTGGTCGATAGCCGCTCGATCCACCCGTGTCGATTTGATCATCAAATGTCCGACTTGGAAACCATGAGTTGTCCAACTCGTCAGAGGTTGGACGGGGAACCCAAAATAATGGTTGGTAGCCATGAGTTGTCCGGAATCACCAATTGGCAACTATGAGATGTCCCAGATGTCATAGCTAACCGGATCTTCGCGAAGACAGCCAACAGTGGATGGAATAGGCCTGCAGCCACTTTCTGCGACCTAGCGTTGATGCAACTGGCTGAAATAAACCGCCATGAGCGACGCCCGATAGATTGGCACCGCCAGAGGCTTTTCCGATGATTCATCAAGAGACTCAAATTTTCGAATATATCGCTCGGTGATAATCGTGCTCTTCATGATCATCGGCACTTCCAATCCCTGCGCCGGCGGATAGTCTTGAGCGCTGACATCGGCAACCTTCAGCTGAATCACAGGCTCGAACAGGATCGGGCACTTTTGACGAACGATCGTTATCCCAACTGAGCCACCGGCCAGTGCGTAGCGGTACGTCTCGCGCTCTCCTTCGCTGAACGTGTTGCACTCCTTGGAGGACACAACACGGGACAAGAAGGGCGCCATGACTGCCGCGCCATTGTTCTCGAACGCCGTTTTGAACCCGGAAATCACGACCATCTGCGTTGAAGCGAGAAACGCTTTTCGCTCTTCTTCGGATTCTGGCAGGCGACCTAGAGACTGCTCAAAAATCATTCCCATCGCAGAGCTGTCTACCTCTAACAAGATATCGACCCAAGTCCGGTCGTTACCTTCCTCGAGCAGCATCCCGCCCCACGCCGTGAATTGTGCCTGGGGGTAGAGTTCGCCCCTGATCCGCGCGATCGCGCCGACCTTGCCGAAGCCCTGTTGCGCGATTAGCTTTATCATTATTCCGTCCACTTCCGCCGTCGTGATTTTGGCAATCTTCGGGGTCTCCTTGGGAGTCGTCCCCGAAGCCGCAGCCTCCGCCATCGACGCGAAATCGATGCTGTTAATATCCAGCAAAGGCTCGACCGGCGTGCTTGAAGTTTGCAATCGGCCGCGGCCCATAGCCGCCCGGCCTCCACCCTGGCTGGCCATGATATCGGCGATGAGCCGATAACGTTTCCGAAGGTCTTCCAGTTCATTCAACTGTTCGCGGAGTTCGGACTGGTAGTTCAAGGTCCGTTCCGCCACTCGCAGCCGCGCCTGCAATTCTGCGGGCCGAAAAGGTTTCACGAGAAAATCATCGGCTCCGGCGTCCAATGCCTTGGCAATATCGCTGGGGGTCGACCTTGCACTGACCATAATCAAGTATGGCCGGATTTTTATTTTTGGGGAACGCAGCACCGCGCAAATTTGGAGACCAGTGACCTCGGGCATCAGCCAGTCGAGCACCGCAATGTAGGGTTCGGTCATGGCCAACGCCTTTTTCAAGGCGCTGTTTCCGTCTGTCGCACAGGTCAGCTTGTAGCGCGGAGAGCTAAACGTCGCCACGAGATTTTTCATGGCGGTGGGCTCATCCTCTGCCAGCAGAAGACTTACGGTCGAATTGCTATCGAGCATGGTCGTGGGCTAGGAAAGTGACCTCAAACGCACCCCGAACCGAAAAGGGACGCTGGGTGCTATGGAGGAAACGGATCGCTCTCCCAGCGCTTGCGCGGCAGGAATAGTGAGGGCTGGAATCAGTGCCGCACGCATGCCGGGATTTTTTCTCCGTTCGATGAATTCCTGTGGTCGAAGACAGGGGGCGCACCGCCGGGAACCCTGCGACGAATCCGGAAAAACTCTTGGCCCATCTACGCCTCCTCAGCTGTTTTTGAAGAAATCACCCTGGCGCACGTTTTCCTTCGCTGGCGAGCTGGTGACTGGTCGTTGCAGGCGGCGCGGGGCAGTGCCGGCGATTTCGGCGTGTGCAGCTTTGGCTGCGGCAGCCTTCGGCGGTGCTGCCTGCGCGGGTACTCCACCGATAAGACTGCGCAGTTCTGCCGTCGATTCCTGCATCGCAATCGTTTGGGCCGAAAGCTCCTCGGCCGAGGCTGCGGTCTCCTCGGCGTTGGCAGCATTGTCCTGGGTAACCTTGTCCATCAGTGAAACGGCGGAGTTAACCTGACTAATGCCGTTGCTCTGCTCGTTGGATGCTTGGGCAATCTCGGCAATCAGTGTATCCATCCTCCGGGCGCAGTCGACGATCTGCTGCAGCGAGGTGGCGACCTTTTCGGATATCTGCACGCCGTGTTCGCTCTTGCTGACAGAGTCTTCGATCTTGGCGGCGGTTTCCCGGGCCGATTGGGCCGAACGTTGCGCGAGGCTACGCACTTCCTCGGCGACGACCGCGAATCCAGCGCCGGACTCGCCCGCGCGAGCGGCTTCGACAGCCGCATTGAGGGCGAGGATGTTGGTCTGGAAGGCAATTTCATCGATGATTTTGACGATCTTCGCGATCTCACCTGAGGAGAACTTGATGGAGTCCATCGCAGACTTCATTTGCTCCATGTCCACTGCACCCGTGTCCGCCGCGGCACGGGTCTGACCGGAAAGTTCTTTTGCCTGGGCGGCGCCCTCAGCCGTGCGCTTGGTCATCGATGAGAGCTGAATGAGCGAAGAGCTGGTTTCCTCGAGTGAGGCAGCCTGTTTGCTGGTCCCCTCGGCCAGTGACTGGCCGGCCTTGGAAACCTGCCCCGCAGCAGACTCGAGTTCACTTGAAAACGCACCCAGTTGCCCGACCAGCCGAGTGAGTGCGACGTTCAGACCGCGGGCAATGAACCACGCCAGCGCCAAGGAACCGACGAGCGCCACCAATGACCAGGCAACCGTGTGCATGCGGCTGCGCTGGAAGGAAGAAGTGCGTGTAGCCAACAGTACATCGAGTTCGGCGACGGCGCCGCGCCAGAGGGCAAAGCTGGTCGCACTCGCTTGTGCCGCCGCGGCGGCATAGTCCGCAGGCGCAATCGCAGGCTTTGGCGCAGCGGCGAGCTCGTTGGTGAGTTTGATTAGATTGCGTGTTGCTTCGCCGAAGGCCTTCACGAGCGGCGGGAGGTTTTTCTGCAGTGATTCGGAGCTGCCATAGAAATTGCCGTCCTCGTTCAATGCTGTGTTCGAACTCGCCTCGACGCGGTCGAGATCGACTTCCTGCAGGAACGCAGCGGACAGAGCGAGTTGGCTCCGCTCCTCGTTCGTGACTGCTCCGCGTCGTGCGACCGACTCGCCGAGGGCGGCAACACGTGCGAGTCGTTCCTGCATCTGCGGCAGCGCTCCCAGCGTAACATCGACGAGGTAGTATGAATCGAGATCCGGATCGAGAATGAGATTTGAGGTGTCCCCAGCATGCGTGATCATCGTACGGATATCAGCGAGGAGATGAGCGTGCTGGCGCTGTGCATCGTCTGGAGTTAGACTGCCTAGGGCGTTACGGAGACTGTCCCACTCTGCCTTGACGGTGGAGATTCGAGCATGCTCGCGGTGGCGCTTGGCCAGCCCATCGTTGGTAAATTGCAGTTCGGCGCCGATGGCGGCGTCAGTCGCCGCGAGAGTGGCGAATGCCTCGGCGACTTCTGCCTGGGTGGCATCGAGCTTCGGGCGTACATCGCTGCGGCCGGCGTGGAGTTCACGCGCGGGACCAGCATGACGCGGGATCGCTTCGAGCAGGGTGGAGAGCGGTCGCAGGTAACGGTTTCCTGCCTCCTCAAGGCGCGCGAAACGGATGCTGTCGGTCGCCGCGTCGACGACAAAATACATCATCACGGAGAGTGGCAGCGAGAAGGAGACGCAGATGACGGCGAGCTTTTGCGCAACACTGAGTCGGGCGGCTTTGGGTAGCATTTGAACTTCGCATCTATACTCGGCACGCCGTCGAATAATATTTAAGCCGCTAAATGAAATATGGTTACAATAATTACGTATGCGCCGCAGGTCCGATTGGCCGAGCGATCACCAGCTGGAGTTTGAACAGCAACTCCACTCGCTTTTTCTTAGGTGTCGTTAACAGGTGGACCTGTTTTTCGACCTCGCAAACGCCCGTCTGATGGTCGCCCTGCCGATCTTGCTAGGCGTGATTGCCATCGACCTCGCCGCAATCAGCCTAGCGTTTGAATTCCGAAAAAATGGCTTTGTGTCTCTGGCGACTTATGGGGCCCTGATGTCGTTTCTCGGGATCGTTTTGTCGTTCGTCTTCGGCCCCGTAGTCCTCGTAGCCTCACTCGGCGGCGTGGCACGAGAATGGCTATCGGGCCCGGCAAAACCGGCCCAATAAGCAACCTACGTATTTGATGATGCCCCTGCACTTCTACCTAATTAGAAAAAAGTATTATTTCTTGAATACACTCGCGGTAAAATCAGGTTCATCCCTCCAACCCCAAGCGTAAGACCCACACTCGATATGTATGGCATGGTAAACAAGGCGATGGAGGAAATGGTCATCAAGACCCACGGCGAAGGCACGTGGGAAAAGATCAAAGCCAAAGCTGGGGTTGATATCGAGGTCTTCATGAGCAACGAGGGGTATTCCGATGACATAACTTATAATCTCGTAGCCGCCGCCAGCGAACTGCTCCAAACGCCTCCCGGTAAGATTCTCCACGGATTCGGCGAGCACTGGATATTGTATACGGCCCAAGAGGGCTACGGCAGTTTGATGGAGGCAAATGGCCGCACACTTCCTGAATTCTTGAGCAAGCTCCCAGATTTTCACAGTCGCGTGGCGATGATTTTTCCCCAGCTCCAGCCGCCGCGTTTTGAGTGTTCGGAGATCACCGAGCACTCGCTCAACTTGCATTACTTCTCGCACCGTCAGGGCTTGGCCGAATTTTTAGTCGGGCTGATGCATGGCTTGGGCAAAATGTTCAAAACGCCGGTCACCGTTCGCCAAACCGCCGCCAAGGCCCAAGGAGCGGATCATGACGTCTTTGAAGTAACTTGGTGATTTTCGCTGATCTCGTGAACGGCGAAGCGCAACGACCTAAGATCGATCTGTCGGCGGAGCAATTTTCAGCCTTATTCCCGTATCATTTCTTACTGGATGATGATTTCAAGTTTCTCGGGGCTGGCACCGTGCTTCAAAGAATTTGCCCAGAGATCCAGATTGGCGGGCCACTGATCGACATCTTTGAGACGCTCCGACCAGCCGGTCTTCCAACGAAGGGTTGGATTCTTCAGCACCTAAATAGTTTTTTCCTGTTTCGTAGCCGCTCAATCGGGTTTCAATTGCGAGGCGGTTTTATCCGAGCGCTCAAAGCAGACTGCTACGTCTTTCTCGGTTCACCGTGGTTAACCGACCCGGGGCAGTTGAAGACGTTCGGGCTTAGTTCCGAGGATTTTTCGGTCACGGACCCGTGGGTGGACATGCTGCATGTCCTTCAAGCGAGTAAAGTGGCTCTGGCCGACGCCCATTTACTTGCGGCTAAACTTTCCCGAAAAAGTGCTCAGCTCCAACTTGCCAACGAAAGGCTTCGGGAGAGTGAGCTTTTTTCCAGCGCGACGTTCAATGCCCTGAATTCCGCCTTGTTGATTCTAGATGAACGGGGATTCATCATTTCAAGCAACCGTGCCTCGAACGATCTAGCCATCAGCAGTGGATTTGGGGCCGAGGCCTTTAGCGTAGGGGTGAATTATTTGGACGGTTTTATGACCAGCCGGCATGCTCCACCGTCAGCTGCCGAGCTCGTTGCTGGCATCCGAGAGGTGATGTCTGGGAGCAGGAAGGATTTTGAGTTGGAATACCATTGGCACTTGGCCGACAAACCAAGGTGGTTAATTTGCCGGGCGACCCGCTTTTCCGAGGAAGGGCCAGCCAGAGTGGTCGTATCCAATCTCGATAACACGCAAATGAAAGCACTGCAGGTGCTTCAAAACCGTTCGCAACGGATGGAGTCCCTTGGCACACTCGCCAGCGGGATTGCCCACGACTTGAACAACGCCCTCGCTCCGATTATCTTGGTAGGCGACGCGATCAGGATGCAGTATCCGGAAGAATCCGACATGCTGGAAATAATCCAGTCCAGTGCGAAACGAGCGGCGAATATGGTGAGGCAGTTGTTAACCTTCGCCAAAGGCGCGGAGGGCGAGAGGACTTCAATCGATGCAGGACATCTGGTCGGAGAGATGCATCACATTATTAAAAGCACCTTCCCGAAGAACATCGAGTTGAGGATCGAGCTGGCTCCCGATCTTCCAAAGATAATCGGCGACTCGACCCAACTGCACCAGATCCTGCTCAACCTGTGTGTTAATGCACGGGATGCCATGCCGCTCGGAGGGAGACTAACCTTGGGGGTGAAACTCGTGGAAGTGGACGCCGTGTATACAGCTACCCATCCGGAGGCTA
>CANGHW010000036.1 GCA_947453695.1 Opitutia bacterium
ATCTCTACATCCGCACGGCGACCATGGTGCGCGAGGTCCAGCCGAGCGGACGGGTGTGGGCGTTGGCTCTGGCGCACAAATTTGAATATGCCGACCAGTTCATCGCGGGCCTAAAGGAGAGAGGGAAACTCGATCTCGTCGACGCGATTACCTTCCACGGTTACCCGCGCAACCCCGATGATACGAGCTACGTGGACAAGCTGCGCGCAATCTGTGCCAAACACGGCCGCACCATTGAGCTGCGCCAGGGCGAGACGGGAGCGGCCTCAAGGTATCAGCCGGATTTCGCCCTTTCGAAGATTTCGTGGACGGAGACCACCCAGGCAAAGTGGGACGTGCGCCGTCTGCTCGCTCATCGGGCAAAAGACGTGCCGATGAATCTTTTTACACTTTGCGACATGCACTATTCGGCGGCGAGCAACCAGGGTGGCGCAGACGGCAAGCTCCGGATGAACTACAAGGGCATGGTCGGAACAAACCCCGATCAAACGGTCTCGCACGTGAAACCCGTCTACTACGCTGCGCAGACGATTTTCGCCATCTTCGACGACACCCTGGCGCGTATTCCGGAGTATGCCTCCACCACAACCGCCCTGCGCGGGCTCGCTGTGACGGGCTACCGCCGTGCGAGCGACGGCGCGCAAGTGGTCGCACTCTGGTTTAACGACGCGCCCCCGGCGGACGCCAACGGCATTTCCCTCGCCGACGTCAGTCTCAAGGAAGGCAAGTTTACCGACCCGGTCCTCGTCGATGTGCGGACGAGCACGGTCTACGCGTTGCCGAAAGGCAACTGGACCCAGTCTGACGCAGGCGCGGTGTTTCGTAGGTTGCCGATTTACGACTCGCCAATGTTGATCGCCGAACGCGCGGTGCTCGGAATCGCGCCGGAAGCGCGCTAGCGAGTTCTTCGAATCCGTTACATCGCGATGAAAGCACTCAAGTTCCTGCTGTGGGTCGCGATCCTGGTCGGAGCTCTCCTCACGCGTGCCGCGGAGCCTCTGCCGCCGGTGGCGACCAGAGAACTGGCGGAGCGGGTCCTGGCGAAGGGCCTGGCCGAAATTGATCTTGGACTCTACCCCGGCACGTTGCTGATGCAGGCGATGAGCGAGTTGGCGCTGATCGAACCTGCTTCTCCGCTGCGCGGGCGGACGGTCGAGCTGTTCAATAAGTTCCTAGCGAAGGAGATCAAGGGCCGCGGAAGTTTCATCAGCTACGAAGTCGGCGGCAGCGGGGCGGCCTTGCTGCGATGGCAGGGAGTTGCGCCGGAGTTGGAGCGAGCGGTGGCCGACGCGGCGATGCGGATGATGGAAAAACAAAAGCGATCAAGCGAGGGCCTGCTGGTCCCGCCGTGGACCATCGCGGAAAAGGATCAGGTCTTCATCGACGTGGCGTTCGCGGTGACGCCTTTTATGCTCTACGCGGGGCTGGCCGAGAAGAACGACCGCTACGTCGACCTCGCTGTCTTCGAAACATTGGAGTTGTTTCGCATTTTGCGCGATGGGAGGTCCGGGCTCTTGCACCAAGGCCGCGGCTTTCAGGGCTTGGGCGTCGTTTCCGAAGACAACTGGAGTCGGGGCAATGGCTGGGGGGCCGTGGGGCTAGCGACACTCGTGCGTGATCTTCCGGCGACGCACCCCAAACGGAACGACGTGGAGGCCGTGGCCAAAGAATTTTTCGCCGCCGTTTTGCGCCACCAAAACAAGGCAGGGCTGTGGCATCAGGAGATGACCGATCCCACGTCGTATACGGAGACTTCAGGCAGCGGCCTCTTGCTCTACGGGCTGGGCGTGATGTTGGAGCACGGCCTCATCGATCGGAAGCACGAGGCTGATTTTATCCGCGGTCTTGGCGCTCTTCCCGCCTACATCGCCGAAGATGGTTCTGTGAATCACGCGTGCATCGGTTGCTTGTGTCCGGGGCAGGGGAGCAAGGCGGACTACAAGGGCCGCGTCTGGGCGCACAATGATCCGCACGCCTTCGGCCCCGTCGTGCTCGCCTATGTGCAGGCGCTGAAACTGGGCATCCGCTCCGTCACGCCTGGGGTTAAGCCGGGAGTGTTCGCCGCCGCCGAAGACAGTCCGGGAAAACCCCGCACCTACGTCCTGCGGAATCCGGAGGGCGCCCAAAATATCAATTGGGAAAACGACCGCATCGCGTTCCGCGTTTATGGGCCGACGGTGCGACACCGCGTCGGCAGCGGGATCGATATCTGGCCCAAGTCCGTCGACTATCCGGTCATCGACAAATGGTATCGGCTCGGTGCGGCCGGCTTCGAGTATCACATCGAGCGGGGCGAAGGCGCCGATTTTTACCACGTGGGACGCGAGCGCGGGTGCGGCGGCAGCGCGATCTGGCGCGATGGCCGGCCATTCCCCTCGGAAACCTATGGAACCTATCGGATCGTGGCGAACGCGCCTGATCACGTGGAGTTTACCCTCGAATTTGAGCCATGGGACGCCGCGGGCCTGCGCATAGCGGAAACCAAGACGATTCGCATGGTGCCTGGAACAAATTTCTTTCGCGTCACCCACATGGTGAACACGACTGGCACCGAGAGCGTCATGGTCGGCCTCGGACTGACGACGTTTGGCGAAGCGGGGCCGAGGCAGGACAAGGGGCGCGGCGCGATGTCACTGTGGGAGAAGTCTGATCCCGCGCATCCCGCGCTCGGCACCGTCATCGTTGCCGATCCAAACCAGGTGAGCGGATTCGGGTCGGCGGGTAAAGATCGCTACATGCTCCTAACCGTGAAGCCGGGCGAGCCCTTTACCTACTACCTCGGTGCCGCGTGGGCGGGGAACCACCACTTTGGCGCACCCGGCAGTTGGGACGCGTTACTTCGGCAGGAAGCAGATTGGACGAAGTTGAACTCACTTTACGCCCGCGAACTCGCGAAACCCTGACCTCTCATTTCCGCAGAGCATTCAACCCATACCACGCCATGATGAAACTCGATCAACTGAAGGCATCGCGGGTCGCAAACCCCGACTCGCCCCTCGAAATCCCGGAGCTGGAAATCTGCCAGCGCTACGAAAAGACGTTTACGGCTGCGGTGAACGACGCCCTGCGCGAAAATATGTTCACGCGCCAGACGCTTCCAAGCGGCATAATGCCACTGCGCGAGCACCAGCGCGTGGCCGGCTTTGCGTTCACCATCAAGGGGGCGAAGAACCTCGAACTGAGAAACGAGATGGCCCAGCGCGCCGAGATGCTCGATTCGCTCAAGGAGAATTCGTTCGTGGTCTGGGACACCAGCAACGACGACGAATCCACCCAGTGGGGCGAGTGCATGACGATGGCCGCGCAGCGCAAGAAGGTCCGTGGGGCGGCGGTCGACGGCGGGGTGCGCGACACCGACAAAGTCCTCGAACTCGGCTTTCCGCTCTGGGTCCGCTACCGCAATTCCAACGGTATGCTCGGCCGCTTCCGCATCAGCGCGTGGCAGACGCAGATCCGCATCGGCGAAGTCTTCATCCAGCCGGGTGACCTGATTTTCGGCGACATCGACGGCGTGATCGTGGTTCCGCGCGAGATTTGCGTGCCGGTCCTTCTGCGCGCCGAGGAAATCGCCAACGGCGAATCGCAACTGAAGAAGTGGATCAAGGAAGGCATGTCGGCCACCGAGATCGTGAAACGCGGCGGCTACTTCTGAGTCAGTCGGTGCCGTCTAATTTCCGTGAGCCCCTTCATACACGAAGACTTTCTCCTGCAGTCGGCCACGGCCCGGCGCCTGTATCACGACTTTGCGCGTGCCGCGCCGATCATTGATTACCATTGCCATCTCGATCCTCACGATTTGGCGGCCGATCGACGGTTTGAGAACATTGGCCAGCTTTGGGTAACGAATGATCCTTATAAACACCGAGCGATGCGGATCGCCGGTGTGCCGGAACGCGCCATCACGGGCGACGCCCCCGTGCGCGAGAAGTTCAACTGCTGGGCCGCGACCGTGCCGCGGACTGTGGGTAATCCGCTGCACCATTGGACGGCGTTGGAGTTGAAGCGCTTCTTTGCTCTCGACGAGCCCCTCACGGCAGCAACCGCTCAACGCACCTGGGATGTCTGCAACGCCCGACTGGCGGAGTCGGGGTTTTCTGCGCGTGGCCTGCTTGCCCAGCGAGGCGTGGAGTGGGTGTGCACCTCGGATCGATTGCTCGACGATCTATCGTCGCACGCGGCGATTGCGCGAGCCCCAGGGGCCGTGCGGGTGCTGCCTTCGCTGCGGTCTGACGATATCGTCGCGGTTGAGTTGCCCGAGTTTGTCGGTTGGGTGAGGCAGCTCGGGGCGGCGACCGGTATTGCCGTGACAGACTACGCCGCGTTCCAGGAGGCCGTCGGCCAGCGGCTCGATGTTTTCGAGGCAGCGGGCTGTCGATTGGCTGACCATGCGTTGGATGATTGGTCGTATGAGACCGTGACCGATTCCGACGCTTCGATGTTGTTTACCCGCCGTCTGCAGGAGGAAGCATTGTCGACTGTCGAGCACATGCGACTCTGCGCCGGGATCCTCCGCTTTCTCGGCGTGAGCTATGCACGCCGCGGATGGATTATGCAGCTCCACCTGGGGGCGCAGCGACGCACGAGCTCGCGCTTACGGCGATTGGCGGGACCGGCCGGAGGCTATGCGGGAATCGGCCGTGGATGCGATGTGCCGAGTTTGGTGGCATGGCTGGATGACTTGGAGGACGCGGGGGCCTTGCCGCGCACGATTCTTTATCCACTCAGTCCGACTGACTTTGCGCCACTGGCTGTTTTGGCCGGTTCCTTTGTGGAGGATGGGGTTGCGGGTAAGGTCCAACTTGGCCCCGCTTGGTGGTTTAACGACCAAGCCGGAGGAATGCGGGCTCAGCTCGAGGCAATTTCCAACTACGGCCTGCTCTCGGTGTTTATCGGTATGACGACGGACTCGCGCAGTCTTCTTTCAATGACGCGCCACGAATATTTCCGCCGCGTGTTCTGCGACTGGCTTGGTGAGCAGGTCAAGGCCGGCACCATGCCTTCGGACTTGAACGAATTAGGCGCACTGGTCCGGGCGGTCTCAGCGGAGAATGCGCGACGTTATCTCCGTCTTTGAATTTCTTCTCATGAACTCCAATTGCTTTGCGGGAAAAACCGCCGTTGTCACCGGTGCCGGAGGCACGTTGTGCTCCGCCGTAGCCAAAGAACTGGCCCGCCAAGGCGCGCGGGTAGCCCTGCTCGGCCGGACGCCGGCTTCACTCGAAGGTGTCGCCAGGGAGATCCATGCGGCCGGCGGCATCGCGCTCCCGGTGGCGTGCGACGTGGTCAACCCCGCTTCGGTCGAGCAGGCCCGTGAGATTGTTTCGCGTGAACTCGGGGCCTGTCATTTTCTGATTAACGGAGCCGGTGGCAACCAGCCCGAGGCAGTCACGACGCTCACCGAGTTTTCTCCGGCGGAGCTTGGCGCCGAAAAGCCGGAGGGACGGCGGGGGTTTTTCGACCTAAGTCTGACGAAGTTCGACGATGTCGTGCGGATTAACACGCTGGGCACTGTGATTCCCTGTCAGGTGTTTGGGCGGGAGATGGCAGCACTCGGTCGCGGGTCGATTTTGAATTTTGCCTCGATGAACAGCTATCGACCGCTCACCCGCGTGCCGGCCTATGCGATGGCGAAGGCGGGAGTCGTGAATTTCACCCAGTGGCTCGCGGTCTACCTCGCCCCGGCCAATATCCGGGTAAATGGAGTGGCGCCGGGCTTCTTTGTGAACGACCGCAGCCGCAAGATACTGATGACGCTAGACGGCGGGCTGAGTGCCCGTGGCCAGAACGTGATGGGGCACACGCCGCTCAAGCGTTTTGGCGAGGCCCAGGAGTTGCTCGGCGCGGTGTGTTGGCTGCTGGATGACGAGCGGGCGGGTTTTGTGACCGGGGTGACGCTACCCGTAGACGGGGGATTCCTCGCATCGTCGGGGATTTGACCCTTTGGCATTGGCGGACTGGCCGGCTGGTGAGGATTGAAGAAACTCCCTTTCAAAAGGCGGCTTAATCTCTTTACGGTGCTGGTTGCTGTCATGTTGAACGTCGCACCCAAACTCCGTCCCTCCCTCGATCCTTCGTTTGTGCCGGCTGCGCTCTGGCACCGCGCCTACGCGTCCTTGGTCGCGCAGGATCCCGCGGCGCGGCCCATCGCGCTTGTGCTCGTGCGCACCGATGGCTCGGTGTTCCGCCATGATGGCCGCGTGCTCTCGGCCGGCCATCCGGCGGCGGCGCTGACGCTCACGTATGCGGAGCGTTTGGTGAAATTTCTCCTCTGGATGAAGGGCGGCCCGCAGGTGCTGGTGGCAGGTGCGCCGGAAATGGCGGCGGCGCTGGCGAAGATCTACGCGCCCGGCGGCGTGCGCGCCTTCGACTACGATTTCATGGGTGAGAAGATTTTCGGCCGCCAGTTTTCGGTGGAGGCCGTGACGTTTGAGGCGCTGCCGGCGGTCGCGGAGACGAGTCTTCCCATGGGACGCCATCTGGAAGGCTGCCGGATCGGCTTCGACCTCGGGGGCAGCGATCGCAAGGCCGCCGCGCTCATCGATGGTCAGGTCGTGTTTTCCGAGGAGATTGCGTGGGATCCCTATTTCCAACAAGACCCGAGTTATCACCTCGAAGGCGTGCACGATTCGCTGAAGCGCGCCGCGGCCCATCTTCCGCGCGTCGATGCGATCGGCGGCAGCGCGGCGGGCGTTTATGTGAACAACGAGGTGCGCGCGGCTTCCTTGTTCCGCGGCGTGCCCGCGGACCAGTTTGATAAGCATATCCGGCGGATGTTTTTCACGCTGCAGGAGCGCTGGGGCGGTATTCCGTTTGAAGTCGTCAACGACGGCGAGGTCACGGCGTTGGCCGGTTCCATGTCGATGGAGGACAATGCGGTGCTCGGCGTTTCGATGGGCACGAGTCAGGCCGGCGGCTACGTGACGCCGGCGGGCAACATCACCTCGTGGCTCAACGAGCTGGCGTTTGCGCCCATCGACTATCGCCCTGACGCGCCGCGGGACGAGTGGTCGGGCGACATCGGCTGTGGGGTGCAGTATTTCTCGCAGCAGGGCGTCGGCCGCCTCGCGGCGAAGGCGGGCTTTAACTTCCCGGCGACGCTGCCGTTACCCGAGCAATTGATCGAAGTGCAGCACGCCATGAAGGCCGGCGACGCGCGCGCCCGGGCGATCTATGAATCGATCGGAGTCTGCTTCGGCTACGCGATCGCCCACTACGCGGACTTCTATGAGGTGAGAAATCTCCTCGTGCTGGGGCGCGTGACCTCGGGCGAGGGCGGCGAGATCATTCTCGAGCGCGCCGCGGCGGTGTTGCGGGCGGAGTTTCCCGCGCTGGCCGAAACGATTCGGTTGCGCACACCTGACGAGAAAAACAAGCGCCATGGTCAGGCAACGGCGGCCGCCAGCTTGCCGGCCCTGCCGCGGAAATCGTGAGCGCTCCGCGCCCGCGCGCCGATCTCCTTGTCGTTGGGCAGGGCCTGGCCGGCACCTGCCTCGCGTGGGAGTTGGAGCGGGCTGGCATCCCTTTCGAAATCGTCGATGCGGGTCATGGCCCCGCGGCCTCGCTGGCCGCGGCCGGCATAATCAATCCCATCACGGGGCGGCGCCTCGTGAAGAGTTGGCGCATCGACGCCCTGCGGCCGGCCGCGCGGGCGTTTTACCAGGAATTGGAGTCGGTGCTAGGCGTGCCGCTCTGGCGCGATCTACGGGTGAGGCGGCAGTTCGCCGACGAGCGTGAGCGACGTGTGCTGGCCGAGAAGCGGGCGAAAGGTGAACTCGCGCCGTTTGCCGGGGCGGACCTCGCCAGCGGTGACGGATTCTGGATCGAAGACGCGGCGCGGGTGGATCTGCCCGGGCTGTTGGCGGCGGCGCGGGCGCGTTGGCTAGCGAGCGGACACCTGCGCAGCGCGACGAGTAGCTCGCTTGCAACCGAGACTGAGCGTTACGATCTCGTGATTGACTGCCGGGGCCTGGCGGGGGCGCGAGAGGAGGCGTTTTCCTTCGTGCCGTGGGAATTTTCGAAGGGCGAGATGCTGGAAATCGCCGTCACGGGACTCGCTCCCGATGAAATCATCAACGGCGGCCATTGGATTCTACCGGTGGCGGAGGGCCTCGCCTGGGTCGGTGCTACGCATCAGCCGGGAGTGGTGCAACCGTCGACGACCTCGGAAGGGCGGGCGGCGCTCGAAGCGAGCGCGCGGACGCTGCTGGGTGGAAAGGAGTTTGCCGTCACCGGCCACCGGGCAGGCGTGCGCGTCAATCTTCCGGACAAACACCCCGCCGCGGGTCGGCATCCGCTTCAGGCCCGCTTCGGTGTGATCAACGGCCTCGGTGCAAAGGGCGCGCTGCATGCGCCTGCGCTCGCCCGCCAGTGGGTCAATCACGTGACGGAAGGAGTGCCGTTTGACGCCGAGGTTGAGGTGGGGCGGTTTTTCGGCCGTAGTGCGGCGCAAGCTTCGTCGCGCTAAACCGTCATTCGTCGCCGCCCATCGGCGGTTCGGCGCAAAGACAGTTTATCCGCTTGAACCGAGCCGATGTCCCACGAATGAACCCTCCCGTTTCTCCCATGCACAACCGTTGGACCAAGATCTCCGTCATTGTCTTGGGCTGGGTTTTTCTCGGATTGATCCTCTCGCTGGAGGTCTACTTCAACAATCGCGTCAATATGCCGCCGGGCACTGTCAACTTCGTGGATCATGCCATCCCGCAGTTCGGCCGGGCGATGATGTGGGCGCTGATGGCGCCGTTGATTTTGCGGTTGCGCACCAAAATTCCGCTTAGTCAGGGGTGGTGGGTCGGGGGCATCGGCTTCCACTTCGCGATGAGCTTCGTCGTGATGGCGACGTATTACCTCGGGCGGATGCTGGCCTACGGCATTTTCTATGGCGAAGCGTTCGGCGATTTTTGGACCAACGCGTTCGGCAGTTTCTACGGCCGAAACATCATCGACATGGCCTACTATTGGGCGGTGTTGGCGTTTGGTTACAGCTTGGAGATCTACCAGCGCTACAAGAACGAAGAACTGCGCAACGCCCAACTCGAGGCGCGGCTCGTCGAGACGGAGCTGAAGGCCCTGCGCGAGCAACTGCGGCCGCATTTTCTCTTCAACACGATGAACACCATCGCGGTGCTCGTGCGCGAAGGTAAGAACGACGAAGCCGTCACACTGATCGCGCGGTTGAGTTCGCTGCTGCGCATGTCACTCGACAATACGCGGGTCCATGAAGTCACGCTGCGGCAGGAAATGGAGTTTCTGGCGCTATATATCGAAATTCAGCGTGCACGTTTCTCCGACCGCCTGCAGGTCGATCTCGCGATCGAGCCTGATGCCCTCGAGGCGCGCATTCCGCATCTCATTCTCCAGCCGATCGTGGAGAACGCCATTCTCCATGGTATCGCGCCCAAGGTGGGTCCAGGTCGGGTCGTGGTGAGCGGGCGAATTGCCGAGGGTAAACTGCACCTCGGGGTGAGCGATGACGGTCCCGGCATTCGCGAGGGCAACAAGCGCACCAAGGAGGGTATCGGCCTCTCCAACACCCGCGAGCGGCTGGCCAAGATCTACGGCGCCAAGGGACACCTCTCGCTGCGCAGCGAGCCCGGGCGCGGCGTGTCCGTGGAAATCATTTTGCCTTGTCGCACATGAAAACGAATTCCGCTTCCCCGCATCCCGCGGCGCCCAACGCGCGCCTCCGAGCCATCATTGTCGACGACGAACCCGCCGCCCGCCGTGGCGTGCGTCTGCTGCTGGAGCGTGACGCAGCCATTGAAATTGTTGGTGAGGCCGCCGGTGGCACCGAGGCCGTAGAACTCATCGAGAGAGAGAAACCGGATATTGCGTTTCTCGATGTGCAGATGCCGGGCTGTGACGGTTTCGAAGCGCTCGCGCAACTTCCCCCGGCGCTCGTGCCAGCCGTGGTTTTCGTGACCGCCTACGACGAACACGCCTTGCGCGCCTTCGAGGTGAATGCGGTCGATTACCTGCTCAAGCCCTACGACGACGCCCGCTTCGGCGCGGCGCTGCATCGGGCGAAGGAGGAGGTGCGCCGGCGGCGGTCCGACACCGTGAATTCCCGTCTGACCCAATTGCTCGATTATCTCCAACAGAGCCCGCCGGCTGCGACGGCGCCGAAGGATGACCCGGCCGGCGATCGCATCTTGGTCAAATCGTCGGGCGAAATATTTTTCCTCAAGGCGGAGGAGATCGATTGGATCGAAGCCGAAGGTGACTACATGAAGTTTCACGTCGCCGGCCGGGCGCACTTGATGCGCGAGACCATGGCGCGCCTTGAAGCGCGGCTCGATCCGAAGCGCTTTATCCGCATCCACCGTTCGACGATCGTGAACATCGACCGTCTGCGGAAACTCAGCCCGTCGTTTGCTGGCGAGTATGCCGTGATTCTACACGACGGCACCAAGTTGAAGCTGAGCCGCGGTTATCATGAGCGCATTTCGTCGCTCATGAAGGAAGCGCTGTAACGCCAAGGGCGGGGGGAGAGAAGGGGCCCCGCGTGTTCCATTTCCGGGACGCGCCTGTCCGCGCACGGCACAGGATTGCGCGCTGAAAACAGGGCGGATTTCCCCTTAACACACGACCCCGGTCGTTTGTCGCAGAAAAGTGCAGGTTCATCGCATTTCCGAAACTATGGAACGTCTTCGGCGCTTATGGGGGCGTGAACACGATCACCCGCTTTCCCCGCCTCCTCGCCCTCGTCGGCCTTTTTCTTTCCGTCAGTGCTTTCGGTTCGGATGAAACATTGCTGCATGCCCGCCGCGCTCAAGCCCTCCTCGGCTCCGAAGTGTGGTCGCGGGTGATCCGGATCGAAAACGACAAGCCCTCCGCCCGTCACCCGCGCGTGGTGCACGCACTGGTGTTCGAGATGGCTGACGTCCTCTGGTTCTATCACTCACCCGAAGGCACGCAGAGTTTCTCGCTGCACCGCGGCCGGCTCGCCGAAGAGAAGGCCAACTTCGCCCCTCTCCTGCGCGACATCAATGGTGGGTTCAGCCGTTGGACCGTGGTTAATGAGACGACTGCGCTGCCTGAGGCCCGCGACGAACTGCCGAACGGCTGTTTCATTCGTAGCATCGTAGCGCTGCGGGATCGGCTGCTGGCCGGCGGCGAGGTAGTTCGCCCCCACCTGCTGTCCTACTACATTGACACGCGTTCAGGATTGGCCGGCCACACGGTGCTTGCTTATGAGACGGCCAGGCGGGTCGAAGTGATCGATGCCACCCGCCCCAACGGGCACTTCAGCCTCCCGGCTGCGCTCGCGAAAGACGCGCTGAAGCTGGCCCGCGCGATGGAGGGCAATAAAGTTGCGGCCGCCCGTCTGCTCCCGCTCTCGCCGACTGTCTCGCTCGGTCTCTACACCAACAGCGGAGTCGCCGTCGGTGGCGACGTCGCGAAATCCGGTTGATTCGTCGCGTGAATGGAAATTCGCCGCGCTCGCGGAAGTAGTTCGCCGCACGGCGGGCGTCGTTGGTCGCAGATGAGCCGGATGACAGAGTTTTTCGCCGCGGCTCTGGCTAGTTTGGTCGCGCGAATGGGCGGCTTGGTCGCAAAGCCGTTGTCCGCCGAGCGCGGGGCTCGTGCGGTGTCGCCCGATTGTAACGTTCGTTAGCCAACCAAGAACCTACCTATGCAAAAAACTACCAAAACCCAGCGACGCCCCCTGCGCGTCGTGCCCGCGGCCGCCGCCCTGTTTGCGCTGGCCTCCGCCGGCGCCTACGCCCAGTCCGCGCCCACCGCTCCCGCCGATAGAGTCACGAAGCTGGAGAGCTTTGTCGTCACCGGCTCGCTCATCCCGATGGCCGCCGGCGCTCCCGCCGTGCCGGTCAAGGTGATCAGTGCCGCCGAAATCGAAAAGAGCGGTATCAGCACCGACCTCATGGACGTCCTCCGCAAGAGCCAGCCTGCGTTCTACGGCGGCAACAACCTCGGTTCCGACGTCGCGAACACCAACTCCGGCGATTCCAACGGCGGTTCGGGCATTTCCCTGCGCAATCGCTCCACGCTCGTGCTCATCAACGGCCGCCGCGCCGCGATCTCCCCGGTGCTTGCTACTGGCGGATTGTCGTTTGTGGACGTCAGCGTCATCCCGCTTGCCGCGATCGAGCGCGTGGAGATCCTCTCTGACGGTGCGTCGGCCACCTACGGTTCCGACGCCGTCTCAGGCGTGGTGAACATCATCATGAAGGCCAATTACACGGGCGCCGAGACCGGCGGCTCCTACGGCTTCAGCACCAACCAAGGGCACTGGGCGAATCGCAGCTATTACGGCGTGTTCGGCGCCTCGTCGGGCAAGACCAGTGTGACCTTCACCACCGAGTGGAAGAGCAGCGATCCGTTGATCCAGTATGAGCGTCCCTATTCCGTGGGACTCTACCGCACGCCGACCTTTGCCGGTGTGGTCAGCATCGGGAACGATTTCTACTATCTGAAGCCCGGCACTAACGCTCCGGCGCTCAACCTCGATCTCACCCCGGCCCAGCTCGTGGCGCAAGGTATCTACCAAGGGCCGCTCACACAGGACGAAGTTTCGAAGAATCTCGATCTCGCCGCCTACCCGACGCTACTCGCCAGCGCCGAGCGCCGCAGCGTGACCGCCGCCGTCGAGCACCGCCTCAACGACTCGACCACGCTCTTCGGTGATTTCATCTATTCGCTCAACGAAACGGAGACCGTGCTCAACGCCCAGCCCGTCTCGGGCACCGTCGCGGCCAACAGCCCCTTCAATCCGTTCAATGTCGCCGTCACCGCGCGCAACCGCTTCCTGACCTTCCCGCGCCGCTATGCCAATGAGTCCACCAGCATTCGTGGCGTGCTCGGTATCAAGGGCGACCTCGGCAACAGCTGGAAATATGAGGCTGCGGCCAACTACAACCGGACGAACCATCACTTCCGGAACATCAATCTCATCGACGCGACCGCATATAATGCTGCGATCGCCGCCGGCACCTACAACCCGTTTGCCCGCGTGCAGGCACCCGGCGTCGTGGCCGGCATGTCGGGCACGCAGATTCGCGATTTCCAGAGCGGCCTGCGCACCCTCGATGTCCGCGTCAACGGCGAGATCTTCTCCCTACCCGGTGGTCCCGTGAAGCTCGGCCTCGGCGCCGGCTACACGTGGGAGACGCTCAACTTCACCAACGACCGCAACGACCAGACCGGTAACTGGCTCCAGGCCACGCCCCGCCTGCCGTTCAACGCCCGCTCGAACATCGACGGTTACTTTGCCGAGACGCGCATCCCGCTCTTCAGCGAGAAGAACCGCCTGCCCGGCTTGCACGTCCTCGAACTCTCGATCGCCGGCCGCTACGACAAATACAGCAGCACGTCCGATCCGACCACGCCGAAGTATTCCGTGCGCTATCTGCCGTTCAACGACGAGCTCGCGTTCCGCGGTTCCTACTCTGAGTCGTTCGTCGCGCCGACGCTCTACGACCTTTACGGTCCCACCAGTGTGGGCTTCACGAGCTCGATCAACATCACCCGCTACGATGCCAACGGTAACTCCCTCGGCGTGACCACGGGCAACCGCCAATACCGCTCGCAGACCGGCTCCAATTCGAAGCTGGATCCCTCGCAGTCGCGCAACTGGTCGGCCGGCGTGGTCTGGTCCCCCAAGGCCGTCAAGGGCTTCTCCGTCTCGGCGGACTTCTTCAACATCGACGAGCGCGATCTCGTCTCCTCGATCCCGACGACGGACATCGTCAACGACGTCGAGCGCAAGGGCCCGCGCTCGCCCTACGCCGGCTATGTGCGCCTCGCCACGAGCCTCGCCGGTGAGACGCACTTCACTGATGGCGCGCCCATCACGGCCCCGGGCCAGATGACGAGCCGTCCGTCCGACGAAGTGTGGATCACCAATTCCAAGCTCAACGTCGCGGGCTACTGGCAGGACGGCATGGACCTACAGATGAGCTACAAATACGACTCGCGCGACTGGGGCCGGTTCAACGCCGCCGTCGCCGGCACGTTCATCCGCAACTACGTCGTGCAGACGCTGCCCTCCAGCCCGTCCGTCGGCTACCAGGACGGCTTCTTCGCCCGCGGCACCGAGAGCTCGGGCGTCTTTGCCCGCTACCGCCTCAACAGCCGCCTTGATTGGACCCGCGACAACTGGTCCGCGTCGATCGCCCACACCTACGTCCCGAGCATCGACGACCTCACCAACCCGACGGCCTTCCGCGTCGCGAAGTATCAGACCTTCGACCTGCAGGTCGGCCACTCCTTCGCCAACTGGGGCCACAAGTGGCTGAAGGGCCTCACGACCTCGGTGGGTGTGAACAACGTCTTCAACCGCATGCCGCCGTTGATCCCGTCCGAGGGCAACCAGTCCCACGACATCAACGCCTACGATCCGATCGGCCGCTTCGTCTACGTGCAGGCCAAGTATAAGTTCTAAGCTGGGCGCGCGGTCGCCGCGTCGCTTTCACCTTCAGCCGGGCTCGAACGAGTCCGGCTTTTTCGTTTTCACGCTGGGGCAACCTCGCCCTTGGCGTGGATTATTTTACACGCTGGCCGTGCTTGACCACGACATCGACGCGCTGGAGGAGGTCGATGTAGCGCAGCACGTCGCCTTTTACGGCGATGATATCGGCAAATTTCCCGGCGCTCACGGTGCCGACGTCTTTGTCGACCTTCATCGCGACGGCCGGCCAATACGTGGCTGCGCGGATCGCGGTCATGGAGTCGACGCCGAGCTTGTTGACCCAAATGTCGAGTTCGCGCCACGTGGACTGGTTGTGGAATTTCATTGGGATGCCGCTGTCGGTGCCGATGAGCAGGACTACGCCGGCGCGTTGCAATTGGGCGAACTTGGCGGCGCTGGTGCGGGCGCGCAGCGGGGTGATCTGATAGTAGGCGAGCCAGCCGGGGTGGGCGAGGGAGCGTTTGATATCGGCGACGATGTCGGCCGGGACGCCGACCTGCCAACCTGGGTCTTCGATGTGCATCGGGTTGGTGACGTTGTAGTCGTAGTTGAAGAAGCCCTCGATGGTCGGGCACCAGAACATCGGCCCGAGGGCCATCTTGGCGGTGCGCTCCTGCAACTGAGCGAGAATGTCGGCGGGGTATTCGGGCGCCGTGGCGAGGCCGGTGTGCTCAAAACAATCGACGCCGGCGCGCAGTCCGCGGCGAATCTCGTCGGGCCGGTGGGAATGCGCGATGACCGGGAGTTTGCGCTGATGCGCTTCCTCGACGACGGCGTTGACCTCTTCCTCGGTCATCTGGTCTTGGTCGATCAGCTTGATGAGATTCACGCCGGCTTCGGCGAGACGTCGGACCTTGGCGCGGGCATCGGCGGCACCTTTGACGCCCCAACGGAAATCCTCTGTGCCGGGGTAGGGCTCGTGTTGGAGAAAAGGACCCGAGACGTAGAGCGTAGGACCGGGAATCTCGCCGCGGGCGATGCGATCACGCACCGAGATGCTGGCTTCGAGCGGGGCACCGAGGTCGCGCGCGCTGGTCACGCCTGCAAGGAGCAGTTGGTGGGCGGCCGCGGGCATGATCTCGGATGCGAGGCGTTTGGGGTAGGTCTTGTCCCAATGCGTGTAGTCGGAGTGGCCGAGGAGCATCGTATGCACATGCGAATCCCACAGGCCAGGCAGCACGGACATACCGGCGGTGGAAACCACCTCGTAGCCGGCGGGCACGGGCAGGGTTTCGACCGTGCCGACCGCCTTGATGCGCTCTCCCTCGATGAGGATCACGCTCTGGTTGACGGGGGCGCCGCCCCAACCGTCGATTAGGCGCCCGCCGACGAGGGCGGTTTTCTTGGCGGCTGGCTCAGCGGCCGAGGCGGCCAAAACGAGGGCGCTGAGCGGGATGAGACTGGCGGCCAGCCGACGGAGGAAGCAGGGGAGGGAGGGCATGGGAGCAACGTGGCCGGTCCTCCTAGGGTCGTAAAGCGGTGGTTGGTGGCCATTCCGTCGCTCCATTCATCCGTGTCTCCCGCCGTTCGTCCAAGTTTGGTGTAACTTTTCGCGCCAAGGCGTGTTGTAGCAGCGTGCCAGCCCTCTGCCCGACTCTCGCCCTCCGCCCGACCGCCGCGTCCTCGCGCTTCGTCGCGATGTCGCCGCGTTTCGTCGCAAAGGCGTTTTCTTCGCGGCCGCGGGCGGCTTTTTCCCCTCTCGTTCGTAGTTATCAGTTGTGTTGTGTGGCCGGCTCGTTGTGGGGCCGGCCACATTTTTCTGCCGCGAACGGGACACGCCTTGCTTGCGTAAGCCGCCGGTAATCTTTCCTGTAACCGACTCGTCCTTTCCTGCTACCGACTTCTATGAACGCTGCCACTTCTACGTCCAAATCTGCCCCGGCCGGTGCACCCGCCCGTCCGAAATCCAAAGCCCTCTGGTTCGTGCTCGGCGGCCTGCTGCTCCTGGTAGTTCTAGGTGGTGCTGCAGTCATTTCGAAACGCAGTTCCTCCCAAGTGGTAAATGTCACCACCGAGAAAGCGATTTCGAAGACCATTACGCAGGTCGTCTCGGCGACGGGTAAGGTCCAGCCCGAGGTCGAAGTGAAGATCGCCCCGGAGGTTTCAGGCGAGATCGTGCAGCTGCCATTCCGCGAGGGCGCCGTAGTGAAAAAGGGCGATCTGCTCCTCAGCATCAAACCCGACGTCTACAAGGCCCAAGTTGAGCAACAGGAAGCCGGTTTGGTCGCCGCCCGCACGGGAGTCGTCCAAGCCAAGGCCCAACTGCTCAAGGCGCAGGATGACCTGAAGCGCAATGAAGACCTCTTTGCCAAAAAGCTCCTCTCGGATTCCGACATCATGACTGCCCGCACGTCCCTCGAGGTTGCCCAGGCGAACTACGAGAACTCCCAGGCCACCGTGCGGCGCACGGAAGGCGCGCTTAACCAGACAAAGGATCAGCTCACCAAGACGATCATTTACTCCCCGATCGACGGTAAGGTCAGTTCGCTCAGCACCGAGCTCGGTGAACGTGTCGCCGGCACGGGTTCCTACGGCGGTGCCGAAGTGATGCGCGTGGCCGACCTCGCCAACATGGAAGTGCGCGTGAACATTAACGAAAACGACATCGTGAACGTGAAAGTCGGTGACAAAGCCAAGGTCGCGATCGATGCCTACCCCAACCGTAAGTTCGAGGCGGTGGTGAAGGAAATCGGTTCTGCCGCCAAGGTCACCGGCCAGAACACGCAGGACGAAGTCACCAACTTCCTCGTGAAAATCCGCATCCTCGACAAGGACGTCGCGTTCCGCCCCGGCATGAGCGCCAATGCCGACGTTGAGACCAAGATCGTCGAAAACGTCGTCGCAGTGCCGATCCAGAGCGTCACGGTGCGCGCCAAGGACAGCAACAAGACTATCGAGCAGTTGGCCGGCGACCGCGAAAAGCGGACCAGCGAAAACAAGGGCGACGGCGCCGCCGCCGCTGTGAACGACAAGCAGTCTAAGCAATCGGACAAGAATGATCGCGACAGCCTGCAGCGGGTGGTGTTTGTGAAGACCGGCGACACCGTGAAGCAGGTAAAAGTGGAGACCGGCATCCAGGATACCACGCACATTGAGATCAAATCGGGCCTCACGGCTGGCGATGAGATCGTCAGCGGTAGCTTCGGTGTGATCACCCGCACCCTCAAAGACGGCATGACCGTTGCCATCGACAAATCCAAGAAAGCGCCGGAGAAGAAGTAACGCGCCGCGCCTCCTGCTCGTCTGCGCCACCAACATCATGTCCTCTTCGACTCCCGCCGCCCCTTCCGCGCCGCGCACTGTCCGCCCGCACGGTCCCCTCGTGATCGAGATCGAGGGCGTCACCAAGCTCTACAAGATGGGTGCCGAGGTCATCCACGCCCTGCGCGGCGTGAACCTGAAAATCCATCGCAACGAATACCTCGCAATCATGGGACCTTCCGGCAGCGGCAAGTCCACCCTGATGAACATGCTGGGCTGCCTCGATACGCCGACCGCGGGTCGTTATGAGTTTAGTCAGAAAAACGTCGCCACGATGGTCGACGACGAGCTCGCCGAAATTCGTAACCGCGAGATCGGCTTCGTCTTCCAGACGTTCAATCTGCTCCCGCGCTCCAACTCCCTGCACAACGTCGAGCTCCCGCTCATTTACGCCGGGTTGAGTCGCTCGACCCGGCTCGAGAAAGCCCGTCGCGCCCTCGAAAACGTCGGTCTCGGCCAACGCATGGGCCACAAGCCCAATGAACTTTCCGGTGGTCAACGCCAACGCGTCGCCATCGCCCGCGCCCTTGTCAACGATCCCTCCATCATCCTCGCCGACGAACCGACGGGAAATCTCGATTCGAAGACCGGTGAGGAAATCATGGCGCTCTTCGAGCAGCTCTATGCGCAGGGCAACACCATCATTGTGGTCACCCACGAAGAAGACATCGCCCGCCACGCCCGTCGCATCGTCCGCCTCCGCGACGGTTTGATCGAGAGCGACGGCCCGGTGGATTGAGCCGGTTCGCGCCGCTGCGTTACGTCCCGTGAAACGTTTCTACTACGAACTCTTCGAGGCCTTCGCCATCGCGTTTGCCCAGATCGCGGCCAACAAGCTGCGGTCCGCACTCACGGCGCTCGGCGTGATCATCGGCATCGTGGCGGTTACGCTCATGGGCACGGCGATTTTGGGCATCGACGCTGGCGTGGAGAACAGCCTTTCGGGTTTCGGTGATGATGTGCTCTATGTGACCAAGTGGCCGTGGAAAGACACCAATGACTGGTGGGTTTACCGCAATCGCCGCGACATCGACCTGGATCACGCTCAGCCGATCAACGATTGGATCGCCGCCCATCCCGACAGTCCGCTCAAGTTGGCCGTGCCTGCGGCCAATTGGAGTTCGAGTGTCCTGCGTGGTGAAAACAGGGTGGCCAACATTCGCATCGTAGGCACCACCGCCGACCTCGGGCGGGTCGTGCGTTCCGACATGAAAGAGGGGCGTTTTTTCACCGACATTGAAAACCGCAGTAGCCGCAATGTCGCGGTGATCGGCTTCGACGTGGCTGATGCGCTTTTCCCCAACGAGTCGCCTCTCGACAAGACCATCCGCATCCGCAACCAGGTTTACACCGTGGTAGGTGTGGCTGCTCGGCAGGGCAGCTTCCTTGGTCTCTTCAGCTGGGATTCGCAGGTGATTTTGCCCCTTGGCGCCTTCGCCCGCTCGTTTCCCATCCGCTTCGCCGATCCCGAAATCCGTATTCAGGTTGAACTCAGTCGACTGGAAGACGCCAAAGACGAGATTCGCGGCATCATGCGGCGGGTCCGTGGCCTGAGTCCCGAAAAGAAGGACGATTTCGAAATCAACAGCCAGCAGGTGATCCGCGAGCAAATTGATCCCATCAAGAGCAAGATCGCTTTGGCCGGTCTCTTCATCACGGGCCTGGCACTTTTCGTCGGAGCCATCGGCATCATGAACATCACCTATGTGAGCGTGAAGGAACGCACCAAGGAGATCGGCACCCGCAAGGCCCTCGGGGCGCGGCGCCGCACGATTCTACTGCAGTTCCTCATCGAGGCGGTCAGTATCTGTCTCCTCGGTGGCATTGGCGGGTTGGTGACAGCGTGGGCCATGTCGGCGGCGGTGAGTTTGGCCATGCCCAGCTTCCCACTGGTCTTTTCCCTCGGCCTGGTCGTCACGGGCCTGTCGATCTCGGTTTTCACGGGTATTTTCAGCGGCTTCGCGCCTGCGTTCCAGGCGAGCAAATTGGACCCCGTCGTCGCGCTGCGTTACGAGTAACTAGCCGCCATGCTTATCGCCGAAATTTTCCGCCTCGCGTTTGCTTCGCTCACGGCGAACAAGCTTCGATCAAGTCTGACGGTGCTGGGTATCGCGGTCGGCGTGTTTTCCGTGATCGGCGTCATGACGCTGATCAACGGTATGCGCGGCTCGATCGAAAGCGGATTGAATGTGCTCGGGGCGAATAGCTTTCAGATCAACAAATTCCCCCCGATCAGCTTTAACGACTGGAACCGTTTCCGGAATCGCCGCGATGTCACCTATGCCGTGGCCAACCGGTTCAAGGATTTGATGGGTGATTCGGCGAAGGTAAATCTGCAGATCGGCCGCGGTGGCATGACCGTCGTGGTGCGGGATCGGAAGACCAACCCCAACGTGCGTTTGGTCGGCACCGACGAGAATTATGTCACCGCGTTCAACTACGATGTCGTGGCGGGCCGAAATCTCGGTGCCGACGACGTCGAGTATGGCCGGCCGGTGTGCCTGCTCGGCTCCGATGTGATCCAGCGGATTTTCCCAGACGAAGAAGCGCTTGGGAAAATGGTCCGGATCAACGGGCAAAATTATACGGTTGTCGGCTTGCTGGCGCCCAAGGGAACATCTTTTGGCGGCAACCCCGATAATCTCGTGGTCACCCCGATTTCCCGTTTCCTCGCAGTTTACGGTCGGGCGTATCGCTCGATCAGTATGAATGTCCAGGCGCCGAGTCAGGCTGAGATGGCGGCAACCCAGGAAAAAGCCGTCGGCATGATGCGCTTGGTGCGCGGCCTCCACCCGGAGGATGGAAATGACTTTGAAGTGTTTTCCAACGAGTCGCTGATCGAAGCCTTCAACAAGATCGCGGATGTCGTCGCGGCCGGTGCGCTGATCATCAGTGCGATCGCGCTCCTCGCTTCCGGGGTGGGCGTCATGAATATCATGCTGGTGAGCGTCACCGAACGCACAAAGGAGATCGGCATCCGTAAAAGTATCGGGGCGAAGAAAAAGAGCATCATGCTGCAGTTTCTTGCCGAAGCGGTGGCGCTTTCCCTCATCGGTGGCGTGGCTGGAGTGGCCGTGGGCGTCGGCGGTGGCAATACCGCGGCCTATTTCATGAACACGGCGATCACCTTCCCCTGGCTCTGGGCCGGCATCGGACTCTTCGTCTGCGGCGGGATCGGCGTGGTATTTGGTCTATACCCCGCATGGAAGGCCGCCTCACTGGATCCGATCGAGGCGCTCCGCTACGAGTAGTAGCTGAAACGGTCGCGCCTCCGTTGCTGGATGGTCAAACTGTGGTGGGCGCCAAGGCCCGCCATCACGATCAACCGCGTCGAATCTCCGAGCCTTGGAAGCGGATTTGGATGCGGAAGACCTTCTTCACGCGGCACGTGATATGTCCGGTCGCGAGATCGACCTTTTCGGGGACTTCGATGCGATGAAGATCCACCACGGCGTGGAAACCGCGTTCGGAAAACACATCGATCAACATCGCCAGCGCCGTGGGATCGTCCAGGAGCATATCCTCCGTGTTGACGTGGGCGGCGCCGGAGATCGCGTGGCGCTGCACGATCGGGAGGATTTTCTTTGAGATGAAGCTCACGACCTGGCCGAACAATTCCGGTTGGCCAAATTCGTAGCTATCGAGCCGCTTCACCAGTTCCTGGCGCGCGTGGACGATGATTTCGTTGGCGACGGGGACATGCCGCAGCCGGTCGACCGTGCGGGGATCAAGTTCCAGGGTGCTCTGGTATTCGAGCTCCTTGAGGATGTTTTGCTCGACCTCGTGCAGGGTGCCCTGCGCGTTGATGAAGTGGTAGTGAAAGGTCTCCTTTAGCGACTGGAGTGCGTCCCACGTCTGCTCCTTGAACACCCGGTAGCGGCGGCGGGCGAGCGACTCGTCGTGGTCGGTCGGGCGATCTTCCCAGAGCGTGCCTACGCCGGTGCGAGCGACCTCTTCGTTGTGGGCCCGGGTCTCGCGGCCGCGCTTGAGCTGGCGGGCAATCGACTCCTTTTCATCCACGAACAGCACCATGATGTGCACGGTGGGCTGACGGAAATGGATGCTGAGCGGTGTGCCGTAGAACTCGCGACGCAACGCGTGCATTTTGCCCACGAGCAGCTTGAGACACTCGACCTGCACGTTGGTGCGGGGAAAGCCGTCGAGAATGGCTCCGTCGTGGTATTCCTTGCTGAGGAGTTTGCGGAGCAGGAGGCCGACCACTTCGCGGTCACCGACCATGTTGCCCCCGTCCTTGAGGGCCTTGGCCTCCGGGGAGTCCAGAAGCGCGCTGATCACGATCGGCGGGCAGGTGAGGCCGCGGGCCCGGGTGATAAAGTCCGTATTGGTGCCCTTGCCGGCGCCTGGTGCACCGCCGAGCAGAATGATTTCCTTCGGGAAGCGGAGATTCTCGCGGCCGTATTCCTCTTCCAAGCGTTGCCACACGGAACCGAAGATCAGTTGGGCGTCTTTAATTTCCAAATCACTGAGCTTGGGGGGCACAGGGACGGCAGGGAGTGGCTGGGCGGCAGGCGTAGACATGACGTTGGGTTAGACGCGAGGGTCTAGAGGGTTTTGGCGACGAGGTAGACACAAGGAAAATCTCTCCGCCGCCGTGGGGTCGTGCAGAACACCGGTCTGGGGCTCAATCCTTCCCGCGAATTGCACGACCAGACCTCGGCCGGGAACTGGTTGGATCGACCCCGATGAAAAACAAAACTCTGATTCTCAGGGGTTTCCCGCCGGCGGGTGCGGGCTGGCATGATTCGGGCGAAAGCAGTGCCATGACTCTCCTCCTCGTTTCCTTCTTCCTGCTCGGTGGACTCCTTTCATTGCTGGTCGTCGCCGATGATCGGGCGGCCGATGCCACCGAGGCCGCCCGGGTGCGGGCCTTCGACAAATACTAAATTTTTTTTCGGCCTTCGGAACCTCCCTGCGCTCCCTCGGTCGAATGCATCCGGCATAGACCCGATGGCATAGCCAAAGGCCTGCCAAGTTGAAGCTGGACCTGGCGGGGTCGCGCAAGCGGCCCCGCCTTGCTTTTGGCATTTCGCTCTGCGCTCCGGCCGCCACACTTCCTTTCTCCCCATGCGCATCCTCATCGTCGACGACGAACCGGCTATCCGGAAAACCACGCGGATTGCCGTCGAACTGGCCGGCCATACCGCCGTCGAGGCGCCCAATGCGCTGCGTGCCCACAAGTGCATGGAGGAGGAGGCCTTCGATGCCGTGTTGCTCGATCTGAAGCTCGGTGCCGATGACGGCCTCGCGTTGCTGCCGAAGCTGCTCGAGAAAAACCAGCCGCCGCCGGCGGTCGTGATGTTCACCGCCTACGCCAATATCGCCACGGCCGTGGAGGCGATGCGCCGCGGTGCATTTGATTTCATTCCCAAGCCGTTTACGCCGGACCAGATCCGCGGCGTGCTGGCCAAGATCGAGAAATCGCGCGCGTTGGAGACGCGGGTGCGCTCGCTGGAGAGCCAGCTGGCGAGTGAGTCGCCGCCAATCGATCTGGAGTCGTCCGAGCCGGCGACGCGCCGGGCGCTCGAAATCGCGTTCAAGGCCGCCGCGACGCCGGCGAACATTCTTGTGCTGGGGCCGAGCGGCACGGGCAAGAGCGTGCTCGCGCGCGAGATTCATCAGCGCAGCGCTCAGAAGGACGCGGCCTTTGTGACCGTGAGCTGTCCCTCGCTCTCCCGCGAATTGCTGGAGAGTGAATTGTTCGGTCACGTCAAAGGCTCCTTCACGGGCGCCGTGTCCGACACGCTCGGCAAAGTCGCGGCGGCCGATGGTGGCACGCTCTTTCTCGACGAGATCGGCGAGATGCCGCTGGAGATTCAGCCCAAGCTCCTCCGCCTCCTGCAGGAGCGGGAGTATGAGCGCGTCGGCGAGGCCCGGCCGCGGCGTGCGAATGTGCGGGTGATTGCTGCGACCAACCGGGCGCTGGCAGACGAAGTCAAAGCCGGGCGCTTCCGGGAGGATCTATTTTACCGGCTCAATGTGATCAGTGTCGGGTTGCCGGGGCTGCGGGACCGGCCGGCCGATCTCGCCCGTTTTGCCGAAAGCTACCGCCAGTTTTTCGCCCTGCGCCTCGGCAAGAAACTCGTGGGGTTTTCGCCGGCGGTGAGTGCGGCGTTTGCCGCCTATCCCTGGCCGGGCAATCTCCGCGAACTGCGTAATGTGATCGAACGCGCCGCAATCCTGTCCAGCGGTGAGACGATTGAGCTGGCTGACTTGCCCGAGGAGTTTGGCGGCAGGCCCGATCCCGGCATCGCGGTGGGCGCGCGGGTGACGCTCGACGCCCTCGAGACTGAACACATCCGCCGGATTCTCTCGCTGGCGCGCAACCTCGACGAGGCGGCCCGTATTTTGGGCATCGATCCGGCGACGCTCTATCGGAAACGCCAGAAACTCGGCTTGCTCTGATTTTACGCGATGCTCCGCACGCGACTCTTCCTCGGGCTGTTGCCGTTGGTGCTGATTTTAGTCGGCACGGGGGTCTACGCTATCCGCGTGGATCGCGAGCTGGCCGGGTCCTTGTCGCGGGACTTGGTGAACAACTACCGGGCGATCGCCGCTCTGCAGGAGATGCGCGAGTCGGCGCGGCAGATGGGCAATGCCGTGCGCGAGGCGCGGGTGGGGGATCCGCTGACGGCGCGCCGGAGTTTCGATGAGCCCCGCTCGGCCTTTTCGCGCGAGCTCATGGGGCAGGCGGTCAGTTCGGTGGGATCGTCGCGCTCCGTCTTGGTGTCGGCGCTCGATGAGGCGTTTCGGGATTTCGTCACCAAGTCCGAACCAGTGCTGGCGGCGGGGGGGCTGGGTGCGCGGACGGATCTTTCGCGCGAGGAAGCGGCGCTTTATCGCGTGTTGGCGGCGATTGAGACTTTGACCAAGCGCGACGCCGCGGCGGCCCAACAGACGGCCGCGCGGGTCGAGCAACTGGCGGCCACGACCGAGCGCATCCTCATCACCGCGATCGTGGGCGCGGTGGTGCTGGCCGTCTTTGTGTCGTGGTGGTTGGCGGCGGCGCTGCTGCGGCCGATCAAGGCGCTCACCGCCTCGGCGGTCGCCGTGGGTGAAGGCGATCTCGACCGCACGGTGCCGGAGTATTCGCGCGATGAACTCGGCCAGCTTGGGCGCACCTTTAATGTAATGGCGGCCAAGCTGCGGTCCTACCGCGAGGCGACCCTGGCGAAGGTGCTCCGCACGCAGCGCACGATGGAGGCCACGCTCACTTCCACGCCGGAGCCGGTTTTTGTGGTGTCGCGGGAGGGCGCGATCGAAGTGCGCAATCCCGCGGCCGAGGCGCTACGGCTGGAGAAATTTCCCGCGGAACTCGGCGAGCCGCTGAAGCGCGTTTTGGCGACGGGTGAGCACTACTTGCCGACGGACTATGCGAAAGTCGTTTCGCTCGGGGAGCGTCACTACCTGCCGCGCGTGTTGGCGATCGGCGACACGCTCACTGATTTCAAGGGAGCCGCGGTTATTTTGCAGGACGTGACGAAGTTCCGCCTGCTCGACGATGCGAAGACCAATCTCGTCGGCACGGTGAGCCACGAGCTGAAGACGCCGCTGACGAGTCTCCGCATGGCGGTGTATCTTCTGCTCGAGCAGAAACTCGAGGGGCTGACGGCGACGCAGCGGGAGTTGTTAGAGACGGCGCGCGACGATGCCGACCGTCTGCTCCGGATTCTCGATAACTTGCTCGATCTCGCACGCCTCGAAGCCGGGACGTCCACGCTCAATTGCCAGGAGCTGGAGGTCGGCGCGTTGGTGGAGGAAATTGCGCGGGAGGCCCGGGGCTTCATCGAGCCGGCCGGGCTCACGTTGGCGGTGGAGCTGGGGGCGGACGTCGCGGCCAAGCGACTCTGGCTCGATGCGGAGCGCATCCGCCACGTCTTCATGAATCTCCTCACGAATGCGGCGAAATATTCTCCGCCCGGGGGCACCGTGACGCTGGCCGCAGTGGCTGAGCCGGGTTTGGTGCGGTTCGCGGTGCGCGATGGCGGACCCGGCGTGCCGGCGGAGAGCGTAGCCCAGGTCTTTGATCGTTTTTATCGCGCGCCCGGGCAGGAGCGCAAAACCGGAGCCGGGCTCGGTCTGGCGATTGCGCGCGAAATCGTCGTCGCCCACGGTGGCAGCATCGCGTGCGCGAGCGAGCCGGGCCGGGGCGCGGAGTTTTACTTCCTGCTGCCGGACAAGACGGGCTGAGCCGCGCCGGTGGCGAGGCTTGGGAGGGCAAACGGCGCCATGCTCTCGGCGTAAGACTCTTCTTCGCCGAGCGTCTCCAGGACCAGGGCGCGGAGGCGAGTCACCGAGAGGCGCAGCTTCCACTCGCGGCGGAGGCGGCCGCTATTGCCGGCGTGGTAATTGTATTCCGCGACCTCGGCCGCGAAACCGCTGGAGCGGTTGAGCTGGCCGGTGGCGCGAATGAGTTCGAGGTCGGGGGCGAAGAAATCCTCGTCGATTAAGACGAGCAGGTTCCGGAACATCCGGGCCTGGGGATAGAGGCAGCGGGTCAGCACCGCTTGCTCGAAGTTTTCGGTCGGCACGCCGTGACGCGTGTAAAAGAGCTCAGCGAGAGTCTTTTTCATGGGGAGGGGTTACCTTCAGAACATCGGCACGCCCCATCGTGTCCAGTAGCAAAAACGCCGACTACGATTTTTTTGTAATGAGACGCGGCGCGGTCTCCATTTGGCCGCGGGTGACGCCGAGTTGATTGATGAGTTTTAGCTCTCGCCAGAGATCGGCCCCGGTGATCTCGCCGGCGATCAGCTGGCGGTAGCGGGTGAGGGTGCGGGTGACTTCCTCGGCGCTCTCGTTGACGAATTCGACGCGGAAGCTGCGCGCGCCGAGTTCGATCAGCCGCGCGATGTATTCGGCCCCGGTCTGGGCGCGGTTGTTGAAGACGGTATTGCGGCAGCCGGCGTCGGCCTTGAGCGGGAGTTCGGCGCCGACCCGGTCGCGCAGGGCCACGCGGTGTTTGTCGCAGGGGCGGCCGCAGTCGTGGTAGTCCTTGCCGGTCGAAAGAAACGCGCAGAACACGCAGTGCTCCATGTGAAACATCGGCATGTGCTGGTGCACGGTGATGTCGAACCACCCGCCAGGAGCGCCTTGGAGCAGAGCCTCGAGTTGCGTGATGTTGAGATCGTAGCTTGCGGTCACGCGCTCCAGTCCGTGGTGGTGGAGCAGGTAGTCGGCGGTGAGCGGGTTGGCGATGTTGAGCGAGAAGTCCCCGCGGCGGCGGTCGGCTTTGAAAAAGGCGAGGTGGTCGTGATTGCGGACCAAGTAGCCGTCGGCGTCGGACGAGCGGACTTGTTTGAGGATCCACTCCTCGCCGGGTTTGAAGATGCGGGGCGGGGCGACCCAGATCGATGCGCTGCGCGCGTCGACGGAGGCTGCGGTGGACTGGAGTTCACGGAAGCGCGCGACGGCGTCGCGATAGTGCTTCGGGTTTTCGAACTCGCAGTAGAGCGTGCGGGCGCCGGCGGCCCAGGCGGCGTCGAGTTGCTCGGGGAGGCGGATGACGGCGATGAGCTCGGGTGTGGTGGGTGTCGGCGCGGTCGGGGTGACGGACGCAGTCGGAGTGAGCGTGGAGAGACGGGTGGCGGAGTCGGTGAGCTGCCAGCGCTGGGGTTGGGCGAGGAGGGATTCGAGGGCGGTGGCGATCTCTCGGCGGAGGCGGTTGAGCTCGCTCAGCGGGATAATCACATCGCCCTCGAGGCGGGAGTGAAGGTCGCCCAGTTTGAACGGGGTGCCGCCGAGGCGGCCGAGCTGATCGCGGAGGCGTTCCGGTGTGAGCGGTTGTTTTTCGGCGGCCGCGAGCGGGACGGCGGAGGCGAGCTGGACGACGTGCCCCAAGCCATCGTTGGCGATCAACGTGAGCGGCGTGCCCGCGCGGCCGTGCACCTCGAGGGTGATGGGGCGTTGGTGGCGGATCTTGTCGCCGTCGAAGGTGGCGCGCACCTCGCGGTCGAGCGCGGGGTCGTTGGTTTTCCAGACGAGCTGGCCGGGGCGCACGCGGCGCCAGTCGATGTCGCCGTGGCCGAAGCGGAGCGTGGCTTCGCCGGTTGCAGCAATGCGATTCTCGACTTGGTAAACGCGTCCGCCTTCTTCGCGCTCGGCGGGTTTGCCCGCATCGAAGACGACGCCGTCGCCGGGTTTGAGCGGGGCAGCGAGTTGGAGGGTGATGGACTCCTGGTGGACGCGGGAAATCTCGCCGAGGAAGACGCCGCGCTTGGTGCCGAAGCGAGCGTGCGCGAGTTCCTGATTGTTGATACCGCGGAACCAGCCGGTGTAGAGGCCGCGGGAGAAACTCATCTCGAGTTCGTAGCGGGCGGCCTGCGGTGCAAATTTTGGCGCGGCGACACTGGTGAGGTCGGCCATCACTTTGTCGAGGGCCTGGCGGTAGACGCGGGTGATGCTGGCGACGTATTCGGGGGATTTGAGGCGGCCCTCGATCTTGAGTGACGAGACGCCGGCGCGGATGAGATCAGGGAGGACTTCGAGGCCGGAGAGGTCTTGCGGACTGAGGAGGTAGCGGCGGTCGCCGAGGGGCACTTGCACGCCATCGGAGATGAGGTCGTAGGGGAGGCGGCAGGCTTGCGCGCATTCGCCGCGGTTGGCGGAGCGACCGCCGAGCGATTCACTCGTGAGGCATTGGCCGGAGTGGGCGACGCAGAGGGCGCCGTGCACGAAAACTTCGAGGGGGAGCTGCACCTCGGCGGCGGCTTGCGCGGCGTTGATCGCGGCGATGTCGGTGAGGGAGTTTTCGCGCGCGAGCACGACGAGTTGCGCGCCGAGGTCGCGGGCGAAGGCCACGCCGGCGGCGCTCGTGATCGTCATCTGCGTGGAGCAGTGGATCGGAAAATCGGGCGAGAGGCGGCGGATGAGGCGGCAGATGCCGACATCTTGGACGATCGCGGCGTCGACGCCGCTGGCGATGATCGTGCGGAGGTAGTCCTCGGCGTCGGCGAGCTCGTTCGAGAAGACGAGGGTGTTAAAGGTCACGTAGCCCCGCACGCCGCGGCGGTGGAGAAACTCCATCAGTGCGGGCAGATCGGCCTGCGTGAAATTCTTGGCCCGCATGCGGGCGTTGAAGCGTTCGAGGCCGAAGTAGATGGCGTCGGCGCCGTTTTCGATGGCGGCGCGGGCGCATTCCCAATCGCCGGCGGGGGCGAGCAGTTCGGGGCGCCGAAGCGCGGAAGCGGGCAGGGGGGCGAGAGGAGCGCTCACGGAAAAATCAGGCGACGGCTTCCGTCGGCGGAAGCGGAGTGGCGGGTTTGGGCGGAGCCGGCACGACGACGTGGGGCGCGGCCTTACTCAAGGCAAACGCGCAGAGCACCGTGAGGCCGAAGAAGCCGACCGCCACGAAGCCGAGGATCGGATAGCCGAAGAGGTGGCCGCTGGCGTCGCTGGTGACGAAGATACCGGCGATGACGTTGGCGAGCGCGCTTGCGGCCTGCTGGAGCGCCGCGTTTACGCTCATGAAACCGCCGCGGTAGCGGGCTTGGACGGCGTTGGTGACCATCGTCATCGCCGGAGCAAACCGGCCGGACATGGTGACCATGAAGAGCGCCATCATCACGCAAACGAGGGTGAGGGAAGTCAGGCCAAGGCGGGTGATGATGACCGCGACGATGCTCGCTCCCACGGAGAGCCAGATGAGCAGGTGGAGGCGATTCATGTGGTCACTGAGCCAGCCAACCAGGGGCATCGTGATAAAGGTGCAGGCGCCGCCGACCGCGTAGGCGAGGGGGAGCTGGGCATCGGTGAGGCCCATGTTGGCGACCATCGACGGAGCGAGAAAAGGGATGAGGCAGCCGCCGCCCATGATGAGCACTGCGCCGAGCGCGAGGGCCCGACGATGGATGCCGAGGCTCAAAATCTCCTTCATCTGGCGGATGGGCTCATGGCCATGCACCGCCGTGCGCAGATGCGGCAGCACGAGGTAGGCGAGGATCAGATTGGCTGCCGCACAGCCGACGAGCATGAAGAACGGGGCGTGCCAGCCGAAGTGCCCGGCGAGGATCAGGCCGGCAGGGACGCCGAGCACGGAGGCGACCGGGAAGGCGGACATTACGAAACTCGTGGCGCGACCACGGCGCTCCGGCGGGATGATGTCGCCGATCATCGCACTCACCAGTGAGCCGGCGAGGCCGCCGAAAGCGCCAGCCGCGAGGCGGGCGACGAGCAGCCAGTGGTGAGTGGGCGCGAGGCCGCAGGCGAGGGTGGCGAGGCCGAAGCCGGCGTAAGTGACGAGCAGGGCGCGCTTGCGGTCGAAGCGGTCCATGAAGAAGCCGCCGATGAATCCGCTCACCGCCGCGGCGATGCCGTAGCAGGCCACGAGATGCGTAAACTGCGCCGGCGTGATGTTGAATACCCGCATCAGCTGCGCGCCGAGCGGCATCATAATCATGAAGTCGAGCACGTGCGTAAACTGCACCGCCCCGAGCGCGAGGAGCGTGGCAGTCTCGCGGCCCTTGGGCAGCGCGTGATGTTCGACGACAGCAGACATGAAGAAAGTTAGCGTTGGTGCTTTTCGGCAAAGCGCAACGGTCAGGACGGGCGATCCGGCGCGGCGGGTTGGGTGCGTTGGCGCGGGAGCCGCGTGATTTCCGCCCCCTCGCCACTGTGCACCTTGGCATACTCCCGGAGGAGGCTGAGAAACTGTTCGGAGCCTCGGCTTTGGTAGCGTTGGAGGTGCCGGATCACCGCTAGTTCGCGGGTGGGAGCCGTGCCGGCGATACGCAGGAAGACCAGATTGTCTTCGTCGTCCGTGGTATGGGCCACTTGCGGGAGGATTGAGATGCCGAGTCCCATCGAAACAAAGAGCTTCAGGGTCGCGACTTGGGCGCAGCGGTAGCCGATTTTGGGCACGAAATTGTGGTCGCCGAAGAAACCCTGAATCTGGGTAGCGAGCGTGCTGGAGTCGCCCATCGTGACAAAGGTCTCTTCCGCGAGATCGCCGATATCGATTTCCTGCCGGCTGGCGAAGGGATGGTGCTTTCCCACGACCAAGAGAAGCGGTTCAGTGAGAAGGGGTTCGACGGACAGGCGGGGGTCTTTGACGGGCAGGGTCACGACGGCCAGATCCACGTCGCCTTCCGCCACCAGGCGCACCAAGGCATGCCGGAAGTCTTCGCGGGCGTGGATCTGGAGATTAGGGTGGGTCGTGCGGCATTGAACAATCAGCGGAGCAATGACATACGGCATGATGGTCGGCACCGCACCGACCACGATCCGGCGGTCGAGGGACGGGTGGTCGCTGAGCTCTTTAGCAGCATTCTCGACCTCAAAGAGGATGCGGCGGGCCCGTTCGAGGAAGGTTCCGCCGGCTTCGGTGAGCACGGCTTTGCGCCCCAAACGGTGGAAAAGCTTGTGTCCGATCTCGCCCTCCAGATTCAGAATCTGCTGGCTGAGCGACGGTTGAGAGATGTTGCTGCGCTCGGCGGCGCGGGTGAAGTTGCCGGTCTCAGCGACGGCCACGACGTAGCGGAGTTGGTCCAGTTCCATAGGCTGATCAAATAGCAGCGATAGGAACTCACGATTTCAACTATTGAATGAAGTGTCGTATACTCTGTCCATCGAGACCTGAACGGCCTCGGTAAACAAAAGACAAACCTATGAAAAACGACATCATCACCCTAGCGGCCATCCTCGGCGCGATCATCGCGTTTGCCGCGTTTCTGCTTTCTGCCCAGTCCCCGGTTAGCGTGGAAGCCCTCGTCGGCTACGGCAGCGTCTTGACGCTGCTCGGAGTCGCCGCGTTGGAATACCGCATTAGCTGGCGCGGGCTCTTCGGCCGCTAAGTTAAGGCCGCGAGAGAATAGAAAACCCTGCAACAGGGGCCCGGGCAACCGGGCCCCTTTTTATTTTTGGGGTGGGGCAACGCCCGTCCGGTTCGTTGGTCGAGGAGAAGAGAGATGAAACTTTCCGCGGATCTGGCGGTTGATTAGACAAATACCGCGCGCGATGACGCTTATCCGGCAAACAACGACCTGCGCTCCCGGCATGGAGGACGACGCCACCCACAATGACCCTTGGAAATCCTGGTTTCAGCTTTACGGCCCGAAACTGCTGCTCTGCGCCCGCCAGTGGACCCGCTCCCTGGCCGATGCGGAAGACGTCGTGCAGGAGGCCTTCGTGCGGTTTTGGCGTCACCAGCGCGACCTGCCGGGCGAACCGATGGCCCTCCTCATTACGTCGGTCCGTCGCGCAGCCCTCGATCTGGCCCGGCGTGAATCGCGACGCACGGCTCGCGAGGAATTTGCCGACGGTGGCCTCGAGGACAACCCGCCTTTGTTTCAGATTACGCTGGAGCAGGACGATCGCCGCGACGCCATTGAGGCCGCCCTGCGCCTCCTCCCCGAGGAACAGCGCGAGGTCCTCGTGCTCAAGATTTGGGGCGAACTCACCTTTGATCAAATTGCCCAGCAACTCGCGATTCCGGCCAATACCGCGGCCTCGCGTTACCGCTATGCGCTCGCCGCGCTCCGCCAAGCCCTGACCGCTGCCGACTGCCATGGATGACGAACTTCTCTCCCTCGAAGCCGAACTAAAGAACCTGCGTCCCGCCGCTCCCTCGGCCCGACTGGCCGGGAAAGTCGAGCGCGCCCTCGCTGAGCCGGCGCCGGTTGCGTTCACGCCGGCGCCCGCGGTGATCGTGCGCCGCCCCTCCCGCGCCTGGTGGCTTTACGCCAGCGCGCTGCCGGTGGCTGCTGCCGTGACTTTTCTCCTCGTCGTGACTGCGCGCCGGACGCCGCCGGCGCGAGCGGAAGCGGTGGCCGTCGCCGAACCCGCGGCGCCGATGTTCAAGCCAGTCGCAGCGGAAAACGTGCTCTATGCCGTGCGCGACGAAGGCCTCGTCACCCTCGACGACGGCACGGCCGCGCGCCGCGAGCGGCTCCAGTATGTTGACACGATCACTTGGCGGAACCCGCGCACCAACGCCTCGGTGCGCTGGACGGTTCCGCGTGAAGAGGTGCGTGTCGTCCCCGTTAAATTCCAGTGATCCCACCACGATCCCAAACCTTAACCTGCAGCCCGATCTATTTCATGAAACCCTCCCTTCGTCTCCTCCTCTCCACTCTTTCCGCCGGCGCGCTGTGGCCGCTGGTGGCCGCCGAGCCGGCCGCGGCCGATGCCCCCAAGGAAAGGAAAGAAATCCGCGTCATCACCTCCACCACGGGTGAGCGCGGGCCGGGCAGCGGCAGCCCCGCGGGGCCGAATGGCCCGGTGTCCCGCCCCAACCTGCGTTTGCTGGCGCCCGCGGAAATGGAATCCGTGACCTATCTCGGCGTGGAGACCTCGCCCACCTCGCCGACGCTGGTGGCCCAGCTCTCGCTCCCCGAGGGCTCCGGCCTCGTCGTCAACCAGGTCATCCCGCAAAGCCCCGCGGCCGGCGTGCTGAAGCCGCACGACATCCTCCTCAAGCTCGACGACCAGATTCTCATCGAGCAACGCCAACTCGCCGTGCTCGTGCGCAATCATCAGGCGGGCGACGAGGTCACGCTCACCTACCTGCGCGCCGGCAAGCAAGCGACGGCCAAAGTGAAGCTCGCCAAGCACGATGCGCCGAAACTCTCGGCGGTGTTTGAGTCCGCCGGCCCCGCTGCGACCCGCGAGCGCATGCTCGCCGCCGGTGGCTTCGACCTGCAGGCCGCGCTGCCCGACGGCGTGCACAATCGCGACGAAGTGAACCGCGTGCTCTCGATGATCGATGCCGCGGGTGGCAACGGCCCGCGCCGGGTGGAGATCTTTGGCGCCGGTCCCGGCGACCGCAATGTGAGCGTGACGGTGAACACGCGCAACAGTCGCATCCGCTCCGACGACGAAGGCGGCTCGCTCGAGCTCACGATCAATCAAGGGAAGAAGGAACTCGTGGCGAAGAACGCGAAGGGCGAGCAGATCTTCGCGGGGCCGGTCAACACGCCGGAAGAGCGCAAGGCGCTGCCGGACGATGTGCGCACCCGGCTCGAAAAACTCGAGGATATGAAGCAGTTCAGCTTCAAGACCGACGGCGACTTTCAAGGGGCGGAGACCAAGGTGCTCCGCCCGCGCGGTCAGGGCATCTCCCTCCCGGAGGCGGTCACACCGATGTCGGCGGCGCGGTCGACGTTGTTTTTCTGATGCGCTTCTGTGTCAGGCGCCCGCTCGGCTGGTCCTGCTCAGGCGCTTTGGCAGAGTGCACCGGGAGCGCGCGCATGCTCCGCGCACGTGACTATGCTCACGATTTCCTGGATCGCTCTTACGGCTCGACGCGTTTCCAGCGGCCGGCGATGCGGGCGGCTTCGCCGGCGGGGGCCCAGATGACGAGGGCGCGCGCGCCGCTGGGGCCGGTCTTGTGGCGGACCTTGTCGGGCGGGCGGACCGTGCCGATCATGCCGGCCGAGAGCTTGATGCTCTTCCCATTCACGACGTGCTCAAGTTCGCCCTCGAGGACGTAGAAGGTTTCCGTGGTGCCGTGCGCATGCTCGCCGGAATCGCTGTTGGGCACGAAGGTGATTTCGGCCATCTCGAGCTCAGTGCCGCCAAAGCCAGCTTGATCCAGCAGGATTCGCATTTTGGTGCCCGTGGCATTTTGAAAAACGTCGCCCCGGGCGATGGGCACGGGCGGGGAGGCGGGGCGGGCAGCGTCTGCGCTCCAGCCGAGACCGGCGAGGAGGGTGAAAGAAAACGAGGTGAGGAGGAGCTTCATGGGAGAGAGGGGATGCTTTGATTCAGCTCTGCGCTGGTGGGCCGGGCGAGGCTGGAATGTCGGGAGACGACAATCAGGACGGAGGACGCGGCGGGGGCAGCGGCTTCCGATAGACGTTTTGTGTTTTCGTCGTCGTGAAGCCGAGCGCGGGGTAGAAGCGGTGGCTCTCCACCCGTTGCGCGTTGCTCCGCACTACGAGCGCGGGTGTGCCGTGTTCGATCGCCCACTGTTCCGCCGCCTCGACCAGGCGACGCCCGACGCCCCGGCGCCGGAAATCCCCGGACACAATCAGCCCCACAATTTCGACGCGAAAACCGGACTCCAAGACTTCGGAGGCCTGCGCCTGCACCCAGCCCGCGATCCGCTCGTCTACGAGCGCGACATACACGACTTGTTTGCTCCGATCTGTGACGCGGCTCAACCTCCCGGCAATTTCGTGAGGCGTCGCCGCGTAGCCGAGCTCGGCGGTGAGCCGGGCGATCTCGATCGCATCAGACGGGAGGGCGGCACGGATGAGCATGGTGTGTTAGCGAGGCATAATCTCGGCGCGCGGGGCGGAGGAAAATGCGCGGGGCGGTGAGCCGCAAAAAAGGGAGAGAAGCAATCGGAGGCAAGCGGGCGCGGATGAGGCGACGCGGGGCAAATCGGCGTTGGCGGAAGGGAGGTCGGTGTGCCGCAGCGAGGATTGCGTCTGTCACCGTCTTATCATCCCCCAGTCGCTACACTCACGAGGCTCAATCGTTACGAGCGCGCTGTCGCGCGGTCACTTGGCGATGGCTGGCGTCCGAATCGGCGTGAGGGAAAGTCGCAGGCCCACACCCGAACCAGCGTAGTTGATTTGATATTGATAGCGCATCCCCGGATGGCACTGGCCGGCCGAACTGCTCCAGCTGCCGCCACGCACCATCCGCGCCATCGCCGCCGAGGGGCCATCGTAGCCAATCATCAAATCCACGACGTGCCCGCCCGGATAGCCGTGGAATCCGTCGAGGCACCACTCGCCCACGTTCCCCTGCATATCGTAAAATCCCCAGGCGTTCGGTCGCCGTTGACCGACCGGATGGGTCTGTCCGTCGCTGCTTAATTCGAAATACGCGACTTCGCGCAGTGCCTCCGCCTTGAGCGCCGCCCCGCCGCCGCGGCACGTGTATTCCCACTGAGCCTCGGTCGGCAGAGTGTAGTTATATTCCGGCGGCACCCGCCCCGCTGCTTGCTCTCGCTCCGTCATCAGCCGACAAAACTCCATCGCGCTCAGCCAACTGATGCGCTCCGCCGGGCGATCCGATCCGCGGAACTGACTCTGCGGCGGCAGATGCTCCATCACCGCTTGGAGCTGCTCTTGGGTCACCTCGGTGCGCCCCAGCCAGAATCCCCGCGAGAGCGTCACCCGCGTATCGTCGTCGCTCCCCTGTGGATTCCGCAGCCAGACTTCACCCGGCTCAACCCAGAGCATCGCGATCCCTGCCGTCTCGGTGGTGAAATTCTTCCCCGGCAGCGGTTGATGCCCGGCGATCGGCGGCAGCCGCACCGTCGCTCCGGGGCCGACGCTTCCGGCACGACCGCTCGCACGCGCCGCGGCCGCCTGCAGTTGGCTGCGCAGTTCCAACAACTCCGCCTGGTCGGGCGTCGTCGTGAGATTTTGGTCGATGACTCGCAAGGCGTGTTCGTAGTGCCCGCTCTGCGCCAGCACGCGCGCGTCGCGCAGCGCCTTCTGGAGCCGCGCATCCTGGGCGGGCACCACCGCCCCGCCGATGACGAACGCGAAGGCGAGGATACGGTGCAACGTCTTCATCACGGGGTGAGGGTAGTGCGCCCGAAAGGGAGCCTTGCGCCAAGTCCGAAACGCACGAGGCTCGCCCGCCTCGCCCCTCCGCTGTCCCATGCGTCGCCTCCGCCCCTTCCTCGCGGTTTGTCTGTTTGGCCTCGTCACAGCCATCGGCACTTCCGCGGCGCGCGCCGCGGCCGCAGAGGAAATCGGTCGCCCGGTGCTCCGTCACTATACGCCGGGCGAGCATCTTCGCGGCATTAACAGCCCGCGCGTTTTTCAGGACGCCAGCGGGGTGGTGCTGTTTGCCAACCACGTCGATCTCCTCCGCTTCGACGGCCTCCGCTGGGATCTGGTCGAGTTGCCGACGGAGTCGCTCGCCGCCCGGCAGTTCGCGGTGACCGATGATGGCACGATCTACGTGGCCGGCGGTCAGGTGCTCGGTTTCCTCCGCGGGCACGGCCTGACCACGGGTTTCACCTCGCTCGTCGAGCGCCTGCCCGCCGACGCCCGCAACCTCGCCGAACTGCGCAGCGCCGTCGCCCTCGGTTCGGTCGTCTATTTTTCCGATGCGGAAAAAATCCTCCGTTGGGACGGCGCGCGCTTTGCGGTCATCCCCTACGCGTCACCGCCCGAGGCTCACGGCGCCCGGCTGCACCGCGTGGGCCCGGCTGTTTACGTCACCGCCCTTGGTCACCCGCTGGGCCGTCTGGCTGGTGAGCAGGTCGAGCTCGTGGCCGACGATCCGCTGTTCCGCGAACAGCAAATCATCAGTATCGAGCCCGCCGCGGCGGGTGAACTCCTGTGCCTGACCGCCGAGCAGGGCTTTTTTCACCTCAGCGCTGCTGGTCGCGTGGCCCCGTTTCCGACCGAGATGGACCACTGGCTCGCCGGCAAACGCGTTTATTGTGCCCGGCGTCTCGCTGACGGCTCACGTGTCTTTGGCTTCTCGGCGATGAGCGGCGATGGCGGCCTCCGCTTCGATCCATCGGGCCGCTACGTTGGCCCGCTCGATACGACGATCGGCCTCGTGGTGAAAACCGTGCGTGATTTTTCCCCCGACCGCGAAGGTGGCCTCTGGCTGGGCATGGACCAGGGGGCCGCGCGGCTGGAGTGGCCCTCGCCGGTCTCGGTGTTCGATGCGGTCAACGGCCTGGGTCAGGGCGCCGTGACTGATGTCGCGCGCCGCGACGGCGTCCTCTATGCCACGACCAGCGAAGGTTTTTTCCGCCTCGTGCCGACGGATAGTTCCGGTCGCGGTGCCCGCTTCGAACGCCTGCCCAACGCCCGCGGTCTCGGCGACCTCTTTGACCGCACCGAGTCTGCGCCGCCGTCGGAGGATGACATGCGCCTCCTGCCTCATTTCGCTCTCGCCACCATCGGTCGCATCTCGCGCGTGCGCACCGAGACGGGCCCCGATGGCCCGGTCCGTTGGTATTGCGGCGCCAGTGGACTCGCCCGCCTCGCCGGTGTCACGCCGCCGGCGGCGCCCGTGCCGTTCGCGGTTCTCCTAGAGGCGAGTGGCGTCTCCCCCGGGGCGCAATTGCCCACGCGTCCTCCTCCGGTAGTGTTTAACTACCTCGCCCCGCGCCAGCGCCCCACCAGTCCGGTCAGCTACCAAACGCGCCTCACCGGCTTCGAAGACGAGTGGTCCGATTGGTCCGCCCGACGCGACCGCACCTTCGCCAATCTCCCCTCCGGCGACTATCGTTTTGAAGTGCGGGCCCGCGACGCTGCTGGTGTCTCCGCCGCCCCCGCCGCGCTCGCCTTCAATGTGCTCGCGCCCTGGTGGCGCTCGCGCTGGGCCCTGGCCGGATATGGGCTGGCCGGTCTCGGCCTGATTGCGGGTATCGTGCGCATCCGCACGCACACCCTCCACCAGCGCGCCGAGCGACTCGAGGACCTGGTCAGCCAACGCACCGAAGAGCTGGCCCGCAAAAACGCCGAACTCATCCGCCTCAATCAACTCGAGCTCGACGAAAAAATCACCGCCCGCCTGGCCGAGGAGAAGGCCCGCCTCGAAGTCCTCCGGTATCAGCTCAACCCGCACTTCCTCTTCAATACTCTTACCTCGATCAGCGCCACGCTACCCGCCGGAACCTCCACCCCGCGCACAATGGTGGAGCGGCTCGCGGAATTTTGCCGGCTCACCCTGCACCGGTCGGATGATCGCGATTGGACCACGGTGGGCGAAGAGGTGCAGCTCCTGCGCGCCTACCTCGAAATCGAACAGTCGCGCTGGGGCGCGCTGCTCGACGTTGAAATCACCTGCGATGCCGCGCTCCTCACTGACGCTCTGCCCCACTTCCTGCTGCTTCCGCTCGTGGAAAACGCCCTGAAATACGGTCGTGCGACGAGCGCCGAACGCGTGGGCCTGCGCCTCACCGCGGCGCGCGGCGAAGACGGCGCGCTGGTCTTCACGGTGGCCAACACCGGCGAGTGGATCGAGCCGGCGACGAAGAAGACCGTATCCACTCTTGGCATCGGCCTCGAAAATCTTCGCGAGCGCCTCGCCCGGCACTACCCGCGGGCTCACGCACTCACGTTTGCCCATGGCGACGGCTGGGTCACCGTAGTCTTGCGCATTTCGCCCCGGCCCACTTCCTCCTAACTCCCGTGCGGCAAGCTCTCCTCATCGAAGACGAAACGACGGCCCGGGCCGACCTGCGCGCCAAGCTTGGGCCGCATCCCGAAGTTTCGATTTTGGCCGAGGCCGCGACCTTCAACAGCGCCCGTGCGCTCCTGGCCCGCACGGACTATGATCTCGTGTTTCTCGACATTCAGCTGATCGGCGGAAACGCCTTCGACCTCGTGCCTGACGTGCGTCCGCGGGCGCGGATAATCTTTGTTACGGCCTTCGAGACCTACGCACTCCGTGCTTTCGAAATCAACGCCCTCGATTACCTGCTCAAACCCGTCGTGCCAGCCCGCCTCGCCGAGGCGCTGCGCCGGGTCGCACCGGACGCCAGCGCCGAAGTGCCCGCCGGCCCCGCCCTCCGCCTTGAAGACCGTGTCTACCTCCGCTCGGGCGCCCGGGCCCGTTTCGCCGCGGTGGGCGACATCAGCGTGATCGTGGCCCGCGACAACTACTCCGAAGTGCTGCTCGCGGACGGCACGAGAATCTTCCTGCGCAAAAGCCTCAAGGCGTGGGAAGACACGCTGCCCGCCACCCACTTCATGCGGGTGCACCGGACGCAGATTGTGAATCTCGCCCGCGTGACGGGCTACGAACGCGACCGCGACGAGCACACGCTGCTCACCGTCGAAGGTGCGACCGAGCCGGTTTCCGCCAGCCGCGACCGTTGGGCGGAGCTGAAATCTCGGCTCGAAGCGATCCGCCGCGCGCTCTGAGCGGCGGTGCCGGGTTCCCGCGATTCGCCACACGGGCTCCGCGATTCGCCACCGAAGGTTGGACGAGGGGCGAGGGGGCGTTGCGGATGGGCTCAGCGTGGAAACGACTCCCGCGCCCCACCTACCAACATGAAAAATCAACGCTCGTTGCTTGCTTCTCTCTTGCCCTCCGCCGGCGCCCGCGCCGCGCTCCTCCTCGTTGCCATGGTCGCCGCCCTGTCGGCCACCGCACGTGCTCAGACCATTTTTGTGGCCGATCCGAACGGCACCAATGGCGTCCGCAGTTACAATATTACCGGCACGCTCATCAACTCCTCGCTGGTCGCGGGGGACGGCTTCCAGGGTCTCGCGCTGTCGGGGTCGACCCTGTATATCTCGGATGCCACGTCAGGGGCCGCGTCGATCCGGACGGCGACGCTGAATGGGACTGGCGGAGTGGTTTCCACGGGCTTCGCCGCGGTTGGCGAAGGATTCTCTGGATTGACTTCACCTTTCGGCTTGGCGCTGACGGGGACCAATTTGTATGTCGCGAACTTTAACTCAGGAAATGTGTTTAAGTATGATTTCAGCGGCACGCAGTTGAATACCCTTTCGACCGGTAACTCCAATAGTGGCGCCAACCCCAACCCCTACGGCCTCGCCATCTCTGGCGATACGCTGTTCGTGTCCCAAGCGACCACTGGCACGGGCGCCAATACGATCAAGGGCTACAGCCTTTTGACCATGTCATCGACGCCCACGATGACTTTGACCACCAATCTGAGCAATCCCCTCGGCCTCGTGGTCTCGGGCAGCACCCTCTATGTCGCCAACGGCGGCACCGGCGCGGGAAATGGCACGATTGAGACCTTCAACGCGGTGACCGGGGCCTCCACCGGCACGCTGGTATCGGGGCTGACCGGCCCGCAAGGTATCACCGTTTTTGGCACGAGTCTGTTCGTCTCGGGAAGTGACGGCACCGTGAAGGGGTTTGACGCCACCACGGGACTTTCGCTGGCCAGCTTCACCACGATCACCGGCCTGAGTTCCCCCAACGGCATAGTGGTGAGCTCTGTGAGCGCCATCCCCGAGCCTTCCACTTACGCCGCGATCGCCGGTGCCGCGATGCTCGGACTTGCGGTCTGGCAACGCCGCCGCGGAAAAACGGCCACCGTCGAGAGTTGAGCGGATGCTGGAAGCGGCTCGTTGAACTCGCGGCATGAATGCAAACTCGGCTTTTCTTCGGGAGACCGGCCGCAGCCGCCGCTCCGCAGGGCGAGAGCGCCCGCCGCTGACCCAACGCACGTGGTTTCGCGTCGTCGTCTCACTCGTCGTCGCGGCATGGGTGGCGGGCTGCGTGTATCTGACGATCCGGTTGGCGGCGTGACCACTAGGAGGGCGGGCGCCGAGTGGCTGGGGGC
>CANGHW010000037.1 GCA_947453695.1 Opitutia bacterium
CCCTACCTTCAATCCCAACGAGTATAACAAGATCCCGCGCGACCGGCTCGACCAGTTGAAGAACATCGCCGTGGGAGACATCTACGAGCCGGGCTCGGTCTTTAAGATCGTGGCTGCTGCCGGCGCCCTCGAGAAGGGACTGGTTTCCCCGCAGACGACGTTTGACTGCTCGATCACCAAGATCGACTACCTCGGCAAGCCGCGCGCCCTGCCGGGTGAAGATCACCACTTCGATCACCCACTCACGGTCGCAGAAATCGTGTCCCACTCGAGTAACCGCGGTGCCGCCCAACTCGCGATGAAGCTCGGCGCCCAGCAATTCTATGATTTCGCCCGGGCCTTTGGTTTTGGCCAACGCACCGGACTCACCGGCATGCACGAAGAGGCCGGGATTATGGCGCGTCCGGAGAAATGGGACGGCTTGACGATCACCCGTATGCCCATGGGCCAGAGCGTCGCGGTTACCGTGATGCAAATGCACCAGGCGATGAGCGTGATCGCCAATCGCGGCGTGCTGCTCCGTCCGCAGATGATCAGTGAAATTCGCGATGCTTCGGGTGAGATCGTATGCTCCTACGGCCGCTCGGAAGTGCGCCGCGTAGTCTCCGAGCGGACCGCCCAGACGATGGCGCAGATGCTCACGGGCATCGCGACCAAAGAAGGCACCGCGCCGGAGGCGGCGATTCCCGGCTACGAGGTCGCAGGCAAGACGGGCACCACACAAAAGTATATCCCGGTCACCATGCCCAACGGCACGACCAAGCGCATCCCGTCGCGCAAGAACCACGTCGCGTCGTTCGTCGGCTTCTTCCCGGCGAGTAATCCGCAGGTCGTGATCTCCGTGATCGTCGACGACGCCGATGCGCACTGCCCCAACGGCGTCGCCTACGGCGGCCGGGTCGCCGCCCCTGTTTTCAAACGCCTCGGTGAGGCGCTCATTCCCATTCTCGAAATCAAGGCGCCCGGCCCTGTCCCGGTGCCTGCTTCGCCCAAACTGGTCGCCACGCAGACCGCCCGTCGATGATCGGCTATCTCACGCAAAACTATTCTCTCGTCTCCGCGTTTGCTCCACGCGCCGCTCGTCGCACGCGCGTTGAGACTATCGCCATCAACCGCGTTTTTAAGACCGCACCGAAGCTCGCCGACTTCTTCCGGGAAAACGAAGTCGTCGCCGTAAAGGGCGAACTCGACCGGCCGATCTCCGGACTGGCGATCGACAGCCGCCGCGTGATGCCCGGCAATCTCTTCTTCGCTCTTCCTGGCCAGCGCACCGACGGCGCTTCGTTCATCGACGAAGCCGTGAGTCGCGGCGCTGTCGCCATCGTCGTGCAGAAGATGCCGTCATTCCCGCCGTCGCGTGTGACGTTCATTCGGGTGGCCGATGCCCGCCGTTCGCTGGCCGCCGTGGCGCAGCGTTACTACAAATTCCCGGACCGTGAACTGGCCGTCGTCGGTGTCACCGGCACCAGCGGCAAGACCACGGTTGCGCACATCCTCAAATATTTAATGAGCGGCGATCAGCGCGTCGGCTTGCTCGGCACGATCAATTACGACCTCGGGGCCCGCACGGTTCCTTCCTACCATACCACGCCCGAGGCGCTCGATATTTACGGCCTGATGGCACAAATGCGTGACGCCGGCTGCCGCCAGGCGATCATGGAAGTCAGCTCCCACGGCATCGACCAACAGCGCGTGCGCGGTCTCCACTTTAACGCTGTCGTCTTCACGAATCTCTCACCTGACCACCTCGATTATCACCGCACGCTCGAATCCTATTTTGCGGTGAAGTCGCGCCTCTTCACTGGTGCCAACGGTCCGGCGCCCAAGCTCGCCGTCGTCAACCTCGACGACGCTCACGGCGAGAAGCTCACGCATAAGCTGGCCGCCGAAGTGTCCGCGGTTCGCGTCGTGACCTATGGTGAAAACCGCGCCGCCTCGGTGCGCGCCGAACAGATCGTGCTACAGCCGAACCGGACTACGTTTCGCCTCGTCTGGCCCGGCGGCACCATGGACCTCGAGTCGCCGCTCGTCGGTCGCTACCACGTTAGCAATCTCCTTGCCGCGATCGCCACGGCATGGGGGCTCGGTCGTGATCCGGTTGTATTCCTCGCCAAGCTTCGCGCCTTCAAGGGCGTCGCGGGCCGAATTGAGCGCGTCGAAGCTGGTCAGTCGTTTAACGTCTTCGTCGACTATGCCCACAGCGAAGATGCGCTCCGCCACGCCCTCGGCATGCTCCGCGCCGTTACTCCTGGGAAGCTTCGCGTCGTCTTTGGCTGTGCCGGAAACCGTGACCGCGCCAAGCGCGCCCCGATGGTCCGCGCAGCGCAGGAAAACGCCGATGTCGTATATGCCACATCGGACAATCCACGCACTGAAGCCATTGAACAGATATTCGCCGACATGCGCGCGGGCGTCACGGCGCCCGCCTCCGTCGCGTGGATCGCCGATCGCCGGGCCGCGATTGCCCAAGCCATCGCCGACTGCCAACCCGGCGACACCCTCGTGATTGCCGGGAAGGGCCACGAAACGGTGCAGGAATGCGCGGATACCGTCTTTCCGTTCGACGACCGTCAGGTCGCTCGCGAACTGCTGGAGGCCCTGATTCAGCCGAGGTAATATGCCCGTGTTCACTCCCGAAACTCTTGCCCGCTGGACCGGCGGCCGTTGGACGGCCCAGCCGGTCTCGCCGCTTAGCGGCTTCACCATCGACTCTCGTTCAGTCGGTGCCGGGCAGGTTTTCGTCGCACTCAAAACTGACAAGCGCGATGGCCACGATTTCCTCGCCGCCGCGGCTGCCGCCGGAGCCACCGCCGCCCTCGTGTCGTGTCCGGATCGCTCGCTTGCCCTTCCGCAACTCGTCGTCGCCGATCCCCTCGCGGCTTTTCAGTGCATCGCCCGCGAGCACCGCCGGACCTTCCGCGGTCCCGTCATTGGCATCTCTGGTAGTGCGGGTAAGACTTCCACGAAAAACCTCGTCGCGCTGCTCCTCGGCGGCGAGGCCGGCGCCGTGCTTTCGACCGAGGGAAATCTCAATAACCACCTCGGCGTGCCGCTCACGCTTACGCGCCTCGATCCGACGCGGCACCGCTTCGCCGTGATCGAGGCCGGCATCAGCGCGCCAGGCGAAATGTCCCCACTCGCCGAGATGATTGAGCCCGATGTGTCGCTCATCACGTTGATCGCGCACGCGCACACGCACGAACTCGGCGGCCTCGATGGTGTCGCCCGCGAAAAATCCCGGCTCCCCGCCGCCACTCGAGCCACGGGGGTGGCAATCTTTCCTCAGCAAGTAGGCGAGTTCGCCGCCTTCCGCGACCTAGGGGTGCGCACCATGCGCATCGAGCCGGCGGAGGTGATTCGTCCCGCCGAACCGCCGAAAGACACCGTCTATTTTGCTGTAACCCAGCGAGGCGAATCGACCGCCGTCGCCCTCGCTTACGGCCAGCCGCCCCCGCTTACCTTCACCTTCCGACGTGTGACCGACGGCAATGCCCAGAATGCCGTCCTCGCGATCTGCACGGCGCTTTGGCTCGGCGTCTCGCCCGACACGATTCAGTCCCGCCTCGCCGCCTGGCAGCCCGCGAAACTCCGGGGCGAGATGCGCGAAGACCACGGCCGTCTGCTCTATGTCGATTGCTACAATGCGAATCCGGCGTCGATGCACGATGCCTTGGCAACCTTTGTGGCCGTCGCGCCCGCGGCCGAACCGCGCCTCTACGTGATCGGCTGCATGGAAGAGCTCGGAGCCGAGGCCCCTGCCCATCACCGCCGGCTCGGTCGTGCGATCGCATTGCGCGACAACGATCGTCTCTTTGTCATCGGTGCCCAAGCGCACGAGGTCGCCGCCGGCCTCCGCGAAAACGGCGCGTCGCCCGCTCAATTCCAAGTCGTTTCATCCCTCGATCCGGTAGCCGTTGCCGTGGCCGAATGGCAGGGCGCGGTCTTCGTGAAGGGCAGTCGCCGCTACCACCTTGAAAACGCGCTGCAGGCCCAGGCCGCGCAACCGCAGCCATGCTAAGTTATCTCGCCGATTTCGAAAATACGTTTGGCCCGTTGCGCGTCTTCCGCTCGCTGACGTTTCGCACGGTCGGCGCTGCTGTCACGGCCGCGTTGATCGGCTTTATCATCGGTCCCTGGCTGATCTCGAAGCTGAAAAAGCTCAAATTCGGCCAAAATTACGACGACGACCGGACTGGCGATCTCGCGAAACGCTTCGACAAGAAAAACACGCCCACGATGGGCGGACTGCTGATCTTTGCCGCTGTATTTGGCGCCTCCTTTCTCTGGGCCGCTCCGAAAATTTGGGTGATTGTCGCGCTGTTTGTTTACACTGCGCTAACCGCCGTTGGCTTCCGCGACGACTGGCTGAAGGTCGTGCACAAGAACCGCAATGGCATCTCTTCCCGGGAGAAAATCTTTTGGCAGACGCTCGTGACCATCGTGGCATTGGTGGCGTTGTTGCTGCACCCAGCGAGCACCGAAAAGATCCGCGAATTGTGGATCCCTTTTGTGAAGCATCCGGTGTGGATTTTTTCCGGTTTCATCGGACTCCCGGCACTCTTTGTTTTCATCTATCTTTGGCTCGTCGGCTTCAGCAACGCGATCAACCTCACGGATGGCCTCGATGGACTGGCCATCGGTTGCACGATTTCCGTCGCACTTGTCTACGGCATCCTGGCCTACATCGCAGGCAATATCATCCTCTCCGAATACCTCCTCGTGCCCTATGTCTCAGGCGCAGGTGAACTGACGGTGGTTTGTGGAGCACTCGTTGGCGCCGGGCTCGCTTTCCTTTGGTATAATTCTTTTCCCGCCGAGGTTTTCATGGGTGACACCGGCTCGCTCGCGCTTGGTGGCCTGATTGGAATCATGGCGTTTATGGTGCAGCAGCCGCTCACCCTTGTGATCGTGGGCGGGGTGTTTGTTTGGGAGGCCGTCTCGGTGATCATCCAAGTCGGCTATTTCAAGTTCACCAAGCGCCGTAGCCCGACAGGCGAGGGGAAGCGTTTTTTCCTCATGGCGCCGATTCACCACCATTTCCAAAAACAAGGCTGGCCGGAAACCAAGGTAGTTCTCCGTTTCTGGGTGCTCTCACTCATCTGCGCGCTTGCTGGCCTGGGCACGCTGAAACTGCGCTAACATGAAAACGATCTCCGTTACCGTCCCGGTCGCCCATGCCCAACTGGAAATCGCCGCGCCCGGCGCCCCGCGCTTGGTGCGCGGGGTGAAGATTCACCAACCGGTGGTCGCCAGTAACCGCGACTTCATCCGCGCCTGGGCGGCCCGTCGCGCCAAGCTCGCGCGCGCGGCTCGCGCGCCGCGAACCTGATTTCCGTCCACGGGCACCTTTCACTCGCTAACTTCTCGAAAAAACGTCATCCTTAATCCCTATGAAAATCGTCAAAATTTTCGGCATCGTCGTGGGTATCCACGTGTTTGCCCTCGTCCTGATTTTCGCCAATCCAGGCTGCAGCTCCTCCTCCAAACCTGCGCCAGCGCCCACTGACACCGTGGCCAAAGTAGAGGCTCCGGCGCCGCTCACGGTGCCAAACACCACGACGAGCATTACGGCTGCGCCGCCGCCCCCGCCGATAACGTTTAACCCTGATGCGATGGCCAGCGCCGCTCCGACGTCCGGAGGTGTCCGTTTTACGCCTACTCGCCCGGGCACACCTGCAGCGTCCACGCTGGTCTCCGAGCCGGTGGCCGACGTGACCCCGGCGGCGACTTACACGGTTAAATCGGGCGACAGCCTCTGGAGCATCGCGAACAAGAATAAGATCAGCACCACCGATCTCGCGGCGGCCAACAATCTCAAGACCAGCGCGGTTTTGAAGCTGGGCCAGAAGCTGGTCATCCCAGGCAAGTCCATGCCGAAAGCTTCCGCGCCTGTGGCGGCACCAGCGGCGTCCTACGACGTTGCCCCCAAGGCCGGGGAGTCGGTTGCGACCAAATCCCCGGCGGGGGTGCGTCACACGGTTAAATCCGGTGAAACGCTCGGCACGATCGCCCAGAAATATGGCGTCAAGCAGCGTGACCTCGCTCTGGCCAATAATATCACCGACCCGGCAAAACTCGCGGCCGGCAAAGAGCTCGTGATCCCTGGATGGGACCCGAAAAATGCCCCTGCCGCAGGCAAGAACGGCGCCAAGGCTCCTGCGTCCATGCCCGCCGCGGAGACTCGCCCCTCCTTTACCACACCGCAACTTGATGGTGGCCCCGCGCCGGTGATCAGCACCGCCCCGCCACCTCCGACGGATGTGCCGGTCATCCGCGTCGAGGAAGCCTCGTCGCCCAAGAAACCCTAACGTTGGTCGCTAGCGGCAACCTGCCATGGCCAGCGAACGCTCCGCTGACACCTCACCCGCGAGGGTGTTGCTCAATCCCGCCACGATCATCGTCGTCTGCGCCATTGGCCTCACGAGCCTGGGCCTCTCGATCTTGTTCAGCGCGAGCGCATCGTTCAAAACCAAGCAGGGAGTCGAGGTTCCGTTTCAATATCTGCAGAAGCAGCTCATCGGCGTCGCCCTTGCGGCTGTGCTTTGCTTTGTCGCCAGTCGGATCAACCTCGACTACCTGCGTCGTTACGCGAAATGGATTGGGCTCGGCCTTCTGGTGCTCTTGATCGCGGTGCTGATCCCGCATGTGGGTATTTCGGTCAAAGGCAGCAAGCGTTGGCTCGGTTTTGGTTCACTCCGTGTGCAGGTTTCCGAGTTTGCGAAGCTTGGTCTTGTCTTCTGTCTCGCGCACTATCTCGCCCTGAATCAGACGCGTATCGGCGAGTTTAAGCGCGGCTATCTCATTCCGCTCGCCATTATCGGGGCCTTTGCCGGCCTCGTCGTCCTGGAGCCCGATTTCGGCACGGCGGCACTCATGATCGCGGTCGGTATTTTGCTGCTCTTCCTCGCGGGCGCGAAATGGCGCTACACTGTTCCGACCATTGCATTCGTCGTCGCCGGGTTCTCATTGCTGGTGGTGATCACGCCCAACCGCCTGCGCCGTATGTTGGAGTTTTTGAGCGAAGAAAAATCCTACCAGCTCCGTCAGGCGCTCGCGGCTTTCGCCGCCGGCGGCACGGAAGGCACGGGGTTGGGCCAGGGTCGCCAACAACTCAGTTACCTGCCTGAGGCGCATACAGATTTTATATTTTCCATTGTCGGCGAAGAGCTTGGTCTGTGGTTCACACTCGGGGTGGTGGCGGTCTTTACGGTGATCTTCATCGCTGGGCTCGTGCATCTGCGCCGCGCACCCAATCTCTTCCACTTTCTTCTGGTGACGGGTTGTCTGCTACTGATCTGCCTGCAAGCCGTCATCAATCTCGGCGTCGTGACCGGCATGTTTCCCACGAAGGGCATGTCGCTCCCGTTCATTAGCGCCGGATTGTCGAATCTCCTGCTGATGGGTTTGTTACTCGGCATTTTGCTGAACACCCAGCGCACCTGGGGCCGCGCAACGCTGCCGCACCACGAACGCGCAATGCGGGAGGTCATGGCATGAGTAAATTCCTCCTTTCCTGCGGTGGCACCGGAGGCCACCTTTCGCCCGGCATCTCTCTGGCTGAGGGACTGACCGAGCGCGGTCATGAGGCCGTGCTTTTGGTCAGCCAGAAGAAGGTCGATGCCCGCCTGCTGGAGAAATATCCGCAGCTCCGCTTCGAGCGTATGCCCGGCATCGGATTCTCCACGGGCCCGGTCGCTGCGGTGCGTTTCATCGTCTCGCAAACGCAGTCAGTCTGGCAGTGCCTGCGCCTCGTCCGCTCGTGGCAACCGGACGCCATCGTGGGTTTTGGTGGATTTACCTCTGCCCCGGCGGTCCTCGCCGGCCGCGTGCTTGGCGTGCCGGTTGCACTCCACGAATCCAACCGCGTGCCGGGCCGAGCCATTCGCTCGCTCGGCCGATTTGCCCGCCGGGTCTACCTTCCCCCGGGCATTACACTCGGCAATGTCCGCGCTTCGGCCACGCGCCATGTCGGGTTGCCCGTGCGTCGCGAAATAGCCCGTCAGTCTCCGGCTGTGGCTCGCGCGGCGCTCGGCCTCGACCCCGCGCTCAGGACCCTTGTCATCCTCGGGGGGAGCCAGGGCTCGGGCGCGCTCAATGACTGGGTGCGCGACTCGCTCGACGCCTTGGCGGCCGAAAACATCCAAGTTTATTGCGTGACTGGCATGGGGAAAGGCCGCGATGGCGTCATGGAGCGCGTTTCCAAAACAGGCACCGTCATAAAGTCCCACTTCGTCGCATTTAGCGACCGCATCGGCGAACTGCTTTCCGCTGCTGATCTCGTGGTCTCGCGGGCCGGAGCCGGCACGCTGGCCGAACTCATTCGCTGCGAAACTCCTGCGGTCCTGGTCCCGTTTCCGCAGGCGGCCGACGACCACCAGCGCGCCAACGCCGCGTTTTTCGAGCAGCAGGGGGGCGGCCTCGTGGTTGAACAAACGAAAATTTCCACGCTTCGCACCGAGGTCCTTGAGGTGCTCGGCAACGAGTGGCTGCTCCGCCAATTCCGATCCAACCTGCAGCGGATGGATCGAGCCAATTCACTCGACCTCATGCTGCGTGACCTTGAGCACATCATCGCGTCACCCGCTGCTTCGTCTGACTCCTCCGCGCAGGTGACGGCATGAGTATCTCCGCTACCCATTTATCGCCCGTGTCGACCGCTTCCTCCGTTGTTTGTTGGGATGATCTCGTAGCCGAAGTCGCTGCGGTGCTCTCTCCTGCGACGAAGGTGCGGCGCGAGGAGCCGCTCGGTCCCAAGACCACCATGCGTGTGGGGGGGGCGGCGCGGGTCTACGCCGAGCCTGCCTCTGAGGCGGACTTTGCGATCCTGTGGCGTGCGGCCCGGCGACGCGGTATCTCGGTTCTCATGCTCGGGCGTGGTTCAAATCTGATCGTGCCCGAAGACGGGGTCGATGGGCTCGTGGTGTCGCTGGCGAACGAACGTTGGGCAGCGTTTGAGCCCCGGTGCGACGGCAAGGTCTGGGTCGGCGCCGGTTTGCGGCTAAAGAATCTCTGCGGTCTCGCGACCAAGGCCGGCCTGGTTGGCTTTGAGTTTCTCGAAGGCATTCCTGGCAACGTCGGCGGTGCTCTGCGCATGAATGCGGGGGCGATGGGTGGATGGATGTTCGACATCGTGGAGGAGGTCCGGCTCATGACGCCCGATGGCGAGGTGCGCACCCTCCCGAAAGCCGAGATGCATGTCGCCTATCGTCATTGTGAGGAACTCCATCACGCGGTCGCTCTGGGGGCCCTATTGCGACCGGCGGCAAGTGCTGACGCTGATGCGATCGCGCGTCAGATCGACGTTTACCGGAAGAAACGTCAGGAATCCCAGCCGCGCGAACCGAGCGCGGGGTGTATATTTAAGAATCCACCGGGCGCATCGGCCGGGCGCCTGATCGATGAGTCCGGGCTAAAGGGAACGCGGGTGGGGGACGCCGAGGTTTCTCCTGTGCACGCCAACTTCATCGTGAATCGCGGTGCGGCCCGCAGCGACGATGTGCTTGAACTGATTCGTCGGGTTCGCGCCCACGTGAAGCTGGCCAAGGGCATCGACTTGGAGCCCGAAGCCATTCTCTACGGGAAAAATTGGCCGGACGTGCTGTGACCTCCTTTGCGCCCGCGCATCGCTTTGCGCTTCGGCCATTCCAACATCCCTCGACATCCCTTCAAAATTTCATGAGCACTCCACTCCCTATCATTGCTGTTCTCGCCGGCGGTATCTCCGCGGAACGCGAAGTCTCGCTCGGCTCGGGCCGCGCGGCGGCCTTGTCTTTGGCTCGGTCCTTCCCGACGCGCCTTTTCGAGATCAATGCCGACGCGATCCCGGCCGGCCTCGATCCGAAGCAACATGTCGTGTTTTCAACGCTTCATGGCACATTTGGTGAAGACGGCGGCATGCAGCGCCTCCTTGATACCGCCGGCATCGTTTACGCCGGGTGCGATGCGGCGAGCAGCGCGCTCACGATGGACAAAACCCGCACCAAGGAAGCCGCGGCTGCCCGGGGAGTGCGGGTGGCAGACGCGGTGCGTTTCACCGCCGATCAGAAGCCCAGGGCCGAAATGGTAATAGCCAAACTCGGCGAAAGCGTCGTCGTGAAACCGAACAATGAGGGCAGCAGCGTAGGACTCAGCGTAATTGGCACGCACGCCGAGTTGGTCGCTAAACTCGCTTCCATCACCGCTGGTTCCTGGCTGATCGAGCGCCGGATCATCGGCCGCGAACTCTCCGTAGGCGTGCTCCATGGCAAAGCGATGGGTATCGTCGAAATCCGCCCGAAGTCGGGCGTCTACGACTTCACCAGCAAATACACCAAGGGTCTGACCGAGTATTTTGCGCCCGCTCCGCTGGATGATACGACGACCGCCAAGGTCCAGCGCGCGGCCGAGACCGCCTTCGCCGCGTGCGGCTGCCGCGACTATTCGCGCGTCGACTTCATTTTACCGGCGGAAGGCGACGCGTTTTTGCTGGAAATCAACACGCTGCCCGGCATGAAAGAAACGAGCTTGTTGCCGATGAGTGCGCGTTGCGTGGGGCTGGATTTTGCGGGACTGGTCCGGGAGTTGGTGAAGCCTGCGCTGCTGCGTTTTCAAGTGGCGACGTCTGCCTAATTTTCCTTGAGCAAAGATATCGTCAACGCCCCCACCGCGCGCAGCTGGAGAGACATTCCCCAGCCCGTGAAGCCCCGTGCCATGTCGCGCGAAGGCAAGTGGCGGCTGACTACGTCCGTGCTGCGCAGTCTTGGCGTGGCGGTCGTGATCGGCGGCGTCGCCTGGGGTGCGTGGGAAGTCGCCCGCGCTCTGCAGGAAAATCCTGCCAAGACCCCGGAGGCAGCCAAAGCCGTGCCGGTGCGCAATCTTGAGCTCACGACCGACGGCGTGCTCCGTCAGGAGTGGCTCGCGCGCACGCTGGCGCTGCCGAAAAACGCCTCGCTGATGGAGCTGGACCTCCAAGCGCTGAGCGCCCGGCTCGTTGCGACCGGGCAAGTGAGCGCAGCCAATCTGTCGAAGAAACTCCCACATACGCTGCGCGCACAGGTGGCGGAGCGTTCGCCGATCGCGCGCATCATGGCCAGTCATGGCGGGGAACAGCGGAAGCTTCTCGTCGCCCGGGACGGCGTGGTGTTCGAAGGTGAAGGCTACCCCGACGACACTCTCGCTCGTCTGCCCTGGCTCGATGGCGTGAAGCTCGCTCGGTCGGAGAATCGTTTTCTTCCGCTGGAAGGCATGGCGCTGGTGGCCGACCTCCTGTCCCGCGCTCGCCTCGATGCCCCCCACCTCTATCGCACGTGGCAGGTCGTTTCGCTCAGCCGCCTAGAGTCGGACAGCGAGATTATCGTGCGCACCTCACCCGGCACGCAGGTCGTGTTCGCGGCCAACGGCGATTTTTTCCAGCAACTCGCGAAGTTGGACTATCAGTGGGACTCGTTTGTCGCGATGCCCACGCCGCCGGTGAAGATCGATTTGTCGCTCGGGCGGGAGGTCTCGATTGCATTTCAACCCGCCGCAGCGCCTGCGGCCAAAATCCCCTCGTCTGCCACCGCTGCGCGCCCGGCGCCGGCGTTTAACTTCTTTCCCAATTCTCAGCCCAAATCGAAACTGTGAGCTCTCGTCCCTCGTTCATCGGCGCCGTTGAAATCGGCACCTCGAAAATCACCGTCCTCATCGGAGAGTATACCGGCCGTGAGCTCGCCATCATCGGTTGCGGCGAGTGCTCCTCGCGCGGTGTCATCAAGGGCAGCGTGGTCGACTACAAAGCAGCCAGTGAGTGCACGCACAGTGCGCTCGAGCAGGCCGAGCGCGATGCCGGCGAACGCATCGAATATGTTTATCTGGCGCAGACGGGGGGCCACTTGGAAGGGTTTTACAACGAAGCGTCGGTGAACGTGAAGGCGGCCGACAATATGATCGAGCCGGACGATATCCGCACGGTTTGCGATCTCGCCAAGTCCAAGGATCTGCCCGACGGCCGCATGGTGGTGCACCACATTCGGCGCCCGTTTCGCGTCGATGGCCGCCTTGTGCCGGCCTTGCCGGAAAACCTCATGGGGCAGCGCCTCGAGGTTGGCTATTGGACGGTGCACGGTCAGGAGCAGCGCTTGGCGGACAACATTCACGTGATTCGCGGATTTAACCTCGAGGTGCGTGAGCTCGTGCTCTCCAGCCTGGCCGCCGGCCACATGGTGACGACGTCCGAGGAACGGCAGCACGGCGTGCTCGTGCTTGATATCGGAGCCGGCACCACTGACTACGTGCTCTACCGTGACGGAGCCCCCCATCTGACCGGTGTGGTTCCCGTGGGTGGCACCCATTTAACCAACGATTTGAGCATCGGTCTCCGACTCACGGAAGGGCAGGCGGAAAAGCTGAAGCTCCGCTTCGGGCGCGCCAGTGTGCAAACAAAAGACAAGGCCGCCAAGGTCATGCTCAATGGCGATTTTACCATCGGTGACCGCCAGCTCAACCAACAGGCGCTCGAGCAAATCACCTCCGCGCGCACGTGGGAACTCCTTGAAGTGGTGAAGAAAAAACTCGGCACGGCGTTTTCGACTGAGACCTGCGTCGCCGGCGTCGTATTGACCGGTGGCACGGCCAAGCTCCCCGGCATCGCTGAAGTCGCAGCCAAAGTGTTCGGTGTGCCGGCGCATCTCGGCGAAGCGCCGACCTGGGTCAGCGAAAATCTACGTGATCCCGGTTTCCACGCGGGTCTCGGGCTCCTCTACTACGGAGTGAGCGCGCAGGCGGAAAAATCCGCGCCACCGCGCCGCGGCGGCGGTTTCTTCTCCGGCGTAAAACGCCTCTTCGCCACCACCTGAGCTCACCCAGCCATGTCGCACCACGAACTTCCCCTCGCCAACGGGCTGCTTACCGATCGCTCCGTCGCCATCAAACTCATCGGAGTCGGCGGCGCTGGCTCCAATGCCGTCGACCGCCTGAAGATGGAAAATCTGGAGCGCCTCCAGATGGCGGTCATCAATACCGATCATCAGGCCCTCTCGAGCTCGCCGGTGCAGGACAAAATCCTGATCGGCATGGGCGTGACTCGCGGCCTCGGCGCCGGTGGAGATCCCGACCTTGGCCGGGAGGCGGCTGAAGCAGACCGCGAGAAAATCACCAAGGTCGTCAAAGACTGTGATCTTGTCTTTCTCGTCACCGGTATGGGTGGTGGCACCGGTAGTGGTGCATCGCCGGTGGTGGCGGAAATTGCTGCGGAAGCGGGTGCGCTCGTCATCGCGTTTGTCACGATGCCCTTCTCTTTCGAGGGCGGTCGGCGGCTTAAACAAGCCGAGGAGGGACTGCGGGCCCTTCGGCAGGTATGCGACGCTGTGATCCCGCTCCCGAACGATGTGCTCATGCAAGAAGCGGCGGAGAACGAGACCGTGCTCGATTCCTTTGCCCGGGCCGACGAGTGGATCGGTCGCGGTGTTAAATCGATCTGGGCCATGCTCTTTAAGACCGGCCTCATCAACCTCGACTTCGCCACCCTCCGCCAGGCGTTCAACCAACGGGGTGGCAAGACCCTCTTCGGACTTGGCGGTGGCGCGGGCGAAAACGCCGTCGCTGATACCATCGCCAGCCTCAAGATGTGTCCGCTCCTGCACACACCGGAGTTTTCGCGCAAGGCCGACCGCCTGCTGGTGAACATCGTCGGTGGCGCCGATCTTACCCTGCCCAAGGTCAACGAGCTCATGAGCGCGATTACGGAGCAGTTCGGACGCGATTCCCACGTTATCATGGGCGCGGTGATCGATGAAGACCTGGCTGGCCGTGTCGAGGTATGCGTCCTCGGCACCAGCGACATGAGTGGACGCAGCGGCACCTCGCGTCGCCCAGCCCCGGTCGCACGCGGGAAAACGGCCGCGCCCTTTGCACCGCGATCGGAAAATGCGCCGGCAGTCTCACCGGCCGGAAGCCCGGCTACCGCCGAGGCTGAAAACATTCTTTCCTTTGCCCCCGAGGCGCCAGCGGAGAGCGCCGAGGCCCGCAATCTATTGGCAGCCAAGGTCGCTCAGGAGGAGTTTGGCTTTGGTGAAGTCGAGCGCCGCGGACACTTCGAGAAGACGGACCGCAATCTCTTTGACGGCCAGGACCTCGACGTGCCGACCTACCTGCGGCGCGGCATCAAGATCGCGCTCTGACGCTGACATCAGGTCCGATTTGATTTGCGGGGGTGGAATCCACCCCTTGGCAAACGCGGAGGCTTCTGCATCGTAGGCGCATGTTTGTTGACGAATGCACAGTTAAACTAGCGGCCGGCGACGGCGGACGAGGCTGTATCAGCTTCCGCCGCGAAAAATACGAGCCGTGGGGCGGGCCCAATGGCGGCGATGGCGGCCGCGGCGGAGATGTCGTGCTGATTGGCGACGTAAACACGAACAATCTCGTGGACTACAAGTTTCAGCCCCACTGGAACGGTGAGCGCGGCGAGCACGGTCAAGGGGCCGATTGCCACGGAAAAGACGGTAAGCCCTGTGATATGCGCATGCCGCTGGGCACCGTGGTCACCGACTTGGCCACCGGAAAAGTCGTCGCGGAGATCATTGAAGACGGCCAACGGATCGTCCTTTGCAAAGGCGGTAATGGCGGCTGGGGTAACACGCACTTCAAAAACTCCACCAACCGCGCCCCGAAACGCGCCAACCCCGGACTCGACGGTGAGCGGGGCGAATACCGACTCGTGCTCAAGAGCATCGCGGATATCGGCCTCGTCGGCTTCCCGAATGCCGGAAAATCCTCTCTCACTACGCGGATTACCAAGGCCCGCCCGAAGACTGCCGCCTATCCGTTTACGACGCTGCACCCGCAAATCGGTGTGATCGACTACTCGGATGAAGTTAACGGCACCAAGCGCCTATTGCTGGCGGATGTCCCCGGACTGATCGAGGGTGCACATGAAAACCGCGGCCTTGGGCACCGGTTTCTGCGCCACATCGAGCGCTGCGCCCTGCTCATCTTCCTGATCGACATGGCCGGCACAGATGCGCGCGACCCGCGCGACGACTATAAGCATTTGCTCAAGGAGCTTGAGCTCTACGACAAGGCGCTGCTCAAGAAGCCGCGCCTCGTCGTGGCGAACAAGATGGATGTGCCTGAATCGGCGGCGCAGCTGAAGAAGTTCAAGACGCGCTACAAGACGGCCGAAATCGTGCAGATCTCGTGTCTTACGGGTGATGGGCTCGAAAAGCTTAAAAAGGAATTGTTAAAACGAGTGACTAAGTTCCGGGCCCGCGAAAAAAAGTCGGCAGAGGCCGCTGCCTGAGCCACCTTAACCGTCCATGTCCAAGGAACACCGTCCGCTCTTGATGCGCGCCAACCGACTCCTCGGGGCCAATCTCGTGGAGCACAATCTGGTCAAGATCGAGGACCTCGAAAATGCCAACGAGAAGCTGATCGAGATTGTCGCAGGGGAACAGCCGCGTCAGAGCACAATTCTCGGCATTTTGGCCTACGACATGAAAGTGTTGAAGGAGGACGACGTGCTGCACCATCTCGTGGAGAGCGAAGGCGTTGGCCTCGTCGACCTTCGGGATTACGAGGTGCCGGAAGACTCGAAGAAAGGGCTCGATGTGGGGGCCTGCTGGGCCACTTGGACCGTGCCCTTTGATCGCGAGGAAGATTTTCACTTCGTCGCCACGGCGTATTACCTGAGCCCGGCGGTCCGCACGTTTTGGGAAAAGCACCTTTCCGGTCCGATCATCTGGTTTGGCACCACCTTGGAAGGCATTGCCGATTATCTCGAGAAACTCCCCATCGATCACGCCAACGCCCCGGTGTTGCCTGTGCCGATTCCAGTGCCGGTCGCACCGACCAAATAAGCCATGCCGCTCGGAAAAATTCAGCTTCAGATTGTTTCCAAGCTCGTCGAGATGGGACGGCTCGACGGCGATCAGCGCAGCGCCTTGTCGGCTCGGCCCGAGGATCTGTCCGGCGATGCGCTCGACAAGCTGCTGCAGGAGGAATTCAAAGTCACGGCCTTCCAGTGCCTCGTGGCCAAGGCCCGGGCGTTGAACCTGTCGCCCTACAATGTCGCGCACTACCGCATTACGCCGCACACCTTCGAGCGGATCCCGGAAGACTTCTGCAAAGAAAACCTCGTGATCCCCGTGGGGCAGGTCGGCGAGATGCTGCTGGTGGCGTTTGCCAATCCGTTTGAGGTTACGCTCCCGACGAAGATCCAGGAGATGACCGGCAAACGCGTGGTGCGTCTGCTCGCACGCGAAAAGGACATCCGCGACAAATTCAACAAGGGCCAGGATCGCGCTGCTGGGTTTGACGACGTCGTCATGCAGATTGGCGCCGAATACGGCGAAGCCGCCACCGATGGCGAACTGAAGGAGGAAGACGTCAACGAGGAGTCCGGCCCGATCATTCAGCTCGCGAACCGTATCATCGAGGATGCCTATTTTTCCGGCACGTCCGACATCCACATTGAGCCGCAGGAGAAGGAAGTGATCGTCCGCAACCGCATCGACGGTATCTGCAGTGAGAAGCTGCGCCTGCCGAAGAAGGTCGGCCCCGCGCTGATCGCCCGCCTGAAGATCATGTGCAATCTGGACATCTCGGAGCGCCGGTTGCCGCAGGATGGACGCATCATCTTCAAGCAATACACGAAGAAGAATCTCGACCTCGACTTGCGTGTCTCGACCGCACCGCTGAATCACGGTGAGGGCGTGGTCATGCGTATTCTCGACAAGCAGAAGACGACCTTGCCGCTGCCTGCGCTCGGGTTTTCCGAGGAGAATCTCGCGAAGTATCGCGAGTGCATCCGCCAGCCCTACGGCATGATTCTTCACTGCGGGCCGACCGGCTCGGGCAAGTCGATGACGCTCTATTCGGCCCTCAACGAGATCAACACGCCGGATATCGTCATCCGCACAGCCGAGGATCCGATCGAATACACGCTGCCCGGCCTGAACCAAATGCAGATGCACCGGCAGATCGGTCTGACCTTTGCGACTGCACTCCGTGCCTTTCTCCGCCAAGATCCCGACATCATTCTCGTCGGCGAAATCCGTGATAAAGAGACGGCAGGTATCGCCGTCGAAGCCGCGCTCACTGGTCACTTGTTGATCTCGACGCTCCACACCAACGATGCGCCGACGACGGTTTCCCGTCTCACGGAAATGGGCGTGGAGTCATTCATGGTCTCGTCGTCGCTCCTGTGCGTCTGTGCGCAGCGCCTCATGCGCCGCGTGTGCAAGCAGTGCCGGCAGCCGTTTACGCCCGAGGGGCGCGAGCGGGAGATCTTGGAGAAGGCGATCGGCTGGAACGGTCAGATTTTCAAGGCCAACCCCAAGGGCTGCCCAAAGTGCGGCGGCTCCGGCTACAAAGGCCGCGTGGGCATCCACGAGCTCATGGTGAGCAATGAAGAGCTAGTGGAGGCGATCAACAAGGAGGCCGAGGCAGCCGAGTTGAAGAAGATCGCGATGCGCAACGGCATGAAGACCCTGCACCAAGACAGTATTCTCAAGGTGAAGGAAGGCCTCACCACGATTGAGGAAGCCATCGCCAACGTCCCGCCGGATATGTGAGGTTCCCCGTCGGGCCGGCACCCGGCGATTGGGCGGTCGTCCCGGATTTTTGTTCTCGGTCGCCAGGAGGCTATCCTTCGGCGGCCAAATCCAAGGCGACAGGGAAGGCGGAGGCGCCGAGGAGGAGCGTTGCAGTTCCGGGCAGAATTCCGCGCGGGCAACTTTCCGACGTCAGAAGGGAGAGCGCGAGACCTGCAAGGAGTCTCCGGGCATCAGGTGCGGGTCTTGTGCGGGATTCTTTTGTGCGAGTTTCACGTCGATCGTGTAGGAGTTTTTTTCGCGTGAAAGACTCACGGCGGTTTCCTTGGCATAGAGCGTGAAGCCGCCGGCGGCTTGAATTGCCTTGGCGACGCTGAGGTCAGGCGTCCAAACAATGCGCCCGGGCCGTTGGACTTCGCCACCGACATAGACAAACCGCTCCGTCACGCTGACCGAGACATCGACCACCGTGTAGATTTTCTTGGAGACGTAGGTCTCGCGGATGCGTTGCGAAAGTTCGGCGGTGCTGACTCCGGCGGCACTGAGCACTCCGATGAACGGTAGGCTGATCAAGCCCTGCTCGTCGATTTGGACACTATTGTTGCTGGGGTCGGGCACACCTTGAAGGGCGACCGTCAGGCTGTCACCAGGCCGGAGCTGGGCCGTGGAGGTGGGCACGGGGATCTGCGGATTGGCGCGCGTAGCGTCGCTGCTTCCCGTTGCGCATCCAACCACGATCAGGAGGGCGGCGGCGAGGCAGGCGAGAAAGGCACGCGGAACGAAATTCATGTGGCGTGGCATGTGCCGCAACTACGTGCGGTTGGCAACTGCCGCGTGCGGCTGGGGGGAGTGGGGCAAAAAAAACGGCAGCCGATTAAGGGCTGCCGTGAGTGGTTATTTTAGGCGAGGCAGTGAGCGGACCGGGGATTAGCGCTTACCCTTGGCCTTCTTCTTGGGCTTCTCGTCGTCGTCATCCTCGTCGTCATCGTCATCATCCTCGTCGTCATCATCCTCGTCCTCGTCGTCGTCCGAGTCGTCATCATCATCAGCCTTGGCTTTCTTTTTCTTGTCGCCGCCTTCTTCATCGGTCGCGGCAGCGCCCTCTTCGTCTTCATCCCATTTGAGGGATTCGTCGTTCTTGAGTTTTTCTTCCTCGGCTTCGTCGAGTTCGGGCAGATCGTCATCTTCCTCGTCTTCGATTCCTTTGGCCGGGGCTTCCTCGTCGGCATCGTAGCCCGCGGGCATATAGTCGAGAATACCGGTGAGCTCCTCGAAGGTGTGGACGGACTTGCCCTGGATAAAGTGGCTGTTCTGGTCTTCGCGGATCTCGTCCTCGACTTCATCGACCGAGAGTTTGCTTTCGAAGGCAAAGAGATCGTTGAGCATCTTCACGCGGCAGCGGGTGAGATGGTCGAGGAGGTCGGCGTAGGGCCCGTTTTCTTCGTCGAGAATATCGGCGAGGGCGAAGAGTTTCTCCTCGGAGTCGAAGAGCGATTCTTTGACGCGCTTGAGGCGGACCTTGCCATTGCCGAGGTCCTTATCGATGCGGAAGGGGATGAAAGCGGCCTCGAAAACATCCTGGTCGAAACCGTAGTCGCGCAGCGGCTCGACGAGATCGACGAGGTGGGCGATTTGGCGGGGATCGACGATGCTCAGGCCATCGACATCCCAGCGAACGGGGTCGCTGGTTTCGGCGACCCACCAATTGTGGTCGTCACCGAGACGAACGATACACCAGTCTAGAGCAGAGATAGCTTTGGCCATGAGTCAGGAATGTGATTTTTGGCGCAGCGTGCGAGGGGAGGTTGAAAAAACAAGCACAAAAACCGTCACCGTGTAACAGGCCGGTTACGGCGCCTTTTCCGTGCGGAAATTGCTGGGCGGAGGGAGTTTTGGCACGCGCGGCACTTGCCATTTGGCAGGTGGATTTCAGGCTGCGCGCCATGGGACATTTCTACGAAAAGCTGATCCGACCAATGTTCTTCCGGCTGGATTCCGAGGCGGCGCACGAGCGGGGAGTGCAGGCGATGGCACTGCTGGGATCACTATCACCGTTATGTCTGGCGCTGGAGGCGTGGTCGCGCCTGCCGGCCGGCACGAAACCGGTCGAGGCATTTGGGCTGAAGTTTCCCAACGCAGTCGGTCTGGCAGCGGGCTTTGATAAGAACGCGCGGGCCTGGCCGGCGGCAGCGGCACTGGGGTTCGGGCACGTGGAGATCGGGACGGTCACAGCACTGGGCCAGCCCGGGAATCCACCGCCGCGCATGTTTCGTTATCCAGCTCAGGAGGCCGTGATCAATCGCATGGGCTTCAACAATGAAGGCGCGGAGGCGGTGGCGGCCCGGCTCGCGACCCAGCCAGGAGTGGGGGCGCGTCGGATTCCGCTCGGAGTAAATCTTGGCAAATCAAAGGTGACCGACATCGAGAAGGCAGCAGAAGATTATCTCGCCAGCTTCCGGCGCCTCGCGGACTACGCGGACTATCTCGTGTTGAACGTTTCCAGCCCCAATACGCCGGGTCTGCGCCAGTTGCAGGACGAGTCGAGGCTCCGCGAATTGTTGGGCGCGATTACGCGCGCAAATCGCGAGCGAGCCGAGCAGCCGGGGAAACGCCGCGTGCCGGTGTTGCTGAAGATCGCACCGGACCTGACGTGGCCACAGATCGACGCGGCGCTCGGGGTGATTGCAGAGTTTCGCCTCGATGGGATTATCGCCACCAACACCACGCTGGCCCGTCCGGGGTTCTTTGCGTCGGTCAACGAAGCAGGCGGTCTCAGTGGAGCCCCACTGCTCCGTCGCTCGACCGAGATAGTGAATTACATCTCCCGCTCTACGCAGGGGCGGCTGCCCATCATTGGCGTCGGTGGCATCACCGATGTTGCCGGTGCCGGTGAGAAGCTCGATGCCGGAGCCACCTTGGTGCAGGTGTATTCGGGCATGGTTTATCGTGGACCGTTTTTCGCCGCCGACCTCGCCCACGGACTGGCTGATCGGCAGATGCGGTGAGCCAGCCCAGAGGGAAAGTGAGGATTTTTGCGCGAACTAATTTCAGGGCTTTACATCGCGAAACGGATAGCTCTTAGTCCGCCCTCCTTCGCTTCCCAACTGCCCGGGTGGTGGAATTGGTAGACACACACGTTTGAGGGGCGTGTGCCGTAAGGCGTGCAGGTTCGAGTCCTGTCCCGGGCACCATTTTCCTGCGGGAAAAATGGAATTTAGGCGGCGAGGCGAAAGCGATTGAGGCGCGCCGCTGATCTGCGGTGGAGCCTCCCGCCCACCCGGGGAAATCACCGATTGTTTTGGGTGTGATGCTGTTGAGCAGCGCTTCGCCGGAAGGGAGCCGACCTAGATCTGCTCTGCTGATCGACCGTTCGAAAAGATCGGTCTTGTCGGACTGCCTGTCGACCAGTGGGTGACCGAAGATATCTCTGGCTGGGGATGATCCGAGGTCTGGCCAGGGAGCCAGACCTCCGCGTTGGGCTCAGGGCTCCAAAATCACCTTCATGTATTTGCCGCCGTCTTTCGCGCTAAGCTTGGTAAACCACTCGGCGCCGTCTTCGAGTTTCGCCACCGTTTCGATCATGGGTTTCACGTCGATCACGCCTTGGGCGATGAGATTCAGGCACAAGGGATATTCGCCAGCGCTGGAGCAGGTGCCGACGACCGTGAGCTCTTTGGTGACGACGGCCTGGAGCGGGAAGTCCTGGGTTTTGGGGGAGAGATTGCCAACGAGGACGCAGGAGCCGCCGCGTTTCAGCACGGCGAGGGAAAGATTGACCGTCGAGGTGATGCCGACGACTTCCAGCGATACATCGGCACCGAGCCCTGCGGTGAGCTGGGCCACTTCGGCGGGGATATCGGGGGTGGTCGTGGGGTTAAGGGTATGGGTGGCACCGAGCTGGCGGGCGAGGGCGAGGCGGTTTTCGGCAAGATCGACTGCGATGACCTGTTTGGCACCCGCCCAGCGCAGTGCTTGGATCACGAGCAGACCAATCATGCCGCTGCCGACGACCACGGCGGTGTCGGTCGGCTTGATGGTGATGCGCTGCACAGCGTGCACTGCGATCGACACCGGCTCAATCATCGCCGCCTGGTCGTAGGGGAGGGTGTCGGGCAGGCGATAGAGGATGCGATCCGGCACGGCGACGAATTCGGCGAAAGCACCGTGTTGTTTATACTCGATCGGTGAAACGCCGATGACGCGCCGGTTCTCGCAGAGGTTGATCTGGCCGTTTTGACAGAATCGGCACGTTCCGCACGAGATCGTGGAGTCGAACGTCACACGGTCGCCCATGTGCCACTGGGTGACGCGCGGACCCTTTGCGACGATTTCGCCGGAGGCCTCGTGACCCATGATGAGCGGTGGGCGGCGCCGCCCGGTCGATCCGTCCCAGCCGTGGATATCGCTCCCGCAGATGCCACAGGCGTGCACGCGCACGAGGACCTCATCATCGCCAAAGGTGGGGGTGGGGAAATCCGTGAGTTCAAGTTGGCTGGGACCGGTGAGGAGGAGAGCTTTCATGGGGAGGATTGGCGGATGGTGTGAAATCGTGCGGCAGCGAAATCAAGGTTACAAACGAGTGGCCGGGGGGTGGGAGGGCCGGAGGCGGGTGAAAATCCCCGATTACTCCCGTTCGTAAAACGTCCCGCTGGCCGGGAAACTGCTTGCCACTCTCCCAGTGGGCCGTGGACACTCCCGACCGACTACGAACGGCCCAAGCATCACTACGCGAACTCTCGTCCCGCTCCCGCGGGACTTTTTGGACACATGGACGACAACGCTCCCAAGGAAAATCCGCCTGCGGATTTCAACAAACTCGATCTGACCCAACTTCAGGGCTTCAGCTTCGGCACGCAATGGACACAGGACAAATCGTCCCCGTCCGAGCGTCGCGACCGCGAGCCCGGCTCGGATCGTCCCCGCCGCGAAGACCGGCGTGACGGTGGTGGCGCGGGCGCTCCCTCGAATCGCGATCGTCGCGGGTTCCGCCGTCCGGCGGGTCCCGGCGGTCCCGGTGGCGACGGCCCGGCTCCGGCCGCAGGCGCTCCGGTCGGCGCTCCCGAGCGCCGTGACTATGCTGGTCCTGGTGGTCCCCGCCGCGATGGCGCTGGAGAATATCGCGGCGCACCGCGTCGTGATGGTCCCGGCGGCGGTGAGTATCGTGGTGGCCCGCGTCAAGGCGGCCGCGGCGACTATCCCGAGCGTCAGCCCTACGGCCCCTACGAGAGTCCGATTTTCAACGTCACCTTCTATCCGGAGGACACCAGCTTTAACACGCTCGTGCAGACGATCCGGAAGTCGTGCCGCACGATCGAGCTGTTCGAGATCGCTCGCACCGTGGTCGCGAAGCTCGATCGCTTCGTGGTGGTCGTCGCCCGCAAGTCGGCGGAGTCCTCCGCCCCCGGAGCAGCCCAGACGGCCAAGACGGGTTTCTACATCTCCGTGCCCGATGCGCTCCCGTTCGAGAGCGACGAGTCCGCGGTGGCTCACGTGATGGCCAATCACCTCGACAAGTTTTTCGACAAGGCCGACGTCGAAGTCGATCCGCCGAAGGGCAATTACCAGGTCATCAACAAGTGCGGCATTACGGGCGAATTGCTCGGGCCGCCGAATTATCACCGCTACGCGCAGATCGTGCAGCAGCATCACGCCGCCAAAGTTAGCCGGATGTCGCTTGAGGCGTTTAAGAGCCGCATCGAGACCGTGCGCGACGAAGAAGCCGTGAAGCAATGGCTGGAGAAGATGAAGAAGACCACGCGCTACACGTGGAAGCATACGCCCAAGGCAGCCCCGGCTCCGGCCGCCGCTGCACCGGCGGAAGGTGAGGCGCCCGCGGCAGACGCGGCGCCTGCTGAAGCTGCCCCCGCGGCCGTGGTTCCGACCTTCGACTCGCTCGAAGATGCTCGCCTCTACCTCCTGACTCACGCCCGCGACAAAGTGGTGCGCACCTCGGAGAATGCCCGTTTCCACGGGAAGATCGCCGAGTCGCTGCCGCCCGGTGAAATCCGCCGCGCAATCGAAGGTGCTTTGGAGCGTCAGCGGAAGTTCCCGCTCGACACCGCCAATGCGCTCCGTGGTCGCCTGCGCCGTGAGCATTTCACGATCTTCAAGAAGGGTTCGAAGGGCGTCAGCTACGTGTGTGCGGTGAAACGCAAGTTCCGCGTGCCCGGCCAGACCTTCTCCGACAGCATCGGCGCGCTGATCTCGTTTATCGAGGCTCACCCCATGGTGCGGGCCAGTGAACTGCCGACGAAGTTCCTCGGCATCACGATGCCGGCGCCGGCCAAGGCTCCGGAAGCGGCGCCAGTTCCGGCGACACCTGCGGAGGGCGAAGCTCCGGCGGCTGAAGTTGCCGCCCCGGTGCCGGCTCCCGCTCCAGCGGAGCCTGTCCTCACCATCGACGAACGCGCGAAACTCTCCCGATTGCAGGGCGATCTCGTGTGGCTCGTGCGCGAGGGCTACGTCACTGAGTTCATCGACGGTCGTCTGTTTGCCCCGCCGGCTGTGGTCGAGGCGCGCAAGAAGGAAATTGAAGCCGAAGAGCACGATCCGGAGAATTTCCCGGAAGCTCCGGCAGTTGAGACTGCTCCCGCGCCGGCTCCGGTGGCGGAAGCCGCACCAGCTCCGGCGCCCGAAGCCGCTCCGGCCGCTGAAGAGACGAAGCCCACGGAACCAACCGCCTGATTAAGTCCGGGTCGCGGTTCGCCGTCGGCCCACTTTAGAATTGCAAGGGCGCGCGATGAGCGCGCCCTTTTTGCGGATGGAACCTGCGGGAGTTCAGACCTATCTCCACGAACATATTCCGCTCTCGGCAGCGATGGGCGTGCGCGTCATCGCCTGCGACCAGACTGGCGCGACCCTGGCGGCTCCGCTCGAGCCGAATATCAATCATCGTGCCACGGTGTTTGGCGGCAGTGCCTCGGCGGTCGCAATTCTCGCCGCTTGGACCTGGCTGCACTTTGCGTTGCGGGACGCCGGGCAGCCAGCTCGGCTCGTCATTCAGAAAAACACCGTCGACTACCTCGCGCCGATTACTGGCGAATTTGTAGCGCGGTGCGAGGCGGTGCCGGCAGAGGTGTTTGAGAAATTTCTTCGCACGCTCGCACGGCATGGGAAGGCCCGCCTGGAGGTCGCGGCGGTGCTCACTTTGGACGGAGAGAAGGTCGCAATGTTCAGCGGCGATTATGTCGCGGTGAAATTGGCGAGCGGAGGGTAAGGTGAACGCGGTATGGGCCGGACGGTAGCGGCGTGGGTGACTGCCGTCGAATGCACTATGCGATCCCGGCGGTCATAGACCGCCGCTACAGCGAAAATCTCTGTTGGGGTGGTAACTCAACGCAGGCGCAGCGTGTGGCGCTCGTCGGGCATGATCCCGAGTTCGAAGTGGAGCGTCTGCGGCGGTAGCCAGGCGGCGACGTTCTCCGGCCACTCCACGGCGAGGCAATAAGGCGGCGTGAGAAAATCCTCGAGCATGAGGTCGTCGAGTTGATTGGCATGCTCGAGGCGATAGGCATCGAGGTGGATCAAGGTGCGGGCGGACGGGCCTTTTCCGCGGTGCAGCGTGAAGATCGTGAAGGTAGGACTCGTGATGGGTTCGGTGAGGCCGAAGCCGCGCGCTAGTCCCTGGACGAAGGTGGTCTTGCCGACGCCGAGATTGCCGTGGAGTGCGAGCACGATGTCGGCGGGCAGGGCGGCGGCCAGTTCGCCGGCGAGGGTCTGCGTCTCGGCGGCAGACGACGTAACTACGCCAGCGCGGAGTTTATCGTAGATGTTCGTAGCCACGGAAGTCGGCGAGGTTGAGCGTGCCCGGGGCGGACGCGGTGGTGGAGACGAATTGGCCGAGGCAGGTGAGGCGGGTGTGCGGGAAGGCGCGGCGCCAGGCGGCGGCGAATTTTTGGCGATCGGTGCGGGCGGCCAGGGCGAAGACGAGTTCGTAGTCTTCACCATCGGTGAGGGCACCGCGGAGATCGGCGGTGCGGCGAAGCGGCAGCGCGGCGCCGTCGAGGGCGGGTTTGGCGCCGGGGGGTGTGAGGGCGTGGAGGTCCTTGGCGAGGCCGTCGCTGAGATCCATCATCGCGCGCACGGCGGCGTGGCGGGCCAACCATGCGCCTTCGGCGAGGCGCGGGGTGAAGGTCACGTGATGACGGGTCGGGAGGCTGGCGCCGAGTTCACCGGTTACATAGATCCAGTCACCGCGCCGTGCCCCGGTGCGCGTGACGACCCGGGCGCCGGCGGCTTCGCCGAGCAGCGTGAGACTGGCGGCGACGGTGCCGTCGGCTTGGGCGATGTCGCCGCCGACGATGGGGACCTGATAGCGGCGCGCGGTGGCGGCGAGGCCGCGATAGAATTGTTCGAGCCAGACGAGGCTCGTGCGGGCATCGAGGGTGAGGGCGAGGACGGCGGCGGTGGGGCGACCGCCCATGGCGGCGAGGTCGCTCAGGTTGCGCTTGAGCAGCTTCGCCCCGACATCGCGGGGAGGGACGGCATCGTCGAAATGGCGCGGGTAGATGACCGGATCGACCGTGATGAGTTGGGCGCGGCGGGAGGCGGGGAGGACCGCGCAATCATCGCCGATGCCAAAGGGAGCGCGGGGCGAAGCGGAGCCGAGCCAACGGCGGATGGCCGCGATGAGTTTTTCCTCACCGAGCGAGGCGACGGAGTCGGCCGTTTTTTTCGCAAACGGGTGCATGGTTCACGTGGCGTCGGGGTTGATGAAGATACGCAGCACGCTGTAGGCGTTGAAGAGGCCGTGAGCGATCATCGAGGTCGCGATGCTGCCAGTGCGCTCGTAGGCGAGGGAGAAGACGATGCCGAGCACGACGAGCGGGGCGAAGGTCGCAAAGTGATTGTGCAACGCGGCGAAGAAGCAGGCCGGAAGAAGCAGTGCGGCCCAGCGCGGGAGCCGGGTGCGGGCAAAGCGAAACATGCCGGCACGGAAGACCAGTTCCTCGGTCACCGGCGCCAGCACGGTGGCGAGGACGATCATGAAGGTGAGCAGGGCCGGCGATTTCGTCTCGGTAAAGATCCGGACGAGGTCCTGACGATCGGGCGGGAGGCCGATGAGTTTCATGACTCCGAGCCAGGCGAGTCCGACGAGGACGACCAGCGGAAGGGAAACGAGAAACGTGGTGACGCCCGGGAGGAGCGAGGTGCGGAGCCCAAGCGGTAGCCGGACTTGGTGGCGCCCGAAGGTGCGGGTGTAGCCGAGCGCGCCGCCCAGCATGCCGAGTTGAAAGGCGGCGTTGACGACCATGATTCGGCCGGTTTCGCCGAGGGGAGTAAGGCGGGCCAGCGGTTGCGCGATCAGCGGCAACACGACTCCGCCGGCGATCACGAGCCAGAAGAAAAGCATGAAGTCGCTGAGTGCACCCTCCCAGGTCGGCAGGGTGGGAGCAACGCGAGTGGCGCGCGCGGCGGGCGACAAGGCGTGGCGCCAGAGCAGCACGCAGCCGACGAACACGAGCGCAAGCTCAAGGCCGTTGGCGAAGACGAGAGTGCTGGCGGGCATGGAGCGCGGATGGGAACGGCGGTCCTGGAACGCCGCTACCGCCAAACGATCAGAGGATTTTCTTCCCGTCGTAGACGATGCGGCCGTCGACGATGGTGGTCTTCACGCGCCCAGTCAGGGTCTGGCCGGACCAGGGGGAGTTGCTTGATTTGCTAAAACCTTTCTTCGCGTCGTAGAGCCACTTCTCGTTGGGATCGAAGAGGCAAATGTCGGCGGCGGCGCCGTCGGCCAGCGTGCCGGCGGGGAGCTTCATGAGGTCGGCCGGGCGGCGGGTCATGAGGTCGATCACGAACGGCAGCTTGAATTTGTTTTGGCGGACGAGGATCTCGAGCGTGATGGGGAGCGAGGTCTCCATGCCGAGGATGCCGTTGGGCGCGAAGTCGAATTCCTTGTCCTTCTCGTAATCGGTGTGCGGGGCGTGGTCGGTGCTGACGCAGTCGAGCGTGCCGTCGCGCAGGCCCTCGATGAGCGCGAGGCGATCCTCCTCGGTGCGCAGCGGCGGGTTCATCTTGAAGTTCGTGTCGTAGGTCGCGAGCGACTCGTCCGTGAGGGCGATGTGGTGCGGCGTGGCCTCGGCGGAGATTTTGACGCCGCGCTGCTTGGCGCGGCGGATGATGCCGACAGAGTAGCGCGAGGAGATGTGCTGCAGATGGATGTGCGCGCCGGTGTATTCCGAGAGGATGACGTCGCGGGCGACAATGATGTCTTCGGCGGCGTGGGGCCAGCCGCGGAGGCCGAGGCGGGTGGAGACGGTGCCCTCATTCATGACCGCGCCGTGCGTGAGCGAGGCATCCTGACAGTGGTCCATGAGCGGCAGGTCGAACATCTTCGCGTATTCGCAGGCGCGGCGCATGAGCTCGTTGGACTGCACACACTCGCCGTCGTCGGTGATCGCGACGACGCCCATGCGCTTGAGCGAGCCGATGGGGGCGAGGGCCTGGCCTTTCATCCCGACGCTGATGCAGCCGGTGGGCAGGACCTTGATGACGGCATCGCGGCGGATGGCGTCATTGATGAACTGAATGGTGCCCGCGGTGTCGGCGACGGGAGACGTGTTGGGCATGCAGACGACGGTCGTGAAACCACCGGCGGCGGCGGCGCGGGTGCCGGTGCCGATGTTTTCTTTGTGCGTCTGGCCGGGCTCGCGGAAGTGGACGTGGATATCGACGAGACCGGGGCAGGCGACGAGGCCGGCGGCGTCGATTTTCTTGGCGCGCTTCTTCGCGGCGGCGGAGAGCGACGGCACGAGTTTGCCGTCGGAGACGAAGAGGTCGCCGCGGGCGTCGCGCTGGGCAGCGGGGTCGATGACGCGGGCGTTTTGGATCCAGAGATTAGGCATCGGAGAGGTTCAGAGGTCGGAGGGATGGCCACGAAAAACACGAAAAGGCACAAAAATCGGAGTAGTGACTTTAGACCGGAGGTTGGTCGGTTATGAGATATTTTTTCACGTGGAGAATTGGAGCACCGAAATTGATGAGCAGACCAGTTTCGATGCGGCCGGATTTAAGGTAACCAAGGAGTTGGGCGATATGTTCGTTGGCGACCGAACGGGTGGCTTTCAGCTCTACGACGAGTCGATTCTCAACGTAGAGATCGGCGAAAAATTCGCCGAGAAGCGTGCCATCCTCGTCGAAAACGTGGAGCGGGTGCTGTTGACGCACATCTAGACCGAGTTTGCGGAGTCGGTGGGCCAGACCGTTTTCATACACTTTTTCCACATGGCCGTTCTTGTGGTAACAATGAAGTGCGAAGCATGTTTCCCTCACTACGTCGCAAAGTTGGTTAATATGCTCGAATTTCACCGGGTCTCCTTTTTGTGACTTTTCGTGTTTTTTGTGGCCAAAAAAACTCGAGTCACTCGGTCGGCATCACGAGCTCCGGCTGGCCGCCGGCGCAGAGGTAGAGGACGGCCATGCGGACGGCGATGCCGTTGGTGACTTGTTCGAGAATCACGCTGCGGTCGCCGTCGGCAAGTTCGCTGTCGATCTCCACGCCGCGATTGATCGGGCCGGGGTGCATGATGATGGCCTTGGGGTTGAGCCAGCTGGCGCGGGTCTTGTTGAGGCCGAACATGCTGGTGTATTCACCGATGGAGGGAAAATGACCGCTGGTCTGGCGCTCGTGTTGGATGCGGAGGAGCATGACGACCTCGGCATCGGCGAGGGCGCTGCGGAGATCGTAGGAGACGCTCACGCCAAGGTCCGTGAACCATTGCGGGACGAGCGTGGACGGGCCGACGAGTGTGACGGCGGCGCCCATTTTCACGAGGGCATGGATGTTGGAGCGGGCGACGCGGCTGAAGAGAATATCGCCGAGAATGACGACCTTGCGACCTTTGAGGGAGCCGAGGTGCTCCTTCATCGTGAAGGTGTCGAGGAGGCCCTGCGTCGGGTGCTCGTGGGCGCCGTCGCCGGCGTTGATCACGGGGATGTCGAGAATGCGCGAAAGGTAGAGCGGCGAGCCGGCGGCGGCGTGGCGGATCACGATCATGTCGGCCTGGAGGGCCTGAATGTTTTCGGCGGTGTCGCGGAGGGTTTCGCCCTTGGTCGTGCTGCTGCTGGCTCCGTCGAGGGAGATGACGTCGGCGCTCAGGCGCTTGGCCGCCATGTCGAAGGCCATGCGCGTGCGCGTGCTGGGCTCAAGGAAGAGATTGACGATGGTCTTGCCGCGGAGGGCGGGGACCTTCTTCACGCTGCGCGAGAGGGTGCGTTTGAAGGCGACCGCGGTGGCGTGGATCTGGTCGATCTCGGTGAGGGAGAGTTCCTCCAGGGTGAGGAGGTGTTGGCGCGTCCAGGGCATGGGTATAATTTACGATTTGAGTCTTACGATTTACGATTGGCCGGACGGCGGGCGGCAGGGGCGGCATGCGGGGCCGGGGCGGGTGACTCGACGCGGATGGAGTCGGCGGAGGGGGAGGTGGCGTCGAGGGTGACGACGACTTTTTCCTCCGGGGTCGCGGTGATGAAGAGGCCCGTGTAGTCGGCCGCGACCGGCATGAGGCGACCGCCGCGGTCGACGAGGACGGCGAGCTCAACTTTGGCCGGGCGTCCGTGGTCGAAGAGTTCGTCCAGAGCGGCTTTTACCGTGCGGCCGGAAAAGAGGACATCGTCGATCAGAATGATCGTGGCCCCGTGGACGTCGGCGGGAATGTGGGTGGGGGCAAACTCCTTCGGGATGGGGTGGCGGCCGATGTCGTCGCGGTGGAAAGAGATGTCGACGGTGCCGGTCGGAGCCGAGAGCTTGGGGCTGAGCGCCGCGAGCTCGACCGAGAGGCGTTGGGCGAGGGTGACGCCGCCGTTGGCGATACCGAGGAGGAGGAGTTTTTTCGCTGAGCTGTGACGGGTGGAAATGGCGGTCGCGAGCTGCCGGATGGCAGCATGAATGTCGTCGGCTCCGATGATCTGGGAAGTGGCCACGGGGCCGGATTGAGGCGGGTCCGGCGAGGGGTGGGAAGGCTTTTCTCGCGAGGGGTAGTTCGCGAGGTGAAGCCAGCACGGCAGGTTGCGGCCTAAGCCGAAGGAAAGTGAAGGTAACGCAGAGTGGAATCAGGTCAGAGTCCGACGGCGGCGCGGCCGACGCGGCAGGTTTCGGCGATGGCGTCGGCCATGCCTTGGGCGGTTTTGGCGACCCACGCGTGGCCCTGTTCGGCGGTGCCGGCGGTGGCGTCGCCCATGATGCCGGATTTGGAGAGGTCGGAGGTGATCCATGCCATGGTGGCGGGGGCGCGTTCGGCGCGGAGCTGGCCGGGGTCGGTGATGCTGCCGGCGTATTCGCAGACGGCGCCAGACATGTCGACGTATTGGGGGGCGACGGCGAGAAGGAGCGCGGTCTCGGCGGTGTTGGCGTGGTAACCGAAGGCCATTTCCTGCGCAGGGAGGCCGAGGTCGACTTTGGGCGAGAGGACGCCGCAGCGCAGGCCGTAGGTGGCGGTGATTTCGCGGAGCGTGTAGCCGGTGACAGCGAAGTTGCCGCCGTGGGTGTGGATGATGGCGAGTTGGCGGAAGCCCCAGGCGTGGATCTGGCGCGCGATGGCGAGGAGCTGGAGGCGGAGGGTGTCCTTGGAAATGAAGAGCGTGCCGGGGAAGCCGGTGTGTTCGTTGCTCTTGCCGATGGTAATCGGCGGGGCGAGGTAGCACGAGGCGTCGGCCGGGAGGCGCGCGAGGGATTGCTCGACCCAGACCTGGCCGAGGAGGGAATCGACGGCGACGGGGAGGTGGGGGCCGTGTTGTTCGATGGCGCCGCAAACGACGATGACGGGGGCCCAGGCTTTGTCGGGCAGCGCGGCGATCTCGCGCAGGGTCATCGCGGGGAGGTAGCGGGAGCGGTAGGAGGGGAACATCGGAGAAGGGGATGGGGAGACGGTGGGACCGAGGGATGAGGAGCCGGAAGGGACCGGGCTCAGGGTTGGGCGGGGACGATTTTGCCGCCGTGCGGGAGCGGGGGGCGGGCTTGGATTTCGCCGAGGAGGGAGACGAGGAGTTTGGCGGCGGCGGCGAGGGTGGTCTCGGCTTCGATGCGCGCGGCGGCGAGCGGGGCGGCCGGTTCGGTGAGGGGGCGGATCGTCTCGTCGCCCCACGTGGGGGCGGCGAAGGGGGCCGCCGAAGAGGAAGGAGCGTCGGGTTCGCGGCCAAGGAGGGCGGTGACGAGGGTTTGGACCTTGCGGCGCGTGGTGGGCGTGGCGCGCGTGGGGTGGAGGTCGAGGCCGAGGCCGCTGAGGCTGATGCGGAAAATTTGGAGACCGAGGGCGATGCGATTATCGCGGGCGGAGGCGGCGATCAGTTCCTCGTTCCACGGGCTGGAATTGTAGAGGACGACCTTCTTGAAACCGGAGACGGCGATGGAGCCGAGGACATCGGAGAGAAACGAGTGGGCCAGTGGGGCATCGACGGCGAAGGCGCAGCCGGTGTCGGGGCCGAGCACGAAGCGGAGCGGGGGCGTGACGAGGAGCGGGAGGGAGGCGGGGCGCGCTTGTGAGGCGGCGCGCAAGATGGACATGAGGGCGGTCTCCTCGGCGTCGAGCGGATGGCCGAGGCCCCAATCGGCGGTGCCGGCGAGCGGGACGACGACGACAGTTTTCTCCGGCTCGGGCCAGCGGGAGAACTCGGGCCAGCGGCGCCACGGCCAGAAGGTCGCGTCGTCGGCGATACAGAGCGGGGGAGTGGCGAGCGTGGCGGTGGACATGAATTATTGAGCAGCGGTGATTTCGATTTCGACGCAGCAACCGGGACGCGCGAGGCCCTTGACCTCGATGAGGGTGCTGGCGGCGAGGGAGGTGCCGAAGTAGCGATTGCGGACGACGGAGAACTTCGGGAAGTCGTCGATGTTGGTCAGATAGGTCTGGGCGCGCACGACGTCGTCGTAGGTCATGCCGGCGGCGGTGAGGATTTCGCCGAGGAGCTTGAAGATGTATTCCGTCTGCGCGGTGGCGTCGCCGGGGGCGATGACTTTGCCGGCGGGATCGACGGCGAGTTGACCGGTGGCGTAGAGCAGGCGCTGGCCGGGAGCTTCGAGCAAGATGGCGGGGCTGTAGGTGCCGCGGGCGGCGGCGAAGCCGGGCGGGGTGATGATGGTTTTTTTCACGGCGAGGAAGTGCGGAATCGGAAGTTGGCCACAAAAAGCACAAAAGACCGTCCGGCGGTCGGGAATTGAAAGGCGCCCATAGGCGCGCGGGTGCGAGAGGAGGAAATGGTTTAGGAGGCGAGTTCGTCGTCGCGCTGATTGAGGAAGAGCAAGATCAGGCCGAGGATGGCGAACATGCGGAAGGCGGCGTTTTGGCCGTTCCACGTGCCGGACTGCCACATGACGAACCACTCGCCGCCGACGGTGATGAAGGCGACGAACCACTGGAGGAGGCTCAGGACGAGGCCGGCGACGGCAAGGGATTTGGCGGCCTGCCACGTGGCGGCGGAGGCGAGACGGGCCTGCCAGAGCTTCCACGTGCCGACGGCGAGCAGGGCACCGGCGGCAAACTCCCACAGTATAATAGAGGCGTAGAACGCGTGGTGGATTATGGGGGCCTTGAGGGCGCGCCACATGAGCTGGTTGCCGGGGAACGTGGTGTCCATGGCGAGGACATGCTGCACGAAGGCGAAGTTGGAGCCGTAGTCGGTGAGGTTGTTGAAGACGACGAGAAGGAGAAAGAAGGCGGACGCGGCGACGAGGGCGGTCTTGGAGAGGCGGAGGAGCATGGCAGCGGAGGGAGGTTAGACGGGGCGGTCGCCGAGTTCGGAAAAATCGGGGACGCGCGGCGTGTGGACGAGTTCGCCATCGATGCAGCGGCGAGGCGTGGCAGGGCGGCTGAGGAGTTCGCTGAAAGAGTGGGCGTCGAAGACGACGAGCTGGGCGGGCGAGCCGGGGGCGATGCGGCCGTTGGTGGGGAGTCCGACGAGATCGGCGGCGGTGCTCGTGACGACGCGCACCGAGTCGGCGAGCGTGGAGTCGAGATGGGCGAGGCGAACGCTCTCGAGGTAGACCTCGAACATATCGTAGTTGCCGTAGGCGTAAAAGGCGTCGCGGACATTGTCGCCGGCACAGGCGACGGGCACGCCGGCCGCGAGCAAGTCGTGGATCAGCGTGACGCCACGCCAACGCGGGGTGCGGGGAAATGGAGAGGCGGGCGTGCGGCGATCCTGCAGGTAGGCGTTGCAGAGCGGCAGCGAGATAATGCCGATACGGGCGGCGCGGACGAGGTCGATGGTGGAGCGCGCGCGGTCGGAATCCTGCACGGCGAGACTGCAGCAATGGCCGCAGACGACAGGGTAGGGGAACTGATTGCGCAACACCGCCTCGGCCACGAGACGGAGGCACTCGGCCTGCGGGTTGTCGTTTTCGTCGACGTGGAGATCGATCCCGACGCCGCGCTCGCAGGCGATGGCGAGGGTGTGATCAAGCTGACGAGGGAGATCCGGCGACATGATCAGGAAGCCGCCGAGTGCGCTCGCACCGTAGCGCAGGGCGAGGTCGGCGATCTGATCGGCTTCGGGGGTGGTAAACGCGTCGGTGGCGCAAAGTGGCACAGTCTGGATTGTAATGCGGCCGCGCCACTGTTCGCGGAGCTTGGCCAGCGTCGCATGGCTGACTTCAGACTGGGGGCCGGTGTCGAGATGGGTGCGGATGACGCGGGTGCCTTGAGCCCAGGCAGTGCGCAAGGCGAAGCCCGCGCGGCGGAGGAGGTCGGCCTCGGTCCAATGATCCTTATCATGGGCGAGCGCGGTGATCGCCTCGGCGAACGTGCCGGAGCGATTGGGCGCGCGATACCACGTATGTGTCTTGTCCAGATGAGTATGTGCGTCGATGAAGCCGGGGAAGACCAGCATGCCGCCGGCATCGAACTCGACGACGCCCGGGCCGATGGGCGGGGTTTCGCCGGTGGGGGCGACGGCAATGATGCGATCGTCGACCAGCGCTAAATCACAGAGTGCGGACGGCTCCAGTGAATCGAGGACGGCGGGTTGCAGGCTGAGGGGGAGCAGCGAGGCGGGAACGCGGGCGCGACGAACGAGAAGCATCGAACGGAAAGGCAGCAGTGCCGATGCCACGCGAGGTCCGGTCCGTAATTTAGCCAAAAGTGCCAGAGCGGTGGCAGCGAACTTGCTAAGTATGAAAATCAGAATTCATGCCCACCGTCTCTGACACTCTGCGCAACGAACTGCGGGCCTTGCTGGGCCCGGAAAATGTGATCGAGAGCGGCGACTCGCTCGAGACCCTGTCGAAGGATTTTTATTGGTATTCGCCGGTGTTGAAACGTCAGCTCGACGACAAACGGGCCGAATTGGTGGCGCGACCGGGCACAATCGAACAGGCGCGACAGACCATTGCGGCTTGTTTCAAGGCCGGCGTGCCGATCGTGCCGCGCGGCGCAGGCACGGGTAACTACGGTCAGTGTGTGCCTCTCTATGGTGGAGTCGTGATCGACCTGGCCCGGCTGGACCGGATACATTCGGTCGAAGGCGGTGTGGTGCGGGCGGAGGCCGGGGCGCGCCTCGGCACGATCGAAACCGTGGCGCGGCTGGCCGGCTGGGAGTTGCGCTGCATGCCCTCGACCTGGGTGAAGAGCTCACTCGGCGGCTTCTTCTGCGGCGGCTCGGGTGGCATCGGCTCCATCACGTGGGGCGGCATCAATGCGAATGACAATGTGAAGTCGGTCACGGTGATGACCTGTGAAGCCGAACCCAAATTGATCCGACTGGAAGAGCGGGACTCGCTCAAGGCGCTGCACACTTACGGCACGACGGGATTCATGGTCGAGATCGAGATGCGCCTCGCGCCGAAACTGGACTACGACCAACTCGCGTTCAGTGCCTCCGACTGGGATGCCCTGCTGGCGTGGACCGATGCGGCGGCTAGGAACAGTGCGTGGCCGAAGCGCCTCGTGACGCAGTTCCAGTGGCCCACGCCCTCGTATTTCAAGCCGCTGGCCAAGTATTTTAAGTCGGGCGAGCACGTGACCTTCCTCCTCGTCGAACGGGCCATCACCGAAGCGGTGGTGGCGCACGCGGCTGCCGCGGGCATCGCGTGTGTGTATCGCCAGCCGCTGTCCGATCCGCCGAAGCCACCCTTCCTCACGGACTACACGTGGAATCACACGACCCTGTGGGCGATGAAGTCCGATCCCACGATCACGTATTTGCAGGCGGGCTTCGGCGCGAATTTCGCCGAGCAGTTCAAGGAACTCCACCGGCGGTTTCCGGGAGAGATTCTGTTCCACCTCGAGTGGGTGGCGGGCAATCCCAAGATGATGCGCGGCTCGGCCGAAGGCGGCGTGGTGCCAGCGGGTAATATCGTGGTAGGTGGCATCCCGCTGTTGTTCTTTAAGTCGGAGGAACGCCTGAATGAGATCCTCGCGGCGTGCGCCGAACTCGGCGTCGGCATCGCCAATCCGCATACCTTCTATCTCGAAGAAGGCGGGCGGCATCCGAATATCGCGGACAAGCGGGCGTTTAAAACCGAGGTGGATCCGCGTGGCCTGCTCAACCCCGGGAAGATGAAATCTTACCCCCACAATCCGTTTGATCCGGCGGCGGAACGAGCGGCGGCCGCGGCGCTCGCGGCGGCAGTCTAAGGCGATGGCGAATCCGCCCATGAACCAGCCTCCGCTCGTAAAAATAAACCGCGTCGGCAAGCGGTTTGGGAGCGGGCCGCTGGTGCTCGACGGAGTCGAACTCGCGGTGCAGCGCGGGGAGTTTGTGAGTTTCATTGGCCCCAGCGGCTGCGGAAAGTCGACGCTCCTGCGGCTGATTGCGGGTCTCACGGAAGCGTCATCGGGCGAACTCGTGATCGACGGCATGACGCCGGAGAACGCGCGCGAACTGATGTTCTTCGTCTTTCAGGACGCCAATCTCCTCCCGTGGCGGCGGGTCGCAGACAACGTCGAGCTGCCCCTATTGTTGCGCGGTGATCCGACCGTGCGTCGGCAGGAGCGGGTGGCGCACATGCTCGAAGTGGTGGGCCTCGCGGCCGCCGCCCAGCGCTTTCCCTGGCAACTCTCCGGCGGCATGCGGATGCGCGTCTCCATCGCCCGCGCCCTAAGTGTGGCGCCGCAGATTCTGCTGCTCGACGAGCCGTTTGGTGCGCTCGACGAGATGACGCGCGACAAACTCAACGAGGATCTGCTGGCCATCCGGGCGCGCGATCCCTTCACCGGCTTCTTCGTCACGCATTCCGTGACGGAAGCGGTCTATCTCTCCACGCGTATCGTGGTGCTCTCGGCCAATCCCGGGCGCATCGCGCAGGTGATTGAAGTGCCCTTCGCGTATCCCCGCCCCGCGGAGCTGCGGGAGACGCCGGAGTTTCTGCAACTGCTGGCGAAGACATCGCGCGCGCTGCGTGCGGTGCGCAATAACTGACCTGTAAACCAGCGATGAAAGCCCGCCTGCTCTCCTGGATCCAACCCGCGGTCACCGGCATCGGTCTGATCGCGTTGTGGTATCTAATTAAGAAGATCAGCGGAGTCCCGAGCTTCATCTTGCCCTCGCCGGACGAAGTCCTGCGTGCGGCTTGGGACGAGCGTAGCGTGTTAATCAGCGCGGTCATGCTCACGTCACGCGGGGCGGTGTTGGGTTTCCTCGCGGCCGTGGGCGTGGGATTTTTCCTCGCGATGGCGCTGGGTTTCTCGCCGCGGATCAAGGCGTCGTTCTATCCCTATATTCTCGTGTTGCAGATGATGCCAGTGACGATCCTCGCGCCGGTGTTTGTGCTGTGGCTCGGGCAGGGCCTGCCGAGCATCGTGGCGATCACCTTTATGATCGGATTCTTCCCGGTGGTCGCAAATACCACCATGGGATTCGTCTCCGTGGACCGAAACTTGCAGGAGCTGTTTCTCATGTGCAAAGCGACGCGCGGTCAGGAAGTCCGCTACCTGCGGATCCCGGGAGCGATGCCGTATTTTCTCACCGGGATGAAGATCGCCGGCACGCTCGCGCCGATCGGGGCGATCGTGGGCGACTTTCTGGCCGGCAGCGCCCAAGGCGGGCAGGGCGGGATCGGCTACATGACGATCGCGTATTTTTCGCAGCTGAAAACACCGGCGCTCTTCGCGACCGGCCTCACGGCCTGCCTGCTCGGCTTCGTCTTTGTGGGCGGCGTGAACTGGCTGCACTGGCGACTCCTTCACCAATGGCACGACTCAATGGTCAAAAAAGAATGAGCACCGAATCACATCTCACCTCCCGTCGGACGCTGCTGGCGTGGTTGGCCGCGTGCAGTGTCATGGTTCTGGCGGGCTGCGGCGAAAAGGCCGCTACGCCCAGTGCGGCCTCCGCGCCGGGCGCCGCGAAGCCGCTGACGAAGGTGATTTTGCAGACGGACTGGTATGCGCAGCCGGAGCACGGCGGCTTCTACCAAGCGGTGGTGAAAGGCTACTACCGCGAGGTCGGCCTCGACGTGGAGATCGCGCAGGGGGGCCCGAACTCGATGCCGGTGCAGAAAGTCGTATTGGGGCAGGCGCAATTTGGGATCGGCCGCAGCGACGAGATTATCGTGGGCGCGGGGCGGGGCATTCCGGCGGTGATGGTCGGGGCGTTGATGCAGCGCGATCCGCAGGCGATCATGTTTCACGAAGAGGCGGGCATCCGCGATTTCAAGGATCTCGACGGCCGCAGCATCATGGCGGTGCCAGGTTCGAACTGGGTCACGCTGATGGAGAAGAAATACGGCATCAAAGTTTCGATCACGCCGCTAGATTTCGGGCTCAGCCGCTACCTGGCGGATAAGAAATTTGTGCAGCAATGTTTCATCACCAACGAACCGTTTTACGTGAAGCGCCAGGGCGCCAAGCCGGCGACGCTGCTGCTCTCGGACACCGGGTTCTCGCCCTACCGGGTATGGTATGCGAGTCGCTCGTATATCGATAAAAATCCCGACGTGGTGCGGGCGTTCAACGCCGCTTCGATCCGCGGTTGGAATGACTACATCACCGGTGACCGCACCGAGGCGGATGCGTTGATCGGCAAGTTGAACAAGCAAATGGTGCCCGAGTTCATCACCTACAGCGTCGACGCCATGAAGCAGTATAAGCTCGTGGGCGGGGACTCGGCCAAGGGCGAGATGGTGGGCCGACTCGATCCCGCGCGCGTGGCGACGGAGATCAAGCAACTCGCTGACATCGGTGTGCTGGGCCGCCCGGTGACGATCACCGAAGTGCTCGACGACAAATTTTTACCGGCCGAGGTGCGAGTCACCGCCGGTGGCAAGTAGTCCACCCCTTTTTAACGCCAATCACCTTTCCGCCGGACTGCCAGTGCAGCCCGGGGCACGCGTCCTGCCCAGCCGGACGCACCCACATCAAAATGACCATGAAACCACTGACCCGCATCCCCCGCGTTGTGCTCTTGTCGCTCTCGGGCGCCGGAGCACTCGCTGTGTCCGCGTCGGCGCAGACTGCGCCGGCGAGTTCCGATCCCGTGACCGTCCTCGAAAAGTTCATCGCGTCTGAAAGCACGATGGGCGACACCAAGTCGCTGCTCCAGAATTCCCGTCCGGTGGACTCGCTCTTCGGCGCCAGCCGGAGCCTGTTGGACACCCCCCGCTCAGTCACGCTGCTCACTCCCGAGACGCTCACCCAGCGCGGGATCAAGACAATCTGGGATTTGGCTTCGGCGGTGCCCGGTTCGAAGGTCGTGAACTTCTACGGCGTGCCCGCCCTCCCGGTCACACGCACGCTGTTCAGCAGCATTTACTTCAACGGCATGCAGCGCGTGTGGAATCGTAACGGTTACCCGACCTCCTTCGGTTCGCTCGAGGGTATGGATTACGTGCGCGGCCCCGCCACGGCGGTCTACAGCGCGGCTCAGCCCGGCGGCTACGTCAACTTCCTGCCCAAGGCGCCCTACTTCGACAAGGTGCGCGGCTCGCTGACCTTCAGCTACGGTTCCCATGACGAGTTCAACACGCAGATCGACGCAGGCGGTCCGGTGCTCGTGTTTGGCACCCCTGCTGCCTACCGCATTTCGATCACGAATCAGGCCGCTGATTCCTACTACAAGGGCATCAAGAACGACTTCGTTTCGATCTACAGTTCGTTCAAGGCCAAGCTCTCGCCGAACGTCACGATTTACTCGGGTGGCGAATACTACCGGCACCGCGCCAAGGAGAATCCAGGTTGGAATCGTGTCACCCAGGATCTCATCGATAACGACAACTACATCTACGGTCAGCCGATCAATGACCTGACGGGTGCGAGACTCACGCTCACCCTGCCAAGCGGTAAGGTGGCAACGTTCGTCAACGATGCGCCGGGCTACGTGAATCGTCCCGCTTTGGAGTCTGCCACGCCGTTTGGCGGCACCCGCGGTAACTTCGACTATTCGTTCCTGGCGCTCGGCAACAGCTTTGCCGGTTCCGGTTTCAAC
>CANGHW010000038.1 GCA_947453695.1 Opitutia bacterium
GCACCGCGTGCCGCGGCGAAGGTCGCGTGGCGAAGAGCACCAAGCTCAACGTGCGCATCCCGGCAGGTGTCGATACGGGCTCGCGCCTGCGCTCCTCGGGCAACGGCGAGGCGGGCATGGCCGGCGGCAACGCGGGCGATCTCTACATCGTGCTCGCAGTGAAGGAGCACGAGCTGTTCGAACGACAAGGTGAAGACCTGTTCTGCGAGATTCCGATCAAGTTCACGTTGGCCTCGCTCGGTGGGACGATCAAGGTGCCGACCCTCTTCGGTCAGGCAGACATGAAGATCCCGGCGGCGACGCAGAGCAGCACGACCTTCCGCCTTCGCGGTAAAGGCATGCCGAGCCTGCGCGGCGGTGCCCAGGGCGACCAACTGGTGCGCGTGCAAGTCGAGGTGCCGCAGTCACTGACCGCGGACCAACGGCGGATACTGGAAGAGTTTGCCCGCGTGAGCGGCGATGCTTCCGAACCGACGTCGAAGAGCTTCTTCGAAAAAGCGAAGAAGTTCTTTTGAGGAACAAGGCGGACCGCGCGGTCCGCCTTATTTTTTGCCCAGGCGGACATCCATCCACACGGCGAGCGTGAGCACGGCGCCGCGGGCGATAAATTTGATTTCGGGGGCGACGGCGAGGAGCGTCATGCCGTTCAGCAGGGCCGTCATGATGAGCGCGCCGAAGATCACGCCCCAGACGGTGCCGCGACCGCCGCGGAGCGCGGTGCCGCCGATTACGCAGGCGGCGATGGCGTCGAGTTCCATGAGATCGCCGACGGTTGTCGTCGAGGAGCCGGAGTAGGCGGTGGTCATGAAGCCGGTGAGCGCGACCGCGACGCCCATGAGCACATAGGCGCCGATGAGCACGCGGTTGACCGCGATGCCGGAGAGCACGGCGGCCTCCTCGTTGCCGCCGATAGCGTAGAGGTAGCGGCCGAAGGGCGTGTGTTGCGTGAGGAAATAGACCGTGACGGCGGTGGCGGAGAGAATGAGGAGCGGGAGCGGGACGCCGCGGAACTGGTTGAAAAGATACGCCGCACCGAGGAGAGCCGCGGCGGTGGCGAACCATTGGGCAAGAGCACGGTTGGTGGCGGCGACCGGAAGTTTATGTGCGGTGCGAGCCGAGCGCGCGAGGTAGGTGAGGAGGGCGAGCCCAGCGGCGACCGCGGCGGCGAGGGCGAGGCCGGCGGCGGGCGGGAGGTAGTAAGTGGTGAGCAGAGAGTAGAGGTTGTCCTGATCGCCGCGCGCGACAGGGATTGTAGAGTTTTGGATGACGAGCCAAAACAGGCCTTTGAAAATGAGCAGGCCGCCGAGGGTAATAATAAACGACGGAATGCGCTGGCCGACGATCAGGGCGCCCATCAGCAACCACAGCACGAGGGCGGCGGCGAAGGCGGTGCCGAGGGCGAGTGGGGCGGGCCAGCCCTGCTGAAACACGAGCACGGCAGCGAGTCCGCCGATGAGACCGACGCCGCTGCCGACGGAGAGATCGATCTGCCCCGTGAGGAGGATAAGAAACATCCCGAGCGCGAGGGTGCCAGTGAGGGAAAACTCCACGATGAGCTGGGTGAGATTGCGCGGGCCGAGAAAGGCGGGCTCGCGCAGCGCGAAAAACACGCAGACCGCGAGGAGCGCGAAAGGTAGCGCGAGGTTTTTGAGGAGGCGGGCGTTCATCGGGCAGAGAAGAAACTAGGCGGTGACCGGCGCGCGTCCCATCGCGGCGGCGAGGAGTTTTTCCTGGGCGAATTGGTCGCGAGTGAATTCCCCGCCGATACAACCGGCGGCGAGCATGAGGATGCGGTCGCTCATGCCCATGAGTTCGGGGAGTTCGCTGGAGACGAGGAGGACGGCTTTGCCCTCGGCGGTGAGACGGTTGATGAGTTCGTAGACCTCGAGCTTGGCGCCGACGTCGATGCCGCGGGTGGGTTCGTCTAGCATGACCACGGTGGGGCCGGTCATGAGGGCTTTGCCGAGGACGACTTTTTGTTGGTTGCCGCCAGAGAGGCCGCCGACGCGGGCCTGCTGGTTGGGGGCTTTGACGCGGAGGGCGTCGAAGAAATGTTGGTTGCGCACGTGCTCGGCGGGGAGATCGAGGCGAGCGGGGGCGCGGCGAAATTGGAGGAGGCTGGAGAGCGAGAGGTTGAAGCCGATGGATTGAGGCAGGACGAGGCCGTAGCGCTTGCGATCCTCGGTCACGAGCACGAGGCCGCGGGCGATGGAGTCGCGGGGCGTGGGCGTGACGTGAGGTGCGCCGCGAAGCGTGACATCGCCGGAGACGCGGTGGCCCCAAGCGCCGAAGAGGTGCATGAGGAGCTCGGTGCGACCGGCGCCCATGAGGCCACCGAGGCCAAGGACTTCGCCGGGGTGGAGATCGAAGCTGACGTCGCGGAGAAAGGGCGGGGCGTTTTTGGACGGGGCGACGGTGAGGTCGCGGACGGATAGGATGGGCTCGGTGGTGGGGCGGGGTTTATCCCCGCCATCCGGGGTCGAACTAGCGGGCGTAAAGCCCGCCCCACCGTGGGCGGAAGTGGCGCGGCGGGGGAAGAGGTCGGTGATTTCGCGGCCGACCATGTGCTTGATGACAACAGGGATGGTAGTGTCGCGCGTGGTGAGCGTCGTGATGCTCGCGCCGTCGCGGAGGACGGTGATGCGATCGGCGAGAGCGAAGACCTCGTCCAGTTTGTGCGAAATGTAGATGCAGGCGGTGCCCTGCGCGCGGAGGCGGCGGAGGTGGCCGACGAGGACGGCGACCTCCTGCTCGGTGAGGGCGGCGGTGGGTTCGTCGAGGACGAGGACGCGCGATTTCTTGTCCATCGCCCGGACGATCTCGACGAGTTGCTTTTGGCCGATGCCGAGTTCGCGGACGGGAGTTTCCGAGGTGAGCGCGAGACCGAAGTCGGCGAGGAGGGCGGTGGCGCGGCGGTGGAGCGTGAGCCAATCGACCCGGAGTCCGCGGCGCGGGGCGCGGCCGAGGAAGATGTTTTCGCCGACGCTGAGTTCGTCGATCAGGGCGAACTCCTGCGTGATGACGGCGATCCCGGCGGCTTCGGCATCGCGAATGGAGTGGAAGGCGACGGGGTGGTCGTCGACACGGAGTTCGCCCTCGTAGGAGCCGTGCGGGTGGATGCCGGCGAGGAGCTTGATGAGCGTGGATTTGCCGGCGCCGTTTTCACCGCACAGCGCGTGGATCTCGCCGGCGCGGAGAGCGAAGGCGACATCGCGGAGAGCGGTGACGCCGGGGAATTTCTTGGTCAGGCCCCGGGACTCGAGGAGAGTGGGCATAGAGCGACGTGGGGCGAGGCTGCGCTCGAAAAAGGCGGACTGAAGTCCGCCCTACTTCAGGTCGGCAGCCTTGTGGAAGGCGTCAGCGACGACGGTCGACTGGAGGTTCTCTTTGTCGACGCTGATGACCTGTTCGAAGATCGAGGGGACTTTCTTGGCGCCGTTGTCGAGGGTGCCGGTGGCGGCGGGCTTCTGGCCTTTGGCGACGTCGACGGCGACGCGGGCGGCGAGAGTGGCGAGATTTTTCAGGGGCTTGTAGATCGTCATGGCCTGGGTGCCGCGTAGGATGCGCTGGCAGGCGGCGAGATCCGCGTCCTGGCCGGTGACGAGGACTTTGCCGGCGAGGCCGTCTTCGGTGAGGGCCTGGATGGCGCCGCCGGCGGTGCCGTCGTTGGAAGCGATGACAGCGTCGAGGCTGCGGCCGTGCTTCGTGAGCGCGGCGTTCATGATTTTTTTGCCGTTCTCGGGCTTCCAGTCCTGCGCCCAGTCTTCATGGAGGACCTCGACTTTACCGGCGGCGATGAGGGGGAGGAGGATGTTGTCCTGACCTTGCTTGAACATCTTGGCGTTGTTGTCTGTGGGGGCGCCGTAGATTCGGACGATGCGGGCCTTGCGGTCCTGGGGGAAACGGGCGACGGCGTAGGCGGCTTGGGCTTCACCGACCTTCACGTTGTCGAAGGAGAGGTAGTAATCGATGGGGGCGTTCTTGATCAGGCGGTCGTAGGCGATGACGGGGATCTTGGCTTCGGTGGCGGATTTGACGGCGCGGCCCATGGCTTCGCCATTGTGCGGGACGATCACGAGGACATCGACGCCACGGCTGATGAGGGATTCGACGTCGCGGACCTGGCGGGTGTCGTCGCTGTTGGCGGACTGGACAATGACGGTGGCGCCGAGCTTCTCGGCGGCGGCGGTGAACGTGTCGCGGTCGCGCTGCCAGCGCTCTTCCTTGAGCGTGTCGAGGGAGAGGCCGATGACGGGCTTTTCCTTGGAGGCGAAGGCTGTCGCGACGAGGGCGAAGGAGAGAGCGAGAGCGGTGAGGGGGCGGAGTTTCATAAGCGCAAAGGCAGAAGAGGGCGGGGAAGGGAAAGGCGGTTTACAACCGAAGGGGAATCGTGAGGCTTGCGCAGACGTGAATCTCGACAACCCAAAACTCTTTTCGGTCGACGGTGCGGTGGCGCAGCGCGAGGCGCTGCGGACGGCGGGAAAACGCGTGGTGCTGACCAACGGCGTCTTCGACCTACTGCACACGGGTCACCTCTATTACCTGCAGCAAGCCCGGGCGCTGGGCGATGCGCTCTTCATTGCACTCAATGCGGATGCGAGCGTGCGGGCGTTGAAAGGGCCGAGCCGGCCGGTGCAGAGCGAAGAGCAGAGGGCCTATGCGCTGGGGGCACTCGCGTGCGTGGATGCGGTGTTTATCTTTCGGACTCCGCGGCTCGACGCGGAGATCCGGGCGCTGCGGCCGGATGTCTACACGAAGGCGGGCGACTACACGCTGGAGAAGCTCGACGCAGGCGAGCGCTCGGCGCTGCAGGACGTGGGCGCGGAGATAAAATTCATGCCGTTTCTCGCGGGGTTCAGCACGACGGCCTTGATCGCACGGATCAAGGCGGCAGGGGAAGTGTGAGCTTGCGGGTCGGAGGAATTCGGCCAGCTTTTCACCATGAGCGTGCAGGAAATTCACCAACAACTGGAGAAGTTGACGCCCGAGGAATTGGCGGAAGTTGAAAAGCACGTGCGAGTTCTGCGGGTCATCACGGCTCCCGGCTATGCTGAACGGATTGCCGAAGCACATCGTCGGATGGATGCCGGCCACAAGGTCACAGAGGAGCAAGTAGATGCTGTTTTGGCCGAGCGCCGAGCCGATGGCAAAACGAGCTGATGGCGACTTGCTACCGCCTTGTGTTTGATGAATCTGCTGAAGAGGCGTTGACGGGGCTTCCGCCGGAGGAGGCGCGCGCAGTGAAGAATTTTCTGCGCGGGCTGGCAGATCATCCGTTTCGCACTCCGGCACAGCAAGTGCGCGACGCTGCGGGACGGCTCAACGGAGTTGAGCTTTTTGATCGTGTGGTGGTGACCTACTGGGCCGATCATGCGGTGTGTGAACTACGGGTCGCAGCCGTGGAATTTTTCTAATGCGTGTCGTCATTCTCGGTTCTGGCCGCGGCTCCAATGCCGAGGCGATTCTCTCCGCTCAGCAGGCGGGTAAACTCGGGCGCGCGCGCGTCGTGCAGATTCTGGCGGACAAGCCGGACGCAGGGATTCTCGCTCTCGGGGCGCGCTTCGGCGTGCCGGCGGCGTATGTCGATCCGGCGCCCTTCAAGACCAAGCTCGAGGGCGAAGGGGAGGTGCGTTTCATCGCGGCCGTGAACGCGGCGGCCCCGGACCTCGTGGTGCTCGCGGGCTTCATGCGGGTGTTGAAGCCGGGCTTCCTGAATGCTTTTGCGGGGAAGATTATCAATCTGCACCCGAGTCTGCTGCCGAGTTTCCCCGGGCTGGACGGAATCGGTCAGGCCTTTCGGCGCGGCGTGAAAATCACGGGCTGCACCGTGCACGGGGTGACGGCCGAAGTGGATGGCGGGCCGATTCTCGATCAGGCGGCGGTGCGCATCGAGGCGGGCGACACGCTGGAAACGCTGGCGACCAAGGTGCACGCCGCGGAGCATGCGCTGCTGCCGGCGGTGATCGCGCGGTTGAGCGAAGCGGCGCGTTGAGCGCGGCGGCGATGAATGCGGCTCAGCCCATCCTCATCGTCGAAGACGAGCCCGCGATTGCGGATACGCTGGTCTATGCCCTCAAGACGGAGGGCTTTGCGCCGGAGTGGTGCACGACGGGGCGGGCGGGGTTGGTCGCGCTGGAAGCGGCGGCGAAGAAGGAGCGGCCGTTTGTGCTCGTGGTGCTCGATGTGGGGCTGCCGGATGGGACGGGGTTTGAGGTGTGCAAGGCGATCCGCAAGACTTCGGCGGTGCCGGTGATTTTTCTGACGGCGCGAAATGCCGAGATTGATCGTGTGCTCGGGCTCGAGCTGGGCGGGGATGACTATCTGGTGAAGCCATTCAGTCCGCGGGAGCTCACGGCACGGGTGAAGGCGATCTTGCGGCGGGTGGCGCCGGCCGTCGGCGCGGCGAAAGAACATGCGGTGGCGGCCGGCGAGGTGGTGGTCGATGAGGCGCGGTGCGCGATCGCGTTTCGTGGCGTGCCGCTGGACCTGACGCGCTACGAGTTTCGTCTGCTGAAAGTGCTGGCCGGGCAGCCGGGGCGCGTGTTTTCGCGGGACCAGTTGATGACGGCGGGCTGGGAAGATCCGGGCGCGAGTCTCGACCGGACGGTGGATGCGCACATCAAGACGCTGCGGGCGAAGTTGCGGGCGGCGGCCGGTGGGGCGGAGGAAGCGGATCCGATTCGCACGCATCGCGGGCTGGGGTATTCCCTGCGCGAGCCGGGTGCGGCGGGCGGGAAGTGACGACGTGAAGCGGTGAAAATTCGCACGGCCATCTTTGTCGTTTACGTGGCGGTGTCGGCGGCGGGGTTTGCCCTGCTCATGGGCCTCGTGCTGCGCGATGTGCGACTGCGCTACGTCGAGTCGATGCGACGGACGATGGGCGATACGGCCGTGTTTCTCGCGGTGCTGGCCGCCGAGGGGCCGCGCGCCGACGGGGCATGGACGCAGAAACTCGCGACGCTGCCGCCGAATGCGGAGTTGCTGCGGGTGTTTGCGAGCGACGCGAGCGGGCGCGTGTTGTTTGACTCGGCGCGTGGTCGTGATGTCGGGCAAGTGTATGCGTGGCCGATGTTCGGCGGCGGGAGTCTGGCGTCGGAGAACTACTCGCTGCCGAATGTGGCCGAGGTGAACGGCGAACTGCGCGTGCGCGCGCCGGTGCGAATGGGCGGCGAGCTCGTCGGCTGGGTGGGTGTGGGGCGGCGGCTCGCGACGATCACGGCAGGCGTCACCGAGGCGCGGTGGCGACTGGTGACGTATTCGGGGGTGATTGCGGCGGTGATGATCGTGGCAGGCTGGTGGATCGCGTCGCGGCTGACGCACTCGCTGGAACGATTGACCGCCTATGCGCAGGCGGTGCGCGACGGCCGCAAGGCAGAGCCGCCGGCCTCGAAGGCCACGGAGATCGCGGCGCTGGGCCGGGCCTTTGAAGAGATGCGTGTGACGCTCGAGGGGAAGGCGCACGTGGAGCGCTACACGCAGGCGCTGGCGCATGAATTTAAGGCGCCGCTCTCAGCGATCCGGGGTGCGGCGGAGCTGCTGGCGGAGGACATGCCGGCGGCGGAGCGGGCGCGCTTTGTAGGCAACTTGCGCGCCGAGTCGGATCGCCTGCAGATGATCGTTGACCGGCTGCTGGAGCTGTCCGCGTTGGAGGCGCGGCGCGCGGGCGCCGGAGTCGCGGCCGAAGTCGAGCTGCGGGCGATCGTCGCGGGCGTGTGCGATGCCGCACAGTGGGCGGCGCGGGCGAAACGGGTGTCGCTCGAATGGGCTGCGGGTGAGGAGCTCCGGATGAAGGGCGAGGCGTTTCTGCTGGGGCAAGCGGTGGGAAATCTCGTGCAGAACGCGCTCGAGTTTACGCCCGCCGGAGGCGTGGTGCGCGTCGCGGTCGGCGGGCAGGCCGGACGGGTGAGTGTGACGGTGGAGGACTCGGGGCCGGGCGTGCCGGACTACGCGGTCGAAAAAGTGTTTGAGCGCTTCTATTCGCTCCCGCGGCCGGACACGGGGCGGAAGAGCAGCGGGTTGGGCCTGAGCATTGTGCGGGAGATCGCGCGGTTGCACGGCGGTGAAGTGACGCTGGTGAACCGACCGGAAGGCGGAGCGCGGGCGGAGCTGGTCTTGCCGGTGACGTAGGGAGCGATGGGACGGAGAAGCGGTGAAACGGTGGGACGGTGGGGTCGTAGGACGAAGAGACGTGAAACGGGAGGATGAGGGCGGGCCGTCTGGTAAGTTTCGCGGCGAATTCATACTCACTTCATCTTCACTTCACGGAGGGAGGGCAGAGTGACCGGGCATGAATCCAACACCTCCCCCGGCCACGCCCCTTCCACCTCCTGCGCTTCCGCTGACCAAGACGGACCGGCGCAATCGCGCGACGCTCAAGCTGCTGTTTATCGCCGCGCTCGTGCTGCTGCTGCAGATCCCCCTGCAATTCGTCAACGCGCTCCAGCAAGAGCGGCGCGGGACGCGGGCGTCGGGCGAGCTCGCCCCGGTCGCCTCGGCGGTGGATCAACGGCGGGTAACCGCCGCGCCCGGAAACGGGCGGGGTGCGGCGGCCGAGGCGGTGCCGACGGACGGGGTGTTTGAGGCGTATCGGATGGTGGAGCGGGCGCTGAAGCACAGCATCCTCGTCCTGGCGCTGGTGTTCGCGGCGTTCTTTCTGTTCGAGACGCTGGCCGGGCTGCGTCTGCACGCGGTGCACTACGGCCTCGTGGGCGCGGCGATGAGTTTGTTCTACCTCGCGCTGTTGGCGCTGGGTGAAGTGGTGCCGCCGGGTGCGGCGTATGTGGGGGCGGCAGTGGCGTCGTCGGCGTTGATCGTGGCTTACAGCGCGGCGATTTTGCGCAGCCGCGGGCGGGCCGGCGTGATCGCGGCGCTGCTGGCGAGCGTGCACGGCGTGCTCTATGTGGTGCTGCGGATGGAAAGCTACGCGCTGCTGGCGGGCACGGCCGCGCTCTTCACGGCCCTGGCGGCGGTGATGTATTTCACGCGGAATATTGACTGGCACGCGCAGGACGCGGGCGGGGCGGAGGTGCACGCATGAAGCCACGGGTAAAACGGCTCCCGCGCCTATGGTGCGCGCTGCAAGGGCTGCTGCCGCTGGAGTCGTGTCTGGCGGCGCAGCGGGCGGAGTTGGCCTGGCCGCCGGAGGAGAAAGCGCCAAGGACCGTAGTGCCCGCTGCAAAGAACGAGAAGGCCTTGGGGCGGAGGGCCACGCCATGAAGCTGTGGTCGGAGCGGGAAGTGTTTCTGGCAAGCCTGCGCGGGTGGGCGTGGCGCGGGGCATTGTGTGCACTGCCGAGTTTTATCTGGGCGATAATGTTGCAGTTCAGTCGCCCTGTTCAGCTCGTGGAGATGGTTGCGGGCGTGGTGACCTATGTTGGGGTGTTTGCTTGGATCACGGCGCTGCCGGATTACGTGGAGCGGGTGCGCGATGGGCATTTCGGTTGGGCGTTGCGCATTGCGGCCAACACGCGGGCGGCGCTGGCGCCTCTGCTGTTTTTCGGACCGGATATGTTTCTGGGGGCGGTGTCCATCGCGGCGATCAAGGCGATCGGTGGTCCGGCGAGCCTGGAAGGAGCCGGAGCAGGCGTGGCGGTTGGCTGGACCTACGTAACTACGCTCGTGCAGGGCGCGTTTGTCTCGGCGACGATGTTGCTCCTCGCGCTCCTCATCTGGGGCGGGCGGGAGCTTTTGGGAAACGGCGGGCGGAAGCCGCGCCCGGCGGTTCACGGCACTTCGTAAACTTCCACCAGGGCGACGCCGGTGGTGGCGCCGACACCGCTGATCTGCGCGGTGTAGCTGCCCGGAGCGAGCGTTACGAGGAGCACGGCGTCTTTTGAGGCGGCGGTGAGCGGGAAGGCGCCGACGTTGAAGAACGTAGTCGAGAGCTGCGGGACGCCACCCCAGTTGTCGTTCTCCGTGATTTTGCCGTTGGCGCCGAAGAGCTCGAGCTTCGGATCGGCGAGGGTGCCGGCGACGCCGAAGCTGCCGAGCGTGGGGCCGATGGCGCGGATGAGGACGGTCTTGTTGGTCTGACCGGCGATGACGAAGCCGGCGATGAGGACATCACCGTCGATACCCACCTGAGTGCGGGCGGAGACGTTGGTGAGGCGGGGCGTGGTGGCGCTACGGGCCGTGGCTGGCGAGGCATCGTAGACCTCGGCGAGGGCGACGCCGGTGGCGCTGCCGCCCGCGCCCGTGCCGCCGGTGATCTGCACGCTGTAGCTGCCGGGGGCGAGTGAGGGCAGGTAGAGAGCGGCGTCGCGCGAAGCCGGGTTGCTCAAGGCGAAGGCGCCGACCTGTCCGCCAATGGCGGCGACCTGGGCATTGCCGGACCAGTTGTCATTTTCGTTGATCTTGTTGGCGCCGAGGTAGAGCTCGAGTTTCGGGTCGGTGAGGACACCGGCGACGCCAAACGCGCCGAGCGTGGGGCCGATGCCGCGGATGAGGATGGGTTGATTGCCAACGGTGCCCACGCCGCCGACGCCTACGCCGACGATGAGGGTTTGCGGACCGGTGCCAGCCTGTGAGCGAATGGCGAGGTTGACGATGCGGCTGACCTCGACGTTGGCCTGGATGGCGAGGTTGGCCACGGTGCTGGTGGTGAGGCCGGCGGAGTTGCTGACGTCGACCGTGTAGCGGCCAGATTGGGCGGCTTGGGCGTTGGTGAGCGTGTAGGAGCTGGCGGTGGCGCCGGCGAGCGGGGTGCCCTCGAATTTCCATTGGTAGGACAGGCCGCCGCCGGTGGCGGAGACGGAGAGCACGGTGGAGCTGCCGATGGCGAGCACGGAGGACTGCGGTTGGGTGGTGATGACGGGCGTGGTGTCGAGCACGCCGCGCATCACGATGTTGTTGCCGGCGGAGGAGACGTAGATCGCGCCCGTGGAATCGAGGACGATACCTGTGGGCTCGAAAAACCGCGCAGTGAGTCCGGTGCCCTCGGCGAAGCCGCTAAAGCCGGGCAGGCCACCGATGGTGATGACCAAGCCGTCGGGCGAGAGGCGGCGGATGGCGTGGTTAAAGCGATCAGCGATGTAGAGGTTGCCCGCGGCGTCGGTGGCGAGTCCTTCCGGGCTGCTGAAGCGCGCGGCACTGCTCGCACCGCCGGCGGTGCCGCTGGTGAAGGCGAGGCCGGCGACGGTGGTGACCGTGGCGTTGGCGCCACTGATGCGGCGGATCACATGCGAGCCGCTGTCGGCGACAAAGACATTGCCCGCGCGATCCGTGGCGAGCCCGCGGGGCGAACTGAAGCGGGCGGCGGTGCCGATACCATTGGTCGAGCCGGAGATACCGCCCTGGCCGGCGATGGTGAAGACCGAGAGCGGGCTGGTGGGTGTGGTTAGGCCGATGAGGCGGATGGTGTGGTTGCCGGTGTCGGCGACGAAGAGGCGTCCGAGCGCATCGAAAAGAACGCCCTGCGGTTGGTTAAACTGGGCGGTGGCCACGGGGCCGTCAGTTGAGCCGGCTTGGCCGGTGGTGCCGAAATCAACGATGTTTGAGTTGGTGAGCGAGTAGAGCCGCAGGATATGGCGGGTGCGATCCGAGGCCGCCAGCACGCCGCTGGCGACGGTGAGGGCGTAGGGCGTCGTGAACGAGGCCTGCGTGGTCACCACGCCGGCCGGGGTCATGCGGCGGATCAGGGCATTGCGCCAGTCGGCGACGTAGAGGGTGTTGTCCGTGTCGATGGCGAGGCCCTGCGGAAAGGCGAAACGCGCGGCCGTGCCAGTGCCATCCGTCGTGCCGAAGCCACCACCGGGGCCCGAGTGATTAGTCACGACTTGGGCGGCGGTGAGTTTGCGGATGGTGTGATTCAGCGTGTCGGCCACGAAGAGGTCGCCGGAGGGCGAGATCGTGATCCCGAAGGGACTATAAAACCGGGCGACCGTGCCGGTGCCATTGGCGCTGCCGCGCACATCGGCGCTGCCGGCAAAGACCGAGACGACGCCGCCGGGGGTAACGCGGCGGATGCAATCGTTGGAGGAATCGGCGACGAAGAGATTGCCGGCAGCGTCAAAGGTCAGATTCCAGGGGAAGTTGAAGCGGGCCAGTGCAGACGGGCCGCTGGTCGTGCCGCTCACTCCGGCGGCGCCGGCCAGCGTGGTGACGACGCCGTCGCGAGTGAGGCGGCGCAGGAGGTGATTGGCGGAGTCGGAGACGATGAAGTCCCCGTTGGGATCCACGGCGAGACCGACCGGACGGAAAAATCGGGCGGCGGAGCCGGTGCCGTCCGTCGAGCCGAAGGTGCCGGCGAGACCGGCGATGGTCACTACGGTGCCGTTGGTGCCGAGGCGGCGGATGGTGTGGTTGCCGTAGTCACTGATCCAGAGATCGCCGGTGCGATCGAAGACAAGGCCGGTGGGGAGATTGAAACGTGCGCCGCTGGCCGGACCATCGGCGTCACCCGTCGTCCCGGCGAGGCCGGCGACCGTGGTGACGGCTCCCGTCGGGGTGATGCGGCGGATGGTGTGGCTGGAGCGATCGGCGACGAAGAGATTGCCCGCGGCATCGAGGGCGAGGCCGTTGGGGGAGTTGAAGCGGGCGACGGAGCCAGTGCCGTCCGCGGAGCCGGAAGTGCCGGCGAGGCCGGCGAGCGTCGTGGCCGAGCCATCTGGCGCGACCTTGCGGATGGTGTGATTAAACGTGTCGGTGACGTAGAGATTGCCCGCGGCATCGGCGACGAGGGAGTTGGGATTGTAGAAGCGGGTGCTGGTGGCGTCGCCATCGGCGCTGCCGAATTGCGGCGGCTGTCCGGCTGCCACCGACCAGGTATACTGCTGCGCCGGGGCGAGGGCGGCGGACAGGAGGGAGGCGACCAGGAGCAAGGAGACGCGAAGATTCATCGAGACGCGGGGCTGCGGGGTGGGGGGAGGGGCGAAGCGAGACGACAAGGCGCCGCGGGCGAGCGAATGACAATGCCGGACTATGGCATAGAGGCGGGCGTGGGGAACGGCGCGGGAATGGCATTGCGCACGGCGGGGGCGGTTGGGACCGTGAGGGGAATGGCTCTCTTCGAAATCAAAGTTGAAATTCAAGCCGCCGCAGCGGAAGCGGCCGACACCACCTTGCTCGAGCACGGGCTCGAGAACTGGAGCGTGTTGGAAGATGTGATCGTGAAGCGCGCGTGGCTCGTGGGAATCTTTGCCGACGAGCATGAGGCGGCCAAGGCGTGGGAGGTCGTCACTCCGCTCCTCGCGGAGGCGGGCGTGGGGCTCGTCGGCGAGGCGGTGCGCCGGGCGATGGGCGATGCGGACTGGCGCGACAGCTACAAGGCGCACTTTCACGCGTGGCAGTTTGGGCGGCTGCACTGGGTGCCGGTGTGGGAGCGTGAGGCGTTTAAGTTGCCGGCGGGCGAGGCGGTGCTGTGGCTCGATCCGGGCCTCGCGTTTGGCACGGGCAATCATGAGACGACGCGGTTGTGCGTGGAGCGGTTGGTCACGCTTGCGGCCGCGACGGTGGCGCAGGGGGGCGACCTCACGCGGAAGCGCGTGATCGATGCGGGCTGCGGCTCGGGCATCCTCGCGCTGTCGGCAGTGTTGTTGGGTTACCGGGACGTCGCGGGTTTTGATAACGACCCGGAGGCCGTGCGCGTGAGCGAAGAGAATGCGGCGCTCAACGGCATCGCGGGCCAGGTGCAATTTTTCACGGGTGATCTCGTGTCGGGGTTTTCGGGCGGCACGGGTGATGTCGTGCTGGCGAATATCCTCGGTCACGTGCTGATCCAGTTTGCCCGGGAGCTGACGCAGGCGGTGGCGCCGGGCGGGAGCCTGATCTTGAGCGGTATCTTGGCGACGGAGGTGCATCTCGTGCAGGCGGCGTTTGCCGAGATCGCGCCTACGTGGCGCCAGGAATCGCGCACGATGGGCGAGTGGAGTGATGTGCTGCTGGTGCGGCCATGAAACGGATCGTCACCACGCTGATTGCGCTCGGGGCCGTCGCGGTCGCGGCGTGGGCTCACGATACCTGGCTCCAGCCGGAGAGTTTTGCGGCCACACCCGGGGCCTCGCTGGCGTTTGACCTGACGAGTGCGGATGGGTTTGTCGGCCCTCAGTCGCCGATCCAGCCGGATCGCCTGGCGCGGACCGTGGCGCGGCTCGGGGGCGCGGAGCTTTCATTGGGCGCGGCGTTGGTGACGGCGCATACCCTGCGCGTCGCGGCGGTGCTGCCGCGGCCGGGCGTGGCGGTCGTCGGCGTCGAGCTGAAGCCGCGGGACCTCGAGCTGGAGCCGGACAAGATTGAAACGTATTTCCGCGAGATCCACGCGGGGGATGACCTGCGCGAGCAGTGGGCGGCGGTGCGGGAGCCGAAGAAGTGGCGGGAGCGCTACGTGAAAAACGCGAAGAGCTTCGTGCGCGTGGGCGAGCCCGGGGCCGGGGACCGCGGGTGGGCGGAGCCCCTCGCCCTGGCCTTGGAAATCATCCCGGAGCGCGATCCTACCACTCTGAAAGAAGGGGACGCGCTGCCGGTGCGGGTGTTGCGCGCCGGGAAACCGCTCGCGGGCTTCGTGCTCGCGTATGTGTCGGCCGGCGAGACGCGGGAGCACGTGGCGGTGACGGATGCCGCCGGGCGTGCGACGGCGACGCTCGATGTGCGCGGGGTGTGGCTCGTGCACGGGACCGATTTGCGCCGCGTGGCGGACGACCCGAACCGCGAGTGGGAGAGCGACTTTACGACGATGGTCGTCGAGGTGAAGTAGGGCGGACGCGGCCCACGGGGAGCCGGGGCGGATAGTGCACGCAACGAAATGTTCGGCACGGAGCGGCGCGCGGATGCATATTTTTCCCCGCGCCCAGGGGTAATGCCTTGCGTGACTCCGAAGCGCTGGGCTTGTGTGGCCTCCTCCCGGCCCATGACTCCTACGCCTCACGAACCCGACGATGTCGCCCTGTTGCTGGCGGTCGCCCGGCGCGATGAGGTGGCCTTTGCGGCGTTGTATGACCGCATGGAGCGGCCGATTTTCTCCCTGATCGTGCGCATCCTCCGGGTGCGAGCGGAGGCGGAGGAAGTCTTGCAGGAGGCGTTCTGGCAGATCTGGCAGCATGCGGACTCCTATCGGCCCGAATTGGGCACGCCCTTCTGCTGGATGGTGACGGTGGCGCGCCGTAAAGCTATCGACCGCCTGCGCTCGAACACGCGGCATCTGCAGCGCATCGAGGAGGCCCAGATCGGTCGGGCGGACGATGATTTCGGCCTGCCGGAGGCCCACGAGCGCCTCGCCGCGGACGAAAACAGCGCGCTCGTGCAGGCGGCGCTGGTGCGGCTGGGCGTGGAAGAGCGGCGGGCGATCATGCTGGCATTTTTCGACGGACTCACGCACGAGGAAATCGCCGTCGCGCTGCGCACGCCCGTGGGGACAATCAAGGCACGCATCCGCCGCGGGATGCTAAAGTTGCGGCCCGCGCTTGCGGTGCTGCGCGGACTGGACGACCGGGAGGGACCATCATGAAGGGCAAAAAAACAGTGCGGCTTAAAGATCCGACGCCGGCTCCGGCGGAGTGGGGCGGCGACGCGGGCGCACTCAGCGAGACGGCCGCGGCGCTCGCTTGGGCGGCTCCGGCGGAAGCGGCGCCTTCCCCGCAGGTCCGAGCGCGCCTGCTCGCCCGCGTGCGGGCGGACAAGGCCAGTGCGTCGCCGGCCCCGGTGCGGCCGGGTTGGCGCTTTGCATCGGCGCAGGCGGCGGAAGGCTGGCGGGAGACGTTTCCCGGCGTGCGCTTCAAAACCCTCTCCGTGGACGACGAGCGCGATGTGGTGATGCTCCTGGTAGAGATGAAGCCCGGAGCGCGTTTCCCTGATCATCCGCATGACGACGCGGGCGACGAAGGTTTGGTGGTTTCCGGCGATTTGGTGATGGATGGCCACATGATGCGCGCGGGCGATTACTATCATGCGGACCGCGGGACGGACCACGTGAACATCGTCAGCCCGAGCGGCTGCACGGCGATGCTGTCGCTGCGGGCGTCGGTCTGGCGGAAGTGGCGGCAGACGATGGTGGCGCGATGAAAGGGTGGCGTTTTTTACTGCTGTGGGTCGGCGTGCTCGGTGGGGCGCTCGGATTGTGGGCGCATGATCCGGGGCTGAGCACCGCGCAAGGCGTGCTCAAGGCGGCGACGCTGGAAATCGTGCTCGGCTTTGCCCCGACGGATGCCGAGCAATTGCTCCCGCCGGAGTCGCGCGTCTCCGGCAAGTGGACACAGGCGGAATTTGTCGCCACGCAGCCCTTGCTCGCCGGGCTCGCCCCCGAGATGGTGGAGCTGAAGGCCGGTGGGACGACGGTGACGCCGCGCGAGGCGAGCGTGCAACTCGCGTCGGGCGATGCGTTGAACTTCTTCCTCGTGTTTCCCCGTCCCGCGGCGGGACCGGTGACGCTGCGGGTGCCGAAACTCGGTGCACTGCCGCCGGGGCATCGAGAGTTTCTCATCATCACCGACGAGGCCGGGATGTCGGTGGCGAAAAAATTACTCAGCGCGAAAGAAGACGGCGTGGAGTTTATCGTCGGCGCCGCGCCGGCGCCCGGTGAAGCGGCGAAGCTCCCGGGAGGCACGAAGGGAAACCAGACCGCGCAGCGCGAGGAAGCGGAGGACGCGCCGACGTTCTGGGGCTTTCTGCGGCTCGGCGTGGAGCACATCTGGACGGGCTACGATCACCTGCTGTTTCTCTTCGCGCTGCTCGTGGTGTGCCGGACCTTTAAGAGCATCGTCGCGATCATCTCGTGTTTCACGCTGGCGCATTCGCTCACGCTGGCGCTGGCGACGCTCGATGTGGTCAACTTGCCGAGTCGGTTCGTGGAGCCGGCGATCGCGGCGTCGATCGTGTTCGTGGGCTTGGAGAATATCTGGCGGCGCGGCGAGGAGCCGAAAGGCCGCTGGGCGTTGACCTTTGGCTTTGGACTCATTCACGGTTTCGGCTTTGCGAGTGTGTTGAAAGATCTCGGCGTGGGGCAGGGCGGGCAGGGACTCGCGATGCCACTGTTTACCTTCAACGCCGGCGTGGAGCTCGGGCAGATCGCCATCGCGGCGATCGTGCTGCCGATCGTGTGGCGACTGCGAAAGAACGAGAAGTTCCTGCAGCGCGGCGTGCCCGCGCTGTCGGCGGTGGTGGCGCTGGCGGGGCTGTATTGGTTGCTGGAGCGGACGGTCTTCGCTTAACGCCGAGCGCGAGCACGCGCCGAGCGCGAGCACGCGCTGAGCGTGACCGCGGTATCGAGAATACGCGGCCGATGGTGACGATCCGCCGGGTCGCGCGGACCCGCGCTACGCCAAAATCCCGGAGGCGGATGCAGAAAGTTTCTATTACTTGAGAGGAGGCGTCCGGCGGTGGGCGGGAGGCGAATCATGGGCGATGAAAATTTTGTCACCCTTGATCCTCTTGGTGCTCGCCGCGGCCGGGGCGAATGCAGCGACGGCGAGTAAGGCGAGCGAGTGGGCTGAGGCGATGGTGCTCACGCCGATGGGTGGCACCGCTCCGGAAGATCAAGAGATCGCGCGGTGGCAGCAGCGCGCGGGTGCGGCGGGGGCGAAGCCGGAGGCCTTCGAGCAGCTCGGCTGGGCGCTGGTCGCGAAGGCGCGCCGCACGCTAGATCCGGGGTTTCACAAACTCGCCGAGCAAACGGCCGAGGCGATGGACGCGCGCTTCGGCGTGAGCCCGGAGTCGAGGCTCCTCCGCGGTCACGCGCTGCACAATCTGCATCGCTTTCGTGAGACCGAGGTGGTGGCGCGGGCGCTGGTCGCCGAGCGCGGGCTGGCGGTTGATCTCGCGTTGCTGAGCGATGCCCTCGTGGAGCAGGTGAAAGTCGACGAGGCGGTCGAGCTCTTGCAGCGACTCGTCAACCTGAAGCCCGGAGCGGAGGCCTTCAGCCGGATTGCGCAGGTGCGCTGGTTGAAGGGCGATCTCCCGGGCGCAATCGTAGCGATGGAAACAGCGCAGAGCGCGGCCGGGGCGCGTGGAGCCGAGACCGCGGCGTGGATGCAGGTGCGGCTAGCTGGATTCTATCTGCAGGCGGGGCGGACGGCGGGGTCCCTCGCCGCGGCGATGGCGGCGAGCGAGCGCCTGCCGAACTACGCCCCGGCGCTGCTCGCGCAGGGGCGCGCCCTCGTGGCACTCGGACGCGGTGCGGAGGCGATCGAGCCACTGCGGCGCGCGGCGGAGTTGAATCCGCTCCCCGAGTATCGGTGGTGGCTGGCCGACGTAGTGCGGGCGAATGGACAGCCGGAGGCCGCGCAGAAAGTCGAAGCGGCGCTGCGGCAGTGCGGCGAGACGGGTGACCCGCGGACCTATGCGCTTTTCCTCGCGACGCGGGGTGAACAGGCGGCGCGGGCCGTGCGGCTGGCGCGTGAGGAGCTGGCGGAGCGGGCCGATGCGCATACGCAGGACGCACTGGCGTGGGCGCTCGCGGCCAGCGGCGAGCTGGAGGCGGCCGAGACGGCGATGCGCGCGGCTCTCGCCGGGGGCACGCGGGATGCGCGGCTCTTTTTCCACGCCGGCGAGATCGCTCTGGCGCGCGGGCAGACCGCGGCGGCGCGGGAGTATTTCGAGCGAGCGAGCCACGCGGCGGCGATGCTCACGCCGAGCGAGCACGCGCGGCTCACGAGCCGGCGGCAGAGCGCAGCGACGACGGCGCGCGCCGACTGAGCACGCAAATTTTCTCAGGTCAGAAAACCAAATGATACCCATGAAATCCAACTGCAGTCTGAAATCTGCGACCATGCTCAGCATGCTCGCCCTCACCATGGCCCTCGGCCCGGTGCCACTCCGCGCGTCCAGTCACATGGATGCTCCGCTCATCACCCTCGATCACGCGGCCAATACCACGGACGTGTATGCGTTTGTCGCGCAGCGCAACGGCGTGAAATACCTCGATGTGGCGCTCGCGGTTTACCCCCATGAAGAGCCCGGCGTGGGCCCGAACAAGTATGGCTTCGATGCCAATGTGCTCTACCAGCTCTTCCTCGCGAATCCCACCACGGGAGCCGATCTCGTGGCCTACCAGTTTCAGTTTACCGACAGCTACAAGACGCAGAACACGATCTTGCAGGCCTACACGGGCGTCGTCGCGACGAATGGCGATGCCGCGCAGAACTTCACGCAGACCTACACCGTGACGAAGGTCGCGGGCGGCACCAGCACGGTGCTTGGCAACGGCATCGTGCCGCCGAACAACCAGGGCGTGGCCACGCCGAAATACAACAAGGGCGACAATGGCCTCAATGTGGCGAAGGATGGCGTCGCCGATGCCGCGGCCCTCGATGACTACACGCGCAATGCGGTCGTGACGCTCGGCACGAGCGGCTACCGGGCCTTTGCCGGCCAGCGCGACGACGCGTTCTACGGCGACATCAATTCCATCTTCGACCTGCTGGCGCTGCGCTCGGGGCCCAACAACCGCTACGACAGTCAGGGCGGCTTCAACGTCCACTTCATGATCCTCGAGATTCCCCTCGCGGACATTGCCGGCGGTGACCAGCAGACCCTCGGCGTCTATGCGACGACGAGTCGCCGGGCTACCACGGTGCTGACCGACGGCGCCGGCTCGGCTGGCACGACACCCACGGGCCCGTGGGTGCAGGTGGGCCGCCAAGGCAATCCGCTCTTCTGCGAGGCCTTCGTCGCGATCAAGGACAAGGATCTCTACAACCGCACCAAGCCGACGAGCGACGCGACCCTCTTCAAGAGCTACGCCGAGACGCCCGAACTCGCGGCCCTCGTGAATGCGCTCGTCCTGAAATCCAACGTCGCGCCCACGACCGCCCGCGCCGACCTCGCCGCGATCTTCATCCCGGACGTGATCAAGGTGGACCTCTCGACGGCGCGCGCGCGTCTGCCCGGTGGCGGCGCGAGCAACGCCGTGCTGGCCGACGATGCCGGCTATTCGCGCCTCAGCATCTTCGGTGGTGATGTGTTGGAGAGCCCGACGGCGGGACATCCCTTCCGCCTGCCCGGCAGTGCGATCGGCGCGGACGCCACGAAGTCCTACGTCCCCGGTGGCTGGCCCAACGGGCGCCGCATCGGCGAAGACGTGATCGACATCGGCGTCACCGCGGTGATCAGCGATCTGCGCACGCTCCCGCTCGTGATCCGCTCGGCGGCCGGCATCGATAACGTGGACAGCAACGACATGATCTTCAGCAAAGTCTTCCCGTATTCGGCGACACCGCACAACGGGCACAACTTCGATCACAACCCTCGGCAGGTAGCGTCGCCGCTCTTGAACATCTCGGCGCGCGGCATGGTCGGCGTGGGCAATAATGCGCTAATCGGCGGCTTCGTTATTCGCGGCACCCAGCCCGTTTCGATCGTCGTGCGCGCTCAAGGGGCGTCGTTGACGGCCCTTGGGGTGACCGGCGCGCTGTCCGATACCGTGCTCGAGGTCTGGCAGGGCGGGAACATGATCCAGTCGAGCGACGACTGGAAGACCCCCGCGGCCGGTGGAGCCACGGCGGCGGCCATCACGGCCACGGGCTATGCGCCCGGGTCCGACAGTGACTCGGCGCTGCTCCTCACGCTCCAGCCCGGAGCCTACACCACGATCGTCCGCGGCAAGAACAACGCCACCGGCATCGCGATCGTCGAAGCGTTCTTGACCCAGTAAGCGCGGTCGAAAGCGAGAGACAGGACACGAAGGCCCGCGGCAACGCGGGCCTTTTTCGCGGGGTGAGGGTGGGGCCGGGGAAAAGAAAAAGGCCCGCGGGTGAGGCGGGCCGTTTGGGCGTGGGAGGGGAGCACGGTGGGGCCGAGCGGGAGCTCGGCGTTCCCTGGGCAGAGCACGCAGGGGCCGAGCTGGAGCGTAGTAGGAACTGGCCCGCGCTAGAAGGGAAACCGCCGAGCGAGCTCAATCAGCCCATCGCTGATTTTTCGAAGTTCTGCGTCGGGCACCCGGTCGGTGTAGAGGCAGGCCGAGAAATCGTCGCTCGTCGTTTGGCCGCTCCGGTAGGCCTCCACGTAGGCTTCGAACTCGCGGTAGGCGGCGCTGCCCGATCCGCATTTGGAGCGGATGAGCTCGAGCGCCTGATGGAGGAAAACGGAGAACGGATCTGAGGATTGGGGACTCCACCACTGGACGTCTGAGGTGACGTCGACAAAATCGCAGGCCTCCGCGCTGGTCCGTTCAAAAGCGCAGCGCTGGAAGACCACACCGGCGAAGTAACATCGCTGAAATGATACCCCGGCGAACTGGCAGTCGCGAAACAGGAGCTGCCCCCCGCCGCTGCCGAAATCGCGATTCACGATCTGGCTATTTGAAATCAGTTTTGCCCTCAGGCCCACGACCGTGCTCTGGGAAAAGGAGCAGCGGTCGAACAGCGTCTGGTGCGGTTTGAAAGTCTTCAGGTCGACGTGATCAAAGCGGCAGTCCGTGAACGTGTTCACCGGCGCAATCATATCGCGCAAGTCACAGCGTTCGAAACTACAGTCGCTCCACCGGTCCCTGGCGCCCCATCCGTGTCCCTCACTCGTGAGGTCGCAAAAGCGGCAGCGCGCAAACTCACACTCCACAAAATTGAGGCCCAGTTTGGCTGTGGCGAAGGTGAAGGCCGAGAATTGGATTCCACGCACGACTTCCGGCCGGGCGAGTTCCTGTGCGTCGGCCAAAACGGCCGGGCCTTCTGTAGGAAGCCGCAGGATTTGCCGGGCCGAACCTTTGGCGCGGAGGAGATGATCGAGGAGGCGCACGAGACGACTGAAGCGATCGGAATCGACGGCGCGAGACGGGAAACGAGCGGCGCGTGACTGTAGGCCAGGAGTGAATTGCCAAACGAATTGCGGGCTCGATTCAACTATGGCAGGTCGTCGGTGGGAGAATGCGCATCCGAATCCTCAGCGATCTGCACCGGGAGTTTGGCACGGTAATCGTGCCGGAAGTTGCCGCGGATGTCGTGGTGTTGGCGGGCGACATCGACCGCGGCGCGAGGGGCGTGGCTTGGGCGAGGCTGCGATTTCCGGAAACTCCGGTGCTTTACATCGCTGGAAATCACGAATTCTACGGCGAACGTATTGGACGGCTGCACGAAAAACTGCGCGACGCCGCAGCGGGGTCGAATGTAGTCATCCTGGAAAACGAAAGTTTCTCCATGGATGGCTACCGATTCTTTGGTGCGACGCTTTGGACCGATTTCGCGCTCTGCGCTGATCGTCAGGTCGCGATGATCACCGCCGGGGACAATCTCACCGGTATGAACGACTACCGGAAGATCCGCCGGGAGGATGCAGGCCGGCTGCAGCCGAAGCATACCGCACTGCTCCACGCCGACACGCGGCTCGCTCTCACCGAGTTTCTGGCGCAGGGCGAGCGGTTTAGGTCGATCGTGATCACTCATCACGCGCCCTCGCAGCGCTCTCTACCTGACGACCGCCGCGGGCAACCGATCAGCGCCGCCTATGCCTCCGACCTGGAGCCGCTCATCAAGGAGTGCGGCCCGGTGCTGTGGATTCACGGGCACATTCACACGGCGCGCGACTACCCGGTAGGGCAGACGCGAGTGATCAACAACGCCCATGGCTACCCCGAGTCGCACGGGCCGGAGTCGACGGGGTTTCGCGGGGATTTGGTGGTTGAGGTATGAGTGGGGGCTGTGTGCTCGCGTAAGCTCCCGTGGCAAAAAGCCGTAGACCGGAGATGCGCCGAGCAGGTAGCGGCCGCGGGGTGAAAAGCGTGGTTTCGGCTCGGCCGGGGAAAAGAAAAAGGCCCGCGGTTAAGGCGGGCCGTTTGGGCGTGGGAGGGGAGCACGGTGGGGCCGAGCGGGAGCTCGGCGTTCCCGGGGGAAATAGGCTACGCGGCGAGGGCGTGGCAGGCGCTGCTGAGGCGGGCGTCGGTGAGGACGGGCTCGCGGGACAGGCGCCAAATCGCCTCGGGTTCCCAGAGGGTGCTGCGCAGGGGCTCGAGGAGTTTGCGCGGGAGATCGGGGGCGGCCACGTGGCGCAGGATCGAGAGCGTCTGCCGCGAGCCCGGCAGGCCCAGCCACTGGAGGACGCCGTAGATGCCCTGGCGCTCGTGCACCGCGGTGAGGGCGGCCCAGTGCGGGGTGCCGTCGGCGACGAGATTGGCATGTGCGGCGACGAAGGGCGTGAGCGCGGGCGTCTCGGCAAGATCGGCGAGGAGGGTGGGACAACGCGCCACGACAAAGAGCGCCGGCATGCGGGCGAGGTTGAACTGCGCGAGGAAGGCCCGCACCTCGGCCGGCGTGAAGTCGAGGTAGGCGGCCCAGTCGCGGGCGCTCAAGGTTTGGGCCGCGGAGGCGAGGGCGGACTCAGACGGCTCGGCGGGGATCCACTCGTCGCCGAAGAGGCGCTCGAAGCGGGTTTCCGGCCAGGCTGTGACCCGCCAGGGCACACCAGCGTGGGACCAGGCGAGGGCGAGAGGAACGAGGCATTTTTGGGATGGATTTTTGTGTTTCACGGGCCCAATCCTAACAGAGAGGGTGGGTCAAAAACGGTCCCACCCCAAAAATAGTTGAAATTATTTTTTATGGATAAACGACGTGCCAATCGGGCCCCTTTGGAGCGGATGTTGCACATCCACGAAGAGCTAAAACGCGGTGCGCCGATCAACTGCACTAGCCTCAGCCAAACGCTGGAAGTGGCGCGCAAGACCCTCGTGCGCGACCTGAACTATATGCGGGATCGCCTGGGGCTGCCGGTGGAATTTGACCCAGTCCGCAACACCTACCACTACACGGAGCCGGTGGATGCTTTCCCCACGGTAAAAGTGAGTGAAGGTGAAGTATTTGCCCTTCTCGTGGCGCGCAAGGCGCTCGAGCAGTATCGGGGCACGCCCTTCCACGGGCAGCTGGCGGCTTCATTTGAGAAGCTCACGGCAGGCCTGAAGCAGAGTGTGACCTTCGCCCCGACGGATGAGCTCAAGTCCGTGTCGTTTAAGAGCATCGGGGTGGGCAAGTCCGATGCGGAGGTGTTTTCCTCGCTCAATCGCGGGGTGATGCGGGAGCTGGAGGTGTCGTTTGACTATCGCAAGCCGGGTGAGGCGAAGGCGATGCGGCGTTCCGTGCAGCCCTACCATCTCTCGTATCGGCAAAACATGTGGTATCTCGTGGCGTTTGATTTAGCGCGCAATGATCTGCGCACCTTTGCCGTGCCGCGCATCGCGGACGTCATTGTGACGGACCGGGGATTTAAGCGTCCGCCAGATTTTTCGCCGGAGAAGTTCTTTGCCAAGGCGCTCGGGGTGTTCGGCGGCGGCGGAAATTTTAATATCGTGGTGCGGTTTCGCCCCGGTGCCGCGGCCGATCGCGTCTTTGAGCGGGAGTGGCATGAGACTCAGGACCTGCGTCGCCTGCCGGACGGATCGGCCCAACTTACCATGCGCCTGGGCGCGCTGGAGGAGATCGAGCGCTGGGTGATGGAGTGGGGCCCCGATGCCGAGGTCGTGGAACCACCGGAGCTGCGGGCCCGCCTCAAAAAGACGGCGGAAGCTCTCTTGAAGCTCTATTCCTGAGGCCGAAACCCGCTTCCCGCCGGCGGATAACGGTCCGCAGCGTGGGCGGGACGGTGAGGCTGCCTGCCTGAAGTAGGGTTAATGCAAGTCGGATGCGAATTGGCGCAGCCTGAATGGGAATTGGCGGATGCTGGACGGGAATTGGTGCACGCTGAATGAGAAATGGCGGCGGCTGGACGGAAAATGGCGGCGGCTGAATGAGAATTGGCGCACGCTGGACGGAAAATGGCAGAGGCTGGACGGGAAATGGCGGGCGCTGAACGGGAATTGGCGCAGGCTGGACGAGAAATGGCGGACGCTGGACGGGAATTGTCACGGGCTGGACGGGAAGTGGCGGCGGCTGAACGGGAATTGTCGCGCGCTGGACAGGAAATGGCGGCGGCTGAATGGAAATTGGCGGAGGCTGGACGGGAAGTGGCGGACGCTGGAAGGATTCTGGCGGAGGCCGGTCCGGTCCCCGCGAGGCCGGGTGGAGTGCGGTGCAACGCCGGAGCCGCCACGAAGGGCCCGGAAGCGACGATGACAACCGGTGGAATCAGCGTGGACTTGCCTTGAGGCGGGGCATGGGTGGCCTTGCGGCGAGTTTCCCCATCTCCCCATGGTCATCGGCATCCATTTTACCCCGATCGGTCGAACCTATGAAGCGATCCTGCTCGATAACGGCGAGGTGGACGATTGGAAGCTCACGGAAGACCCGCAGGTAATGGCAAATTGGTGCCGAGACTCGGGCGCGACCGTCGTGGCGGTCGATGGTCCGGCGCAGTGGCGCGAGGAGGGCGGGCCGTTGCGACGGGCGGACCAGGAACTGCTTGATGCCGGGTTGACGCACCTCTCTACGCCAACGGAGGAGGAGGTGAATCTGTTGCCCTTTTCGAATCGGATGCGCGCCATGCCGCCGCTCTACGCTGCGTTGAAGCGCACGTTTGCCGCCTACACGGGGAAGATGGTGCGGAGGCGGTTTATGGTGGAGACGCGGTCGCATCCGGCGATCGGCATCCTCAATGGATTTCCGCTCGAAACGACGGGCGATTACCGCATCCGGCACGAGATCCTCGCCCGGGCGAAAATCCCCGTGCGAGCAGTGGGGCCGTGCATGGACGCGATCTGGGCTGCGCTGTCGGCGGAAGCGCTGGTGCAACGGCGGGCCACGGTGGTGGGCGATCGCGCGGGTGGTTTCGTAGTGCTACCGGCCCTACCGCTGCCGGGCAAGCCGTTGCGCGACAGCGATCCGCGGCCGAAACGGGGGTGGCCGTGCTCGTGTTGCTACGGCAACCTTTGGGTCTGCGAGGACCATCCGGACATGCCGTTTCGCATTAGCTGTCCGCGCTGCGGTGCGGGAGTCGGGATGCAATGTCACTGCAATCCCTTCGGACAATTGCAGCCGGACATGGTCATCGTTCCGATCGGGAACCGCCATTCGCGAAATTGAGCGTGGGGTGGGGGACGACGGCGCGCGGACGAGCCGCAGTGTGGCGCGGACGGAGGGCCACGCCGGGGCGGAGCTGAAATGACTTCCCTTGGAGAGGCGCGGAAACTCGTTGGGGGGAAGCCGGGCGACGCCCCGGGCGGCCTGGGCCAAGGGAAAACGCGGCAAAAGGGCTGAAAAGGAGAGTTTGGGCGGCCCGGGAGCCGACTTGGGGCGAAAATGGGGACGATTTTTTGCGAAAAAAGAGTGGGACATCGTGGTTTTTCCCGAATTTTCCGGTGCTTGATAGGTGTTAAGTAGCTCAAAATAATGATTTTAGGATGCTGATGAGATTTTTGATGCGTAGTATTACGGTGGGACCGTTTTTGACCCACCCTCTCTGATATTCTCTGGGGCATGAACTCTTCATCCTCTCGCAAAACCTACGGCACGCTCCCTCTCACTCCCGCGATCATCGGCGGCATCCAACTCGAGTTTGCCATGATCGAAGCGCCTGCGCCCCGCGTGCGTTTCCTTAATTTTCCCTGCGTCGATGTGGCGCCCACCGCGGCTGAACTCCGCCGGACCCGCCGCCAGAAACGCGATATCGCCGCCTGAGGGCGCCGGAGGCGCCCAGGGGCGGGAAGATGGAAGATGGGAGATAGGAGATGGAGGAAGGCCTCTAACCCGAAGCCCGAGATCCCAACGCCCAGCGCCCAGACCCAAGACCCTAGATCCACGACCTGAGCTCTCCCCTCGCCCCCTCACCCCGAATCCTTTTCCGAACCCTTTGGCCTATGTCGGGCCATTATTAACAAACACAAAAAACGAAAGATAGATGCCATGAACACCCGTCAGAAGAACAAAGTGCAAAGTCACAAAACGCGGATTCATTTTTTGAAGACCGCGCCGGAAATTGCCCAGATCAAGGGGCTGCCGGCCAAGTTGGAGGCCTATGGTCGGAAGATCAGTCGGCTGGATACGCTCACCGTGATCCAAAACGAGCGGACCCGCACGGCGGCGGCGCGCGATGCAAGCCACGATGAAATGCGAGAGACGTCGCTGATGATCTCGGGCGTGGCGTTGAGCTATGCGGACGAGAAAGAGGTGCCGGGTCTCGCCGAGCAGGTGAAGTTGAGCCCCAATGACTTCGCCCAAGCACGGCTGGATGATCGCGTGCAGTTGGCGCAACAACTCCATGCGGCGGTGCTGCCGCTGGTGCCGGAGCTGGTGGAGTATGGGATCACCGACGAATCGATGGATGATTTCCGCGCGACGATTGATCGGGCGGCTGCGGCGTTGCCCCTCACGCGCGCCGCCGAGGCCGATCGCCGGGTGGCGACGCGCGAGATCAACGTCGCGATTCGCGGACTCGATGAGTTGGAGAAGAACCAGATCCTGCCCTTGCTGCTGCCGCTGAAGAAGAGCCATCCGGAAGTCTACCAACGCTACCTGGTCTGCCGCGAAGTGCTTGATCGTCCGGGCGCGCGGGCCGGGGGCGACAAGAAGGACGAGGCTCCGGTCGGCGAGGCGACGGAGGGTGCATCCACTGCGCCCGCCGTGGTCGCGAAGACCACGCCCGGAGCAGAGAGCCCGGCGAAGGCCGCTTAGTGAAAAAACCGCGGGGCCGGTCGAGTGAACGGCGCCGCTAAGGTCAGGTGGCCCTGACTGGTAAGGTCAGGGCGATAGCTGGATCGGGCGCCCCCGCCGCACGGGCGGCGGGGGCGCTGCGATCAGAAGAGAACGAACGCAGGTGGGTCGTGGACCCCGCGCGACATGACGCGCCCAAGCAAGATAGACGGCGAGGCCGGAGCGATGAACGCCCGGGCGTCCGTGAACCGAGACCAGGAATTTTTGCCCCTATGAACACTGATTTGATCCTCGAGAGTGAAGCCCCGCGCGTGATGCGGAAGGCTCGGCGCAGGCTGGCCCGGACGCGGCGGTCGGACGGGCGCGCGGGCACCATGGCGTCGCGGACGAAGAAGTTTGTCTACAAGCGCGCGACCTTTGCCGTGGAGCCGGAGCCGCGCTCGCTCGAGGACTTGCTCAACGAAGCCTGGCGGGCGACGGCGGAAGAGAGCGGTCGCCGCCGGCAGATCACGGAAGTGGAGTCGGGGGCCTGTGTGATCACGCGGTGCCGCACGCAGGCGCGGGGCATGACGTTTTTCGAGCTGCTCACCTTTACGCCGGGCATGAAGGCGCTGGCGGCGAAGGTGGATTTCACGCGGCCGACCTTCGACGTGGAGGAACATGATTTGAAGAATGCGGCGGGGCTGCGGCTGGAGCTGATCCAGACCATCGCGTTTGTGGCGGTGGCGGGAAATCACGTGGTGTTGCTGCCCTCGGCGGAGCTGCGGAGTGCGGAGATCGAGGCGCATTTGAACTGGCTCCTCGGTCCGGCGACGCAGACGCTCGCGGCGCCGCAGGCGGTGCGGCTCTCGAACCGGATCTCGCCGGCCAAGGAGGAGGAAGTGAAAAGCGCCACGCAGATCCAGTTTGCCACCGACCTCACGCTCGCGGCGACCGAGGGGCCGGGCGGGGAGAGCCGGATCCGACCGCAGGGACTGAATTGGACGGGACTGCGGGCACTGTTGAACGGGCTCGGGCCGCGGATGGCGGACGTGACGACGGAACTCGAACTCGCCGGGCTGACCGAGCCCACGCCGGTGGGAATCAATATCGCGCTCAGCTGGCCGCAACCCCGGCGGGGGCAGCGCCATGAAGTGCTGGACCGCATCGCGACCGGGCTGCGCCACCTGGACACGGAAATCGATTTCAAGATCAAGACTCTGCACGGCTGGATCACGAAACAGGATCTGCTGCTTGAGCGGATGAAGACGGTGCGCTGCCGGGACGAGCGACCGGTGCGCGAGCATCTCTGGGAGGCGATCAGCGCATGGCTCGTGAGCCTGCAGGAAGCCGGGGAGATCGCGTGAGCGCCAGCGGACGGCGCACGAAGTTTTAACCACCAAAACCAAATAACCTAAAATCCATGATAACGAATATCCAGGACGAGGCCGGAGCCGAAGTGAAGTCGATCAACCCCACCGCGCCCGCACCGGGCGACAGTGAGGGACCGGCGGCAAATCGGGCGGGCGACGAGCTGAGCGAGCGAAGGGCCGGCGGAGCCGAACGGCAGTATCCATCGCGGTGCTACACCCCGGAGCGCGAGCCGGAAAGGAACGGTGTCAGCAGTAAATTCGGGGCCTTTCTGCGGTGGCGCCAGCGTCAGCGCACGGGGCACGGCGGCACGCTGCGGGCCCGGGCCTATAGTGCGATTCAGGGCGAGCCGCTGAAGAAGGTCCGCCCGGAGCGGTGGATGAGTGACGAAGAGAGGGCTCGCGATGCGGCGCTCAAGCAGAGTGCGGCGGCGCTGTTTCGCCAGACGCTCTACGGCAGCCAGAGCGGGAAGTGCGACTTGGAGTCGGTGGCGCGGAGCGTGCCGGGGGAGAGCGGAACGTTTTGCGCGTTTTGCTCCTCGTCGCGGCCCTGCCGATTTCGGGGACTGCCATGATCCGCGTGCTTCCCTTTGGCGTGGCGGCGGCGGCCGGGATGTGGGCGGGCGTTCTGGCGTCCGAATGGGTGAGCCTACCCCAAGTGGCGGCGCTGGCCGCCGCGATGGGCGCGCTGAACGCGGGCTACAGCGCATGGGCGGAGAAAATTGATACAAAGCTCGGGGAACTCGACCGCCTGGCCGTGGCGGAGCGGCGCGTGCAGCAGCGGTTGACGGAGCGAATCCGGGCGAGGCGGGCGCGGCTCGTGGCCAAGCGCGTGGCGGTATTTATCGCCGGCGTGCTGGCGATGGCGGCGGCGGGGATTTTTCCGCTGGCGCCCAATGAAACCCTGCAGGCCGTGAGCATCATCGTGAGCATGAGCGGCGCGGCGGTGGGAGCGGTGGGCTGCGTGCTGTTGTTTATTGAGTCGACCGAGCTCGATGAGCGGGTGGCGGAACTGCAGCGCTATGTGGACCGGCTGAATGCGAGCACGGCCGAGGCGGCGCGGATCAAAGCAGCGGGCCAGCGGGAACGAAGCTGACGGGCGCAGCGAGCGGCTAGAGCAGGGCTTCAAAGTAGAGCAACGGGACACCGCGATAGTTGGCTTGGCCGACGGAGCGGAAGCCGCATTTGCGGTAAAACTCACCTGCGCCGGCGCTCGCGGCGTAGGCATCGAGGCAGAGACTGTGCGCCGGCCAGGCGCGGGCGACGGAGAACGCGTGCGCGAGACACTGGCGCCCGATGCCCTGACGTTGCCGGGCCGGGGCGACGGCCATGGTGGTGAGGTAGAGCGGGCGCGGGACGGGGGTGAAAAAGGCGCGATCGATGGCCCAGGGCTTCTTGGTCGCGAGGCGGAAAGTGGCAATGAGCTCACCGGCCGCGCGGGCGAGGAAGATCGAGCAGGTCGCAGCCGGTGGAGCGGGTCGGCGAGCAGCGACGGGGCGGCCCCGGTTGGCGTGGGGCAGTCGTTGGCCCGGCCCAGCGGACAGGAGAAGAGCATCCTCCGACGGCTGTCTGCTCGCCTCGGCACCGCGCTCTTCTGCATCCACCTGCCGGAGGCCGACGGATGACGGACGGAGATCGGCCAGCACGCCCAGCTCCGTGCAGCGGGCTTGCCACGGGCCGGGGCCGAAGCGGGCGACGAGGTCGGCCGAGGCGGCATTGCGCAAAAAAGCCACGTCCGGGGCATCGGACGTGGCTGCGAGATTGAACGTGAGGCGCATGGGCGCGGTGTGCGCCGGCCGGAGGACGGGAGGTCGGTTAAGAGAACAAGTCCGGCGTGGTGCGGCTCATGAAGTCTTCCATGTAGGCGGTGGTCGCCTTTCCCTCGATGAAGACGGGATCGGCCATGATCGCGCGGTGGAGCGGAATCGTGGTCTTGATGCCGCGCACGAGATATTCGCTGAGGGCACGATACATGCGCTCGAGCGCGACCTTGCGGGTCGAGCCGTAGCTGATGAGCTTGCCGATCATGGAATCGTAATAGGGCGGGATGGTGTAGCCGGAGTAGACGTGGGAGTCGACGCGGACGCCGTGACCGCCGGGGGCGTAGTAGAGACCGATCGTGCCCGGGGACGGGGCGAAATTGCGGGCCGGGTCCTCGGCATTGATGCGGCACTCGATGGCGTGCTTCTCGAACTTGATGTCGCCCTGGTCGAAATCGAGCTTCTCGCCATTGGCGACGCGGATCTGCTGCTTGATCAGGTCGATGCCGGTCACTTCTTCCGTGACGGGATGCTCCACCTGGATGCGGGTGTTCATCTCGATGAAGTAATAGTTACCCTTGGCATCGACGAGGAACTCAATGGTGCCGGCGTTTTCGTAGGCGGCGGCCTCGGCGGCTTTGATGGCGTGCTTGCCCATCTTTTTGCGCAGATCGGAGGTGAGGAACGGCGAAGGAGACTCCTCAATGAGCTTTTGGTGGCGGCGCTGGACGGAGCAGTCGCGCTCGCCGAGGTGGACGATCTTGCCGTGGCTGTCGCCCAGGATCTGAAACTCGATGTGGCGGGGCTTCTCGATGTAGCGCTCAATGTAGACGGCGCCGTTGCCGAAGGCCTTTTCGGCTTCGCCGCGGGCCACGTGGTATTCCTTGGCGAAGGAAATGTCGTTGTGCGCAATGCGCATGCCGCGACCACCGCCGCCGGCGACGGCCTTGATGATGACCGGGTAGCCGATCTTGCGGGCGACCTTGACGGCTTCGGACTCGTTTTCGACCGGGCCATCGGAGCCGGGAACGATCGGCACACCGGCCTTGCGCACGGTGTCCTTGGCGACGGCTTTGTCGCCCATCATCTTGATCGATTGGGACTTGGGCCCGATGAACTTGATGTTACAGGACTCGCATTGTTCGGCGAATTTGGCGTTTTCCGACAGGAAGCCGTAGCCCGGGTGGATCGCGTCGACGTCGGCGATCTCGGCCGCGCTGATGATGCGATCGGCCCGGAGGTAGCTATCGGCGCTCTTGGGGCCGCCGATGCAAATGGCCTCATCGGCGAGCTGCACGTGGAGCGATTGGACGTCGGCTTCGGAGTAGACCGCGAGGGTCTTGATGCCGAGTTCGCGACAGGCGCGGACGATCCGGAGGGCGATTTCGCCACGGTTGGCGATGAGAATTTTTTGAATCATGTCGGTTAAACAAGAAACCACCCGACCGGGTCGATCTGGCCGCGCGCGAGGCGAGGTGGCGATCGACGGAGGGGTGGCTTAACTGCGGTCGTGGAGTGAGTTAGCCCTGCTTTACTTTGAACAGGCGCTGGCCGTATTCGACGGGTTGGCCGTTTTCGACCAGGACCTCGAGGACGGTGCCTTTGACCTCAGATTGGATCTCGTTCATGATCTTCATCGCTTCGATGATGCACACGACCGAGGTCTCGGTGACTTTGGTGCCCGTATCGGCGAAGGCTTTGCTCTCCGGGGAGGCAGCGCGGTAGAAAGTGCCCACCATGGGCGACTTCACGTAGACCACATTGGCTTCTTCGGCCGGAGCGGCCGCCGCGGGAGCCGCTGCGATCGGGGCAGCCGCCGGAAGCGGAATGGGGGGATTAGTGTCTAATCCCGGAAAGGGAGAGTTGGACCCCCGGTTCGAAGAGATGATCGGGACACCGTTGGTGCCGCGACGAATCTTGAGCTTAAAGCCCTCTTCTTCGACCGCAAACTCAGTGAGCTCCGAGCGCTTCATGAGGTCGATGATTTGTTTAATTTGTTTTAGGTCCAAAAGAAGCCTTGGTTGAATTGGAATCTGGCTGTCGATGGTTAGTTCTCTAACTCGAAGGATCGTTCAAAACTAAACGCCGGAGCCACGCAATATCTGTTTTTGGCGGTGGGCGGCCGGAGTAGGTTGAGGATGGGTCAATTTGGCTGAAAAGCGCCTAAAATGGCCTAAAATGACCTAAAAACCGGGTGAAAGCGGGTGTTTTGTGGCCTGAATGCCGAGCACATACCGGCCATTTGCGGCAAAAGAGGGGGGAGGAAATACCCGAAAATGGGGGTGTTTCGTGGGTTTCGACTGAAGGCGAAATCTGGCCGAAGTCCAAATCCGGGGTCGGGCGGAAAAGGGGAGAAGGGAGGTGAGGGAGGCCGAAATGGGCCGCAAACTACGCCGAAAGAGGAGGGCGTAAATTGAGGGAATGGGGTCTGATTTGGGCCAAAACGGAGGTGCTTGGGCTATCTAAGATTGAGGCGCGCTTGACCCCCAATCGGAGGCCGGGCGGCTCATTTTTGGGCGGCCGGGGGCCGGGAAGGGGCGAAAAAACGTGCAGATCCGGCCTCAGACCGGGGTTCACCGAAGCCCTAATCTGGTCTCGGATTGAGGCCGGAAACGGGCGGAATACCCGCGTCCGACCGCGTTTGGACGCAAACGGACAGGCTTTCGACCACCGATTGCGCGGGTAAACCCGGATAAGACCTACCCCATCCGTGCCCCACGGTAAAATCCGTGGTTGTGGTCTGAAGGGTGGGGGAAGTGGGGAGACGAGCGGAGCCGGAGCAGGGGCAGGGGGGCGGCTGGCGATGGCCCACGCATGGCCGGAAAGGGGCACAAAAAAACCGGAGTCGGTGAGGACTCCGGTGAGGAAAAAAGATTCGAGCCGAGCCTTATTGGGCCAACAGCATGTTGCGGGAATGCTTGATCGTCTTGGTGATCGCCCGCTGGTGCTTGGCAGTAAGGTGGGTGTATTTCCGGGGAAGTATCTTACCGGTGTCGGTAACGAAGTGGGTCATCACCTGGGGCGTGGTGAACGGGATTTCCGCCGGGGTGGGTGTCTGCTGCTTGGTTTCGGTGGTGCTCATGGCTATAGATGAAAGAGAGACGATGAAGTTGCGCGTGAACGAGTCAAACTGAATTTTGGAGTGGAAATCAGGTTCGTTTCCCCGGACTTTGCGGGCGCTGGACGTCCCCGTAGCTCAACTGGATAGAGCAGCGGTTTCCTAAACCGCGTGTCCCGGTTCAAGTCCGGGCGGGGGCACCAGGGCGGTCGATTACCACTAAGCTGGACTCATGTGGTTGATTGGGTCGGATCGAGGCGATCTGGCGGCACCTTTCCGCCTGCGTCAGTCGCTCCACAGGCCCTCCGGGCATGCGTCGGGCTTCCTCGACCGAAATCTGCTCGCCATCTTTCCTCGCTCCTCCGCCTCCAAGTTCATGAGTCCAGCTAAGCCTTCGATATTTCGAACTCCCCTTCGACGCGCCGGCGCCAGTTCATGCCTTCCGGTTAACTGACCGCTGCGATGAGTTGAAACTTCCGCCGGAGGCTTGGCAGTCTCTGCTGGCTGGCGCGATCGGGCGGCAGATGCCCTGGCAACGCTTCCGTGAACGCGGGGTTTGCCATCAATCCGCGAACGAACTCGACGACGTAGTGCCGAAGGGGCGACGGTGCCTCATTCACTGCCGCCACGATCTGGTCGCACCCGTCGACGACGGTGACGAGGTCCTCCAAGTCGTGGCTGGCGTAGTAATCACCACCGCCCGATCGACGAAGGCGACGTGCTTCGTGGCCAAAAATGCAACCGGTGAGATCAACTTCAGCTTCGTGGGTCCGAACGCGCGCTCGGTCGCCGACGCCAGAGCTGCCTTGAACCACGCCGTGTTGAGCCCGAGGAACTCGCCCTCGGATGGCATGATGTCCACGGTGACTTGGCCGAGCACCCAGCGGCAGCGTGGGGCGCCTTCACGCATGTCATGGTCAAAACCAAGACGGCGAAGCTTGGCTTCCACATCCGAGTAGTGCGGCGAGGTCACCGCTTCGAGGATGACGTCGACATCGTCGGTCGGCCGCGCCGGCGACAATCCTGGATCGTCGAGCAACAGGTTGACGATGGAGCCCCCGACGAAGGCGTAGTCCATACCGAGGCGGTCGAGCCGTTCGGCAACGGCTTTCATCGCGGACAGGTTAGGCTGCGGCATGTCGGGTCAGGCGCTGCGAGATTTCCTTCTCGGCCAGGTTGCGTTCCCGCGCTCGGCCGATGCGGAGGGCATCGACGAGGGCCAGCAGGTCATAGAGGCCTGGGTCACGTCGTGCGGCGCCGGGCACGCTGCGATAGAGTGGTTCTACGGCCGCACCTTGGACGGTCCCTTGGGGGTCAGGCCACACCGGGGGGATCTGTTCCGATGGACTGAACTTGCCGCTCATGGCCGGTGCTGCCCACGCGGTTGGCATTCCGCGGGTGACTTCTTTCGGCCGAGCGGGGAACGAATATGGCACACCGTGAACGAGAAAGTTAAGGAGGGCGTCGCGACTGATCTCCCGGGTCGCAGGATCAACAAGGCGTGCATCCCCCAAGCGTCGAACCGCAGCATGAACCTCCGACGCGCTCATGCCCAGTTCTTCCGCGAGTTCGGCATAGCTTCGAGATGTCTCTTCCAAGCAAAGCTTTAAGGCCACAACGACATCTTGAGGCTTGGTAAACATAGCAATACGTTGTTCGCGAATAGCGAATGGTCAAGTTGATTTCGTGAGCCTGCTGCACCGGAGCGCGGTTCACCTGTCATCTGAGATGGCCGAAATTCAGGGGGTGAATTTAGCTACCGATCACCAACACGCCCTTGAGCACGAGCAGCACGACGCCGACGAGGGCGCAGCAGGCAATGAAGCCGAGGGTGTCGTGCTTGTCCCACTTGGTGAATTCCCAACTGGAGCCCGGGAAGAGCTTTTGGTGATCGAAGCGGGTGGGGCTGGCGTAGCTGACCTCGACCTCGCGGGCGTCGGCCTCGAGCGTGGCGGCGACGGGAGTCTTGAGGCGGACGTAGAAGCGGGCCACGCGGGCCGGGTCGGTGGGTTGCGTCAGCAGGCTCACCCCGATGATCAGCACGATCGGGATCATCAAATCTACCAAGTAACGGGTGGTGAGCAGGGCGGCGGCGGAGAACTGGGTGACATCGCAACCGACGAGCGAGAGCAGGTAGACCTCGGTGCGGAAGAGGCCCTTGCCGGTTTTCGGCGAATTCGGGTCCTTGGGATCGGCGCGCACGATGCCTTCTTCGAAGTAGACCGAGACGGGTTCGATGCGGCGGGTTTTCTCGATCATGACGCCCACGGCCGTGGCTTGGCCCGCGGCGACGTCGGCCGCAGTGGCGGCGACTTGGGTCGTGATGATACGCTCGCGCGTCATGACGGTGAGGGCAGGGGACTGCGCGAGCGAGGGGATGGACGAGACGACCCACGGCACGATCGCGATCAGGAACAGGGTGGCGAACACCTGCACGCGCACGGCGATTTCAGTGACGCGGCGCCAGACGAACAGGAGGGTGATCGGCACGCCCCACACGAGCAGGAGCACGATGGCGAACTTGAGGATCGCGACGACGCTATTTAGGAAGAGACCGATCAACACGCCGATGGCCAGCAGCACGGGCACGGCGAGACGGGCGACGAGCATGTAGTGTTTCTCGGTGCGGCCGGGCAGGAGCGGTTCGTAGAGATTCTTCACGACGAGCCCGGAGAGCACGACGCACTGGGCGCCGAGCAGGGCGATCTTTCCGCCGAGGATACCGGTAATCATAATACCGATGAGACCGACCGGGAGGAGTTCGCGCGTCATTAGGCCCCAGGCTTGATCGGGGTCGGAGAGATTCGGGCCAAAGAGGGCGATGGCGATGAGGCCGCAGAAGGCCCAGGCGATGGTGATGAAACGCTTGCTGAAACCGCCGGTGACGACGCCGAGCCGGGCGGCCATCTCATCCTTGGCCGAGCCGGAGATGGCCATGTGGTGCTGGGCGCCGCCGATGCCGATCAACTGCACGAGGAGCAGGGCGCCGATCGAATACCACGTGTATTCGGAGGCGGCGTCGCCGCCGAAGACGTTGAACATCACGGCGGGCACTTTTTCATGCAGGGCGGTGACTCCGCCTATTTTCCAGAGCCCAAATGGAATCAGGACGAGCGAGATGAGCACGACGAGGATGGCCTGAATCGCATCGACCACGGCGGAAGCCTTGAGACCGCCGAGCATAATAAAGACCGCGACCAGCGACGTAGACACGAGGTAGAACGCCACGGGCTTCAAGTAGGTGACGTAAGGCTGCAACTCGCCGCGGTTGTAGGTATCGCGCAAGGTGTCGTAGCGGGCCTCGGCCTGGGGGGAGAGCGCGGCGGTTTGCCGCTGTTTCCGGAGATCGGAAAATTCGTGGTAGTTGGCGACCATGGCCTGCTCGGTGACGGTGTAGGCGGCGGGCTCCTTCACCATCAGCGGCTGGAGGGTCTTGAGGGCCATGACATTGCCGCCCGCGATCACGCTGATGATGGCGATCAACAGCATGGTCACGGCATAGAGGGTCGCGAGGAACTTGCTTCCGAAGCGGTCGGCGAAGAGGTCGGCCATCGTGGTGAGCCGCACCCGGCGGAACCACACATACATGAACCAATAGTAAGGCGTGAGGAACAGGGTGATGAGGGCGAGCCACGCGCCACCGGCGCCCTGCCGGTAAACGGAACTCGCGGTGGTGGTGGCCTGGCCTGGATCGGTCATGTTGCCGAAGCTGAGGAAGAACTGCAGCCAGCGGCCCAACGAGCGACCGCCGAGGAAGAAGTCGCCCTCGCCCTTTACGGCGTGGGAAAACTTCCGCCCGATGGCGAGGACGGCGACGATGTAGGCGACGAGGATGAGACTATCGATCCAGTGCAGGCCGAAAAACTTCATAGCAGGGGTGACGGGTGGGGTGTGGAAAAATCAGGGTGCGGGGCGGACGAATTGCTTCGGACCAACCCCGCACTGCGGCGCACGATGGGGGTTTCGATTCATCCGGCAATGCCGCTTCGCACGGGAGCGAAATTTTCATTTGTTTCATGGATTTGACCCGGGCGCGGGTGGCGCGGGCCGGCGCAGACTTGCCGCGGACGCACGGGACCTGCTCAATCGTGACTCCCTTCTACTTCTATGCGTCCAAAGAAAGTCGCCATTCTCACCGCGGGCGGTCTCGCCCCTTGCCTCAACGCCGCGATTGGCGGCCTCATCGAGCGCTACACGGAGGTGGCGTCAGATATTGAACTGATCTGCTACCGCGGGGGCTACAAAGGCCTGCTCCTGGGCGACAGTCTGCCGGTGACGCCGGCGCAGCGGGCGACGGCAGGCGTGCTCCTGCGCCACGGTGGCAGCGCGATCGGCAATAGCCGCGTCAAACTCACCAACGTCAAAGACTGCGTGAAGCGCGGGCTCGTGAAGGAGGGCCAGAATCCCCTCCAAGTCGCCGCTGAGCAGCTCGTGCGCGACGGCGTCGATGTGCTCCACACTATTGGAGGCGACGATACCAATACCACGGCGGCCGATCTCGCGGCGTATCTCGCCAAGAACAACTACCAGCTCACGGTCATCGGTCTGCCCAAGACGATCGACAACGACGTGGTGCCGATCCGCCAGAGTCTCGGGGCGTGGACCGCGGCCGAGGAAGGCGCCAAGTTCTTCGAACGCGTGGTGGGAGAGCACGGGGCGAATCCCCGCATGTTGATTGTGCACGAAGTCATGGGCCGCAATTGCGGCTGGCTGACGGCGGCGACGGCGCGCGACTATCAAAAGCGCCTCGATGCGCTCGAGTTTGTCCCCGGCCTCGGTCTCGGACGCGAGCGCCTCGCGGTCCATGGCGTCTACGTGCCGGAACTCGCGCTCGATATCGCCGCGGAAGCGGCCCGGCTCCGCGGGCTCATGGACCGCCATGGCAATGTGAACGTCTTCATCTCCGAGGGCGCGGGTGTGGACAGCATCGTGGCCGAGATGACGGCCCGGGGGCAGGAAGTCCCGCGCGACGCCTTTGGCCACGTCAAACTGGATGCCGTGAATCCCGGCAAGTGGTTCGGCGATCAATTCGCGAAGATGCTCGGGGCGGAGAAGGTATTGGTGCAGAAGAGCGGTTATTTCGCCCGCGCCGCACCCGCCAACGCGGCGGACCTCGCCCTCATCGCCGAATGCGTGCGCCACTCGGTCGCCTGCTCGCTGCGCCGCGAAAGCGGTGTCGTGGGTCAGGATGAGGAGCGCAACGACGCGCTCCGGGCCATCGAGTTTACCCGGATCAAGGGTGGCAAGGCCTTCGATGTGACGCTGCCGTGGTTCCGCGAGCTGCTCGCCGCCATCGGCCAGCCGCTCACGGCGACCGTGGCTCCCGGCGGGCATTGAGCCCGGCGGGGAAGGGAGGACGGCCGGGGCTGGCGGGGTAACTGCGCCCGTAGCCCTGACGTCTTCGCCTCCGTATTTACGCTCCTTTCGCAGCGTGAATCTCGACTTTTTTCCCACAATCGTCGATATACACCTTATCCCAACGTTACCCCCAGGCCCCAACTACCCCGGTTGCGCGGCCACACCCACCTCCCGATGAAACGCTTCCTCCGCTCGGTCCTGTTCGCTGTCCTCGGTGCCACGCTGCTCGCTTCGCCGGCTTTCGCCCAGCGAATGGCCAATCTCTCCACCCGCACTCCGGTCGGCTCCGGGGCGAATGTCGCCGTCGTCGGCTTCGTCGTCGGGCCAGGCTCCGCGAAGAACATCCTCGTGCGCGCGATCGGTCCCACGATCGCCGCCGCGCCCTTCAACGTCCCCGGCACCATCAGCGATCCCAAGATCGATATTGCGGACGCCACCGGGCGTATCGTGTTTAGCAACGATAACTGGTCCACGACGACCGTCGGTGGCACGACGACCTTTGCCTCGGTCGGTGCCTTCAATCTCACGACTAACAGTCGTGACGCGGCGATCCTTGCGACCAACCTCGCGCCGGGCGCCTACACGGCGACGGTCAGCGGAGTCGGCAC
>CANGHW010000039.1 GCA_947453695.1 Opitutia bacterium
ACCTTGGAACTTCGGCCCGCACGGCGGCGGCGCGAGCAATGATCCCCATGCTGGCCCGTGCGTGCACATCGCGCCCATCGACCGCGTCAACCTCGGCCCGCGCTCCACTTACAGCTATCGCTACTGGCTCGTCACCGGCGACGCCACGCAACTCGCCGCGAGCCTCGATATATTGCTTAAAGCCTACGGCAACGAACGCGCGGAACTCTCCTCTGCGCCCTGAACTCATGCGCCGCGTCCTGCTCCTGTTCTTGCCGCTGCTGCTGCTCGGCCTCGCCCCCGGCCGCGCCGCGTCCACCCCGCCGCGCTCCGCCGCCGATCGCCCCAATGTCATTCTCATCTACAGCGACGACCACGGTTACGCCGACCTCGCCGCACAAAAAACCGATCCCGATATCCGCACTCCCCACCTCGACGCGCTCGCGCGCGATGGTGTGCGGTTTGTGCGCGGCTACGTGACGGCGCCGCAATGTGTCCCGTCCCGCGCCGGTGTGATCACCGGCCGTTATCAGCAACGCTTCGGCGTCGAAGATAACACGCGCGGACCACTTCCGCTCGCCGAAATCACCATCGCCGAACGCCTCAAGCCCGCCGGCTACATTTCCGCGCAAGTCGGCAAATGGCACCTCGAACCGCCGCCCCGCAGTGGAGCCGGTGAAGCCGATGCGCCCGCGGCCGGCGCCCACGCCTTCCTCCCCGGCTCACAGGGCTTCGCGGAATACTGGTGCGGCCCGATGAATACGTTCCTCGCCTCGCACGATCTCACGGGCACGCCGCTCGCGAACGCCCCGCAGCGCCTCACTGATCCGCGCTTTCGCTGCGTGTGGCAGACCGACGCCGCGCTCTCCTTCATCACCCGCCACGCCCGCGAGCCGTTTTTTCTCTACCTCGCTTACTTCACGCCGCACGTCCCGCTCCAGTCGCCCGAGCCTTGGTTCTCGAAAACTCCCGCCCACCTCCCGCTCGAACGTCGCCAAGCCCTCGCGATGATCGCCGCAATGGACGAAGGCATCGGCCAGATCCGCGCTCGCCTCCGCGAACTCTCCCTCGAGAAAAACACCCTCGTCTTCTTTATCGGCGACAACGGCGCTCCACTCAAGGACGGCGCCTGGAACGGCTCCCTCAACACTCCGCTCACCGGCGAAAAAGGTATGCTCACTGACGGCGGCCTCCGCACGCCGTTCCTCGCCGAGTGGCCCGGCACGCTCCCCGCCGGGCTCACCTACGAGCCACCCATCAGTGCCCTCGATGTAGCGGCCACGGCCAATGCCCTCGCCGGCCTGCCGGCCGATCCGGTGCTCGACGGCGTGAACCTCATGCCCTTCCTCCGCGGCGAAAAAACCGGCGCCCCCCACGAGGCGCTGTTCTGGCGCTGGCGCTCGCAAGCCGCCATCCACACGGATCGCTGGAAACTCATTCTCCTCGGTCCCGAGCAGAAATTCCTCTTCGACCTTGCCAGTCCCGAGGGCGAATCGGCCAACCGCCTCGCCGCCGCCCCCGACGTCGCCGCCGATCTTGAGCGCCGCTTGCGCGCGTGGGACGGCACCTTGCCTGGACCACCGGTGCCCCGCGTCGCGAACGCCCAAGACGATCTCTTCTTCAACGCTCACGTCCTGAAGACCGGTCCCGCTCCCACCAAGCGTGCCCGCGCTTCTGCCGAGGCCGCGCCGTCAAATGCCCAAGGTTGGCTCGCCCGCGGCGGCACGCTGAGCGTGCAAGCCGGCGCCCTCCACCTCACCGCCGCCGGCGGCAATGCGGCCCGCAGTTTTATCACTTACAACGGGCTCAAGCTCACCGGCCCGCTCCGCGCCACCGTGCGCCTCCGCACCACCACCGGCGGGCCGCTCACCCTCGCCTGGCGCACGCAGGCGGAGCCCGACTTTGTCGCCGCCCACGTCGCCCGCACTTCCGTGGCCGCCTCACCGGAGTGGCAGACGGTTGAGTTCGACGTGCCGGCCACCGGCACCGTCATCCACGTCCGACTCCAACCGCCAGGCGCAGCGGTCGAGATCGCCACGATCACCCTCCGCGACGCATCCGCCGCCTCTCCCCGCACCTGGTCCTTCGACGCTCCCGCCGCCGCGCCCTAAAATCCCCATGCCCCGACTCCGCTTCCGCTACCTCGCCGTCCCGCTCCTCATCGTCGCCGCCGCCGCGTTCGCCGCGGTGGCGCCTCGTTCACCCAACGTCATCTTCATCCTCGCCGACGACCTCGGTTGGAGCGACACGACCTTCAACGCGCCTAACGCGTTCTACGAGACGCCCCGCATTCAGCGTCTCGCCCAGCGCGGCCTCCGTTTCACCCAAGCCTACGCCGCCAATCCCCTCTGCTCGCCCACGCGTGCCAGCATTCTCACCGGGCTCTACCCGGCGCGGATCGGCCTGACTGCGCCCAATGCCCATCTCCCCCAGGTCGTTCTCGAAAAAAGCCACGTCGCCAAAGCCGGCCCCACGGCCAAGGTCCTCGTCGCGCAAAGCGTCACTCGCCTCGACACCAGTTATTACACGCTCGCCGAGGCATTCAAAGCCGAGGGCTACGCCACCGCCCACTTCGGCAAGTGGCACCTCGGCCCCGAGCCGTATTCACCACTGCAGCAGGGCTTCGACGTCGACTTCCCCCACTGGCCCGGCCCCGGTCCCGCCGGCAGCTACGTCGCCCCGTGGAAATTTCCACCCGCGCTCAAGGTCGCGAGCCAGCCCGGCGAACACATCGAGGACCGCCTGGCCGACGAAGCCATCAAGTTCATCACCGCACACCGCGACACGCCGTTCTATCTCAACTACTGGGCCTTCTCGGTCCACGCCCCCTACGATGCCAAACCCGCCTTGATCGAAAAATACCGCGCCAAGGCCGCGAAACTCCCGCCCGGTTCTCCCCAGCGCAACCCCGTCTACGGCGCGATGGTCCAGAGTCTCGACGACAACGTCGGCCGCCTCCTCGACACCCTCGATGCGCTCAAGCTCACCGAGCAGACGATCATCGTATTCTTCTCCGACAACGGCGGCGTCCACTGGACCGCCGGCACCGCCGAGGCCTCCGCGGCCCTCGGCATCACCGACATACCCATCACCAGCAACGCCCCGCTCCGCGGCGGTAAGGCCACCACCTACGAAGGCGGCACGCGCGAGCCCTGCATCATTGTTTGGCCCGGGATCACCAAGGCCGCCGCCGCCACCGACACGATTATCCAGAGCATCGATTTCTTCCCCACGTTTGCCGAGCTCCTGAAACTCAAGGTGCCAGCCACGCACACGTTCGACGGCCGGAGCTTCGCCCCCGCGCTTCGCGGTGCCACCCACGACCGCGGCCCCACGTTCGTGCACTTCCCTCACACCACACCGGCCTCCGGCGGCCTCGCCTCCACGTGGGTGCGCGTCGGAGACTGGAAACTCATCCGCTTCTACTGCCTCGCCGACGACCAGAGCGACGTGCTCGAACTTTACAATCTCCGCGACGACCTCTCTGAGACCAAAAATCTCTCCGCGCAAAATCCCGCCAAAGTCGCCGAGCTCAACGCGCTCATCAGCGGCTTCCTCCGCGACACCGCGGCCGTCGTCCCTCCGCGCAATCCCGACTACGATCCCTCCGCCAAGGCCGCCGCCCCCAACGGCAAGGCCAAGGGCAAAGCCAAGGCCAAGGCCGCCGACCCCAAGAACGCGCCCATCCTTGACTAGCTCGCGCGACCGTTCGCGCGCCCCTGCCCACCCCCGCTACCCTTCTCTCCTCGGGGAGGCTCACCCCGTTCCTCGTCAACGCCGCCCCCAGCGTTTCGCCCCACTCCTGCCCCCATGAAATCCCCCTCTCCACGCTTTCTTCCGTTGCTGGCGGCCGCCTTGATCGGGCCGGCCGGCCTCCTGATCGCTCAGACACCGAGCCCGTCGTCCGCGCCCGCCTCGAAGGACGACGCCGTGCTCCTCACTCCCTTCCAGGTCGATGCCAGCCTCGACCGCGGCTACGCGGCCTCTCAGACGCTCAACGGCACTCGCATGAAGACCGACCTGCGCGACATCGGCTCGGCGCTCACCGTGTTCACCGAGCAGATGATGAACGACCTCGGCGCCAACAGCATCTACGACCTCATGGCCTTCGCGCCCAACACCGACCCGTTCATCATGTCGACGTCCGACATCACGGGCAACGGCAACGACTTCATCAACATCCCTACCAAGTTCGTCAGCCGCGGCGGCGCCTCCACCGTCGTCTCGCAGGATTTCTTCGCCAACAACATCCCCAACGACCGCTTCAATTCCGAGGCGCTCACTTTCTCCCGCGGTCCCAACGCCATCCTCTTCGGCCTCGGCAACGCCGCCGGTGCCTTCGTCTCCTCCACGAAGCGCGCGAAAAACACCACCGCTTCCACCGTCGAATACCAGATGGACAACCGCGGCTCCTTCCGCGGCACGCTCGACCACAATCAGGTCCTGAAGAAAAACCTGCTCTCCCTCCGCTACACCGGACTCTACGAGACGCTGCACTCCTTCCGCATCCCCACTCAAAACTTCCAGCGCCGCCACTTCGCCACGCTGAACTTCACGCCGTTCAAGCAGACCACGATCCGCGTCAACTACGAGCAGGGGCTGATCAACGCCCCCGCCGTGCGCCCGTGGCCCGACTACGACGGCGTCACCCCGTGGATCGCCGCCGGCCGGCCGCTCATCCCCACCTTCACCAACACCGCGACCGGCAAACCCGCCGGCACACAGAACTTCGCCTTCACCGGACTCGTCTCCACCGCCCTCTCGCCCGCCGGCACTCCGATCCCTCCGCAGAATCTCAACAACCAAGGCCAGAGCGCGCTCCCCAGTTTCGCCACCGGCTACCCCGTCAACGGCGCCAATTTCCGCTCGCTCGTCGACGATTCGATCTACCCGGTCTTCGCTACCAATTTCGGCAACACCGCCTTCCGCCTCACCGACTACCGCACCCGCTCCGTCTTCTGGGAGCAGGAGATCACCCGCGATTTCTTCATCGAAGCCGCCGTCAACCGCGTCGAAAGCGATCTCGTCGCGCTCAACGGCTTCGTCGGCCAGTCCACCCAGATCTTCGCCGACCCCAACGTCCGCCTGCCCAACGGCCAGTTGAACCCCAACGTCGGAATGCTCTACAGCCAGGCGCAGTCCACCCGCATCGACGCGCCCAACACCGCGGAGAACTTCCGGTTGATGGCGTCCTACAACCTCGACTTCACCCGCCGCGCCTCGAAGTGGCTGCGCTACCTCGGCCGTCACCAGGCCGCCGTCTTCATGGAGCACAGCGACTCCCAAGGCTGGTCGAGCAACAACAACCTCTACAACGTCACGCCCCTCGCCACTACCGGCGCCGCCGCCGCGCTCACCAACGGTGCCAACCTCCTCCAATACCGCTACTACTTCGACCCCGCCCAAGGAAAGGTCGGCACCAACGCCGGCCAAGCTTTCCTCAACTACCCGGTCCTCTACGCCAACACCTCGCTCCCCACCCGCGATCCCAGTGGTGTCACTCCGGGCTTCGTCGCGCAGCAGGGCCCGTCGGTCAGCGAGTCGATCGTCACTACGCGCGCCCTCGCCGTCCAAAGCTTCTTCTGGGACCACCGCCTCGTCGTGACCAACGGCATCCGCCACGATATCCAGACCGGCTGGACAGCGGCTCCGGCCGACTTCGCCTCGCAACGCGACGCCAACGCCCTCGCCCCCCGTCCCACAGGCATCGACCTCCGGACCTTCAAGCCCTCCAGCCGACTCAGCCGCGGCGGCCACACCGCCTCGCACGGCGTGGTGCTCCATGTGTCCTCGTGGCTGAGCCTCAGCTATAACACCTCGAACAATTTTCAGGTGAACGCCGCGGGCAAAGACATCTACGGCGACCTGCTGCCCAACCCCGAGGGCGAGGGCAAAGACTACGGCCTCAAGTTCGCCTTCTTCGACCGCCGCCTCTTCGTCGACGTCACCTACTACACCAACAGTTCCGTCAACGCGTCCGACAGCATCTCCAGCAACCCGGCCGGCAACTTCAAACAGATCGACAATGTCTGGGAGGCCGTCGCCACCTTCACCGGCGACGTGCGCTACCGCACCTACCCGTATTCGTCGCTCAGCACGACGTGGGCGGACGTCGTGTCCACGAGCTCGAAGGGCTGGGAGCTCGCCGTCACCGCTAACGCCACCCCGCGCTGGCGCGTCTCGCTCAACGGCAGTCTCCGCGGCGACAACACCACCTCCACCCGCGGCGCGATCGTGGCCAAATACTTCGCGCAGTATTTGCCGATCATCAAATCCCACCCGGAATGGCAGTCGCTCGCCGCCAACGGCCTCACCGTCGCCAGTCGCGTCGCCGACATCGAGAACACCCTCGTCAACTTCGCCGCCATCAAGAACAGCCCTTCGGCAAACTTCGCCTCGAAGTGGACGCTCAACCTCATCCAGAGCTACGACCTACCCCGCGAGGCCCGGCTCGGTGGCTTGCCCCTCGGCGGGCTCTCAGTCGGCGGCAGCATGAATGCCCGCGGCCCCGCCATCAACGGCTTCGCCGTCGACAACGCCTTCGTCCTCGATCCCACCCGCGCCTACACCTCGCCGCGCTACGCGGTGTTCGGCGCGTGGATCACCTACAAGCGGAAGATCTTCAAGAACCGCATCGACTGGCGCCTCCAGCTCAACGTCCGCAACGTGTTCGACCAGTATACAGTCTATCCTCTGATCGACGTCGACACCCGCGACGGTCGCCACACCCCGGCCACCGCGGTCTACACGCTGAAGGAGCCGCGCACCTGGCAGTTCACGAGCACCTTCAAGTTCTGATCCGCTCGAGGATCCGGGAATTTCGGAGACTTCGACGCGCTCCGGGCCAGCGGCCCGGAAGAGAAACAAGCTGGCGGACGGTTGGCGGATCAACCGCGCCCGACCAGAGCGGACGGAGACACGGATGCCCCTATGGCCCCGGGGCGAAGCCGTCTTCGGTGCCCGCTTGCGCATGGTAGGCGCCGGTGCGGGTGGTGCCACTGCGAGTGTTGTAGAGTTCGATGACGCGGGTGAGTTCGGTGAGGCTGAGTTTGCCGTCGCGCGTGGTGTCGGCCGAGTGGTAGCGCGCGAGGGTGACCACCGCGGTGCCCAAGCGGGCAATGTCGGTGGCGAATCCGTCTTCACTGGTCGCGCTGGTGCTGACGGCGTAACAACCCGTCCGCGTGGTGCCGTTGCGAGTGTTGTAGAGTTCGATCACGCGGGTGAGTTCGAAGAGACTGATGCTGAAATTCTGGCTCGTATCGGCGCTATGAAAGGGAGCGACCAGGGTAAGGAGCAGTGGTGTCGGCGTGGCGGTGACGGTTTGCACGGCGGACGGTGTGCGCACGAGTGCGACGGCCCCGAGGCTGCGAACGGAGGTTTCTCCGGCGGGGACGCCGAGGGTGTAGCTAAAGCTCACGGGACTCGCCGGCGGGGCCGACCAAGACCACTCGAGTGTGCCGGTGGCTCCAGCGGCGGGTTTCACGTCGCCTTCGGCGCCGCTGCCCGCAAGGTAAACCCATCCGGGGGGCAAGGTCACCGTCCAGCCGAGGGCGGAGACGCTGCCGGGATAGGCGAGCGTGCTGTTGACGGTGACGGTGCCGCCCGCGAGGTAGCCGCCGGGCGGGGCGACGATGTGGGTGGCAGTGGCGACCGGAGCGGTGGCGTCGACCGTGAGCAGCGCGGGCAGGCTGGTGGCGGTGCCATAGGCGTTGGTGGCGACCACGGTGTAGGTGCCGGCTTGGGCGGGGACGACATTGGGCAGGGAGAGTGAGCGCAGGGTGGCGCCGGAGAGGTTCACCGCGTCGCGTCGCCATTGGTAGGTGATGGGCTCGGTGCCGGCGGCGCGGGCTTCGCGAGTGCCGTTGACCCCGGCGGGAACGGTGCGGGAGGAGGGCGGCGAAACGAGGGCGGGAGCAAAGGTGGCGGGGCGCGCGGCGTCGGCTTCGATCGCCTCGGCCAAGACGAGTCCGGAGTTGCCGGGGGTGCCGGCGATCTGGCCGACATAGAGTCCGGAGCGCACGTTGGCCGTGACGAGCAGCGCGGAATCTCGGCTGCCGTCGGCGAAGGAAAACGCGCCAACCCGGGCGGCCGCGGCGGCGACTCCGGTCGTATCTGCGCCGGACTGCCAGTCGTCGTTGCCCGCGCGGACCACACTGTCGCGGAGAACGGTGAAGGTGGGGTTGGCGAGCGTGCCTGAGGTGCCAAGCGCAGGGCCGGCCGCGCGCAAGAGATAGGTGCGCTCGCTGGTGCCGTTGGCCCCGAGGCCGCCGATCACGATCTCGCCGCCGGCAGAGGAGGCGGTGCCGCGCACGGCGGTGTAGGGCACGCGCGAGGCGGAAGCGGGCTCGGCGTCGTAGAGTTCGACGAGAACGATGCGACCGCCGCCGGTGGCGGACGTCACGCGGACGTGGTAAGTGGCAGGGGCGTAGGTGCGGAGGACGACAGCGTCTTTACTCCCGGTGGGCAGGGCGAAAGCGCCGGCGGCAGCGGTCGCAGCAATCAAGCCGGGTTGATCGGCGTGAGTGTTCCAGTCGTCGTTACTGGCGACGAGTTGGCCGGCGGTATCGAAGATTTCGAGTTTCGGATCGGTAAGTGGATCGCTGACGCTGAAGGTGGTGAGCGCAGGGCCGACGGCGCGAACAAGAAGGCGTTTCGCCGCGGTGCCTTCGAGGGTGAAGGTGCCGACGGCATCGCCGGAGCCGAGCGCGAGCCGAGCGGTCCAGATGACCGGGCGGCCGCGCACCGTGAGGGTGGCGGGGGCGCTGATGACGCTACCCTGCAAATTGGTGACGACGACATCGTAGGCGGCGGCGTCGGTCTCTTGCACGAGACCGAGCGTGAGGGTGGCGGCAGTCGCGCCGGCGAGAGGGAGGCCATTACGGCGCCACTGAAAGGTCGGCGCAGGAACGCCACCAGCGACGACGGAGAAGCTGGCCGTGACGCCCACGAGCGCGGTCTGAGATATGGGCGGCTGTGTAATGGTCGGCGGAGTGAGCTGCGACGTGAAGAGCAGTGTGGCGGGGGCGCTCGTGGTGGCGCCGAGACCGTTGGTGGCGACAAGGTCGTAAACGCCCGCGTCGGCGAGTTGGGCGTTGGGCAGCGAAAGGGAGAGTGTGTTCGCACCGACGATCGGCGTGCCGTTTTTGCGCCACTGAAACGAAATCGGCACCGCTCCGGTGACCGCGGCGGAGAACGACGCGTGGTTCCCGACTTCGAGAATGCCACCCACCGGTTGCGTCGAGAAAGCGGGCGCGGTGGCGGGGTAAACGACCAGGGAGGCGGCCGTGGAGGTGACGGAGCCGCCGGCGTTGGTGGCGATGACATCGTAGCTGCCGGCGTCGGAGAGCTGCACCGCGCCGAGGACGAGGACCGAGTCGTTCTTTCCGCTGAGCGGGGTGTTATTCTTGCGCCACTGATAGGTGACGAACACAGGGCTGGTTACCGAGACGCGGAAGGAGCCGACGTTGCCAGCGTTGAGCACACCGTTGGCCGGCTGGGTGGTGATAACGGGCGCGGGCGGCGTCACGACAGTGAGGGTGGCAGGGTTGGAGGTGACGGAGGCCACACCGTTGGTGACGACGACATCGTAGTTGGCTGCGTCCGCGGCCCCGAGAGAGAAAAGCGTGTAGCTCGAGCCCTGGGCGCCGAAAATCGGCACGCCGTTTTTTCGCCATTGGAGGGACGCGGCGGCGGGGTTGGCCGCGAGCGTGATACTGAAAGTGACGGTGCCGGTGAGGTAGGCCGTCTGGCTAAGCGGATGGGTCGCAATCGCAGGCACGACGGTATCCGCTGCCGCACTGCGCATGACGAGCGTGTGCATCGAACCGGCCGCGAGACCAGTAACGTTGGCGAGGCCGGGGGAGAACGTGGACTGACCGTAGAAATTATAACCCCAAGCGACGGGCGTGCCGTCGGATTTCAGGGCGAGGCTGTGGAAATCGCCCGCGGAAATCGCGACCACGCCGGACAAGCCCGAGGGAAGGGTCGTCTGGCCGCTACTATTGTTGCCCCAAGCAACGACGGTGCCGTCGGACTTCAGCGCGAGGCTGTGATTGGAGCCAGCGGCGATCGCAATGACACCAGAGAGACCGGAGGGAATCGTGATCTGGCCGCTGCCGTTACTCCCCCACCCGACGACCGTGCCGTCGGATTTCAAAGCGAGGCTATGACCATTGCCGCCTGCGACGGCGACGACATTGGTAAGGCCGGCAGGGACGCTGGCGGCGCCGGTAAAGTTTCCGCCCCAGGCGACGACGGTGCCATCGGCTTTGACGGCGAGGGTGTGCACGTAGCCGACCGCGAGAGCGACCACACCGCCGAGACCAGCCGGTGCAGCGGCTTGGGCGTCAGCGTTATTGCCCCACCCCACGACGGTGCCATCGGACTTCAGCGCGACGCTGTAGTAGGAGCCACCGGACGCGAGGGCGACCACGCCGCCCAAGCCGGGCGGGATACTCGTCTCGCCAAAGAAATTACTCCCCCACCCCACCACGGTCCCATCGGACCTGAGTGCGAGACTGTGGTAGGACGCGGCGGCGAGCGAGGTGACGCTGGTGAGGCCGGCGGGCGGCAAGGACTGGCCGTTGCCATTGTTGCCGAAGCCGGCGACTTGCGCGGGACTAACCGCGACGTTGACGAAAATAACGGGGCTGGTGGTGGTGCCGGCGGCGTTGGTGGCGACGAGTTGATACCAGCCGTTGTCGCGCGCGGGGGTGGCGTTGGTAGTGCTGTAGGTCGCAGCGGTGGCGCCGGAGACGGGCAGGCCATTGCGCTTCCACAGCAAGCTCGTCGCGCCGGTGACGGTCGCGGCGAGCGTGAGGTTGGCGCCGAGGTTGACGACTTGGCGGGACGAAGGGAATACGGTGACGACGGGCGGCAGGCTCGGGCCGTTGACGGTGAGCGTGAAAGCCTGGGTCGCGAGCAAGCCGGAAGAGGTCACGACCTGCACGGTGAAGAGGAACGGGGAACCGGTGGCATTGGGCGGCACGCCCGAAAGGACACCGGTGGTGGCGTTGAGCGTGGCCCAGGCCGGCAAGGTGCCAGCGACGACCGTAAACGTGGGCGTGCTGCCGGCCGATACGGAGAAGGTATGAGAGTTCGCGGTGCCGACGGAGAACGCCGCGTTATTTGTGCTGATGAACGCGACGGGAGCGACGGCCGTAACGGTGACGGGGCCGGAAATAGCACTGGCGCCCAGGCTGTCGGTGGCGAGCGCGGTGAGCGTTGCGTTACCGAGGACGGAGGGGGTCCAGGCGACGACAAACGGCGAGTTGGTCGCGGAGGCGACGAACTGATTGTTGGCAAAAAACTGGACCGAAGAAATCGTCGCGCCGCCGACGGCGGAGGCGTTTGCAGCGATCGTGATAGGGCTTCCGACGGCCAGGAAGAAGGCCGGAGACGGTGCGGTGAGCGCGACGCTCGGCGGAGCGGAGTTCGAGACCTGAACGGTGTAAGGCAGCGAGGTCGTAAACACACCGGCGTTATCAGAGACCACCGCGGTGATGGTGTAGGAGCCAGCGGCCGAGGGCGTCCAGTTGACCAAGTAGGGAGCGGTGTTGATGGGCGAGCCGATGATCGAGCCGTTCGCGTAATAAGTGACGAAGGTGATCGTGCGGCCATTCTCGGGGATCGCGACGGCGGAGAAGGATTGGGCGGTGTTGACGAGGATGTTGGGGCCGCCGGAAGGCGTCACGAGCGTGACGGCGGGGGACGGTATGTTGCCGAGCGTAACGGCGGCCTCGGGGCTAATGACGGACCCGACGGAGTTGGTGATTGTGACGGAATAGAGTCCGGCCGTGGCGGCGCTGAACGACGAGAGTAACAGCGAGGACTGGGTGGCACCTGCTATTGGGGCGCCGTCTTTCAGCCACTGGAAGGTGAAGGGCGTGGCGCCGGCCGGGACGACGGAGAGCGCGGCCTTACCGCCGGCGGCGAGCGCGCGTGCGGCGGGTGGCACCAACACGGAGGGAGCGGGGGCCGCGCCGGTGACGGTGGCCATGCCGATGGACCAGCGCGAGGAACTGGTGTCGTGCCAGACGTAGGGGCCGCCGGAGGGGCCGTTGCGATAGAAACCGTTGGAACCGGCGGTAGAACCATAGGCGACCATCGAACCGCTGCCCGTCGCACCGAGATAACCACTGCCAAATACAACACCATAAACGCCGGGCGCGAGATCGACGGAGAGCGGCACAGTCACGCGCCCAGAAAAGGAGGACGGCAAGGTAAACACGGTGCTCGCGAGGACCTCGCCAGCATTGAACGGGGTGTCGACGGTCGTCGCGCCAACCGGAATAGCCGTCAGTGAAGCAAGCGGCACAATAGCGGCAAAGAGTGTGCCGGAGCCGTTCGAAAAATCACCGATCAGTGCAGCGAGCTTGGTGGCGGCAGTGACAGTGAAGCGGGTGGCGACATACTGGTTGGCTGAGACGCTCCACAAACTGGTGCCCTGCGTGCCGAGGGGATTCGTCAAGACCGCACCGACGGCGAGTGTGACCGGAGTGGAGGTGACGGAGCCGCCGGAGTTGGAGACGACGACATCATAAAGTCCCGCATCGGCGGCAGAGACGACCGCGAAAGGTAGCAACGCATTCGTCGCGCCAGAGATCGCGACCGTGTTGCGACGCCACTGATACGAGGGCGCAGGCGTGCCGGTCGCGGTCACACTGAAGGTAACGGACGAACCGACCAGCAGCGTGCTACCCACCGGCTGCGCCGTGATCGTGGGGCCTTGCGCGATCGCGTGACCGGCGACGAAGAGAAAGAGGAACAGCGCAACGAAGAATGAGCGCGCGACGGTGCAGCGGGACGGAGTGTTCATGGAGGGGCGACGGGGCAAAACAGCGGGGCGTGAAACGCAGCCGAACAGGGCGACGTAACGATGAGCGCGGTGGGGCGGAAGAAAAGCCCCAAACGTGGCATCACGGGCGCCTACGGCCCGGGGGCGAAGCCGTCTTCGGTGCCCGCTTGCGCATGGTAGGCGCCGGTCCGGGTGGTGCCGGACCGGGTGTTGTAGAGTTCGATCACGCGGGTGAGTTCGTTGAGCGAAAGGCGGCCGTCTCGGTTGTAGTCGGCGCTATGATAGCGAGTGAGCGCAGCGGTCGAATTGGTCGTATCGACGGCGAAGCCGTCTTCCGTGAACGTCGTCGCCACGAGGTAACGGCCGGTGCGCGTGGTGCCGATGCGGGCATTATAGAGTTCGATCACGCGCGTCAGCTCGAAGAGGCTGATCACGTTGTCGCCATCCGTGTCGGCGCTGTGTTTGTCGGCGGCATTGCCGAGCAGGAGCGGGTCGGGTTGAGCGAGGAGCGGTATGGAGGTGCCGCTCTGAACCAAGTTCGCCGACGCCACCAAGGCGACCGCGCCAGTGGTGCCTGCGGGCACGTTGAGGGTGTAAGTGAACGTAAACGGGCTCGCGGGGACGGTCGCCCAGTTCCACTCCGCCAGACTGCCCGCACCGACCGTCGGTTTGGTCGCCCCGGTGTCATTGGAGGACGAGGCGAAGGTCCAGCCGGCGGGCAGGAGCACCTGCCAGTTGAACCCGGTCGTGCTACCGACGTAGGTGAGCCGATTGACCACTGTAACCGTGCCGCCAACGGTATAGCCGGAGCGCGCGACGACGTGTTGCGCACTGATCCCGGCGGGGACGACCGAAACCGTCACAGCGGCGCTCGCGATCGTGCCCACGGTATTCGCGAGCACGACCGTGTAGCTGCCGGCGTCGGCGAGTTGGGCGTTGGGTTTGGTGAACGTGGCATTGGTCTCAGCGGGGATCAGCGTGCCGTTGCGACGCCATTGATAGCTGGGCGGAGGCGTGCCGGTCGCGACGACCGTGAGAGTGATGGTGCCGCCGACCGGCAAGGACTGGCCGACCGGGGCCGAGGTGATGACAGGCGCGACGGGGAGCGGCACCACCGTGAGGGTGAAGCTCTGCGTGGCTGCCGGGGCGACGCCATTGCTCGCCGTAAGCGTAAAGGAGAACGGCGAACCGACGGTGTTGGGCGGCGTGCCACTGAGGACACCCGTGGTAGCTTGGAGCGTGGCCCAGGGGGGCAAGGCACCGGCCGTGACGGAGAACACAGGAGCCGGAGCTCCGCTCGCCGCAACGGTGAAGGAGCCGAGCACGGTCGTATTGAAAGTGGTGCCGGCCACGCTCGTGAACACAGGAGGGGCGTTTACCGTGAGCGCGACGGCGACGCTGGTCGCGGGTGAACCAACGCCGTTGGAAACGACGCATTGAAACAGGTCGCCGCGCATGACGACCGCGGTCGCATTGACCGCGAGGGCCGCGGTGGTTACGCCGGCGTAGCTGCCGCCGTTGGCGAGATTCACGAATCCCGTCGTGCCCGCGGCCTGACGCTGCCACTGATAAGTGGGGGCCGGGGTGCCGAACGCGGCGACGGTGAACGTCGCAGTGGCACCGGCGTTGACGGTCTGGGCGAACGGCTGCGCGGTGATGGCCGGTGCGATACCGACCGCGAGGGTCGCGACAGCGCTCGTGGTCGCGCCGAGTTCGTTCGCCACGATGACCGTGTAGTTTCCGGCGTTCGCAAGCTGGACATTGGTGAGCGAAAGCGCGGCAGCGGTCTGCCCCGAAAGATCGGCGCCGTTGAACTTCCATTGGTAGGTCAACGGCAACGTGCTCGTGGCCGTGACCGAGAGCGTGACATTGGTGCCGGCGGTGGCGCTCTGAGCGAGCGGTTGCACAGAGATCGCCGGGAGCGCAGCGGGCAGCGTCGAAGTCAGGGCGAACGCGCCGTCGAGCGAGACGAGGAGTTGCCCGCTGTCGCGCAGCGACAAAATCGAGGGAAAGCCATTGGCCGCGGTCAGGCCGGCGGCGGCAAAGGCGGTGTCGCGCGAGCCATCGGTATTCAAACGCGCGAGGTAGGCGGTCGCCGGCGCACCACCGACCGATGCGAAGGAGCCGTGCACCAGCACCCGTCTGTCTTCCTGCACGAGCAGACTGCGGACGCCGCCAATCGCCGGCGGGGCGAAGGTCGAATCGAGGGAGCCATTGGCGTTGATCCGCGCGACGCCACCGCGGCCAGCGCCGTCGTAGCCGGTGAAATCGCCGCCGACCACGAGCCTGCCGTCGGCCTGCACGGCGAGTGCATAGATGCGGGCATTGGCGGCGGATGTCGTCGTAAACGTGGAGTCGAGGGTGCCGTTGGCGTTGAGCCGGACGAGGCGGTTGGCGGCGACACCGGCGTAAGTAGTGAATTCGCCGCAGAGGACCATGCGTCCGTCGGCTTGGACGGCAGCGGAGTAAACGACATCGTTGGGCCCAGTGCCGGGGTCGAAACTGGAATCGAGTGTGCCATCGGAGTTCAGCACTGCCACGCGATTGCGCGCGACGCCACGGACCGTGGTGAACGAGCCGCCCAGGAGAATCTTGCCGCCAGGCAGGAGCGCAAGCGTAGTGGCGCGATCATCGAGGCCGGCGCCGACCGTGAACGATGCATCAAGCGTGCCGTCGGCATTGAGCCGGGCGAGACGACTGCGCGTGGTTCCGTTGTAGGTCGAAAAATCGCCGGCGATGACGAGCTTGCCATCGGGCTGGCGGAGCGCGGCGAAGATCCGGTCGTTGGCACCGAGGCCACCGCTGTTGAAGGTCACATCGACGCTGCCGTTGGCCAAAATGCGCGCGACGTGAGCGGGCACAGCGACGCCGCGCAGATGGGAAAACTGGCCGGCGACGAGCGTCGCACCTCCGGGTAACGGCGCGACGGCGGCCACGCTGCCCTCGCTGCGGAGGGCGAGGTTGATACCGCTGTCGAGCGTGCCGTCGGCATTCAGGCGGGCGAACCTGGTCCGGTTGGTGCTGGCGCCGGTGGAGTTGAGGTAGGCCCCGAAATAACCGGCCGCGATAATTTGTCCGTTAGGCAACAGTCCGACGGCCAAGACCGCGTCATTCACGCCTCGGGTGAGGTAGCCTGTGTCGCGAGCGCCGGTGCTGGTCAGCCTCACCAGACCCTGGCCGGCCGCGCCGGCGAACGTGCTGAACTCGCCACCCACGACGATTTTTCCGTCGGACTGGAGCACGACGGCATCGACGACGAAGTCGAAGCCACTCCCGGTGGCGGTCGTAAACGCCGCGTCGTTCGTGCCGTTGGCGTTGAGCCGGCCGATGTAGCCGGCCGCGGCGCCGTTGAGGTTGGTGAAGCGCCCCGCGACGACGATTTTGCCGTCGGACGCCTGCACGGCGAGGGCTTGGACATTGCCATCGGCCGAGGGGGTGAACGCCGGGTCGAGCGTGCCATCTGCGTTGAGGCGTGCGAGGCGATTGCGGCCGGTGACATTGCCGCTGGCGTCGTAGACCAAACCGAACGAACCACCGAGCACGATTTTGCCATCCGCCTGCAGTGCGAGTGCAACCACAGCGCCGGCAACACCGCGCGTGAGAAAGCCGGCGTCGACCGAGCCATCGGAATTGAGGCGCACGAGGCTGTCGCGGGTCGTGCCGGCGAAGCCCGTGAAGAAGCCGCCCAAAAGAATTTTCCCGTCGGTCTGCACGGTGAGCGTCCGCACAATGACATCGCTCCCGGCGCCGGTGTTAAACGTGGGGTCGACACTGCCGTCGGCATTGAGGCGGGCGAGCGCGCGCCGCGCGTAGGCACCGAGGCGGGTGAAATCGCCGCCGATGACAAGTTTCCCGTCGCTCTGCACCGCGAGCGCACGAACGAGCGAATCGATTTCCGGCGGAGCAAACGTGGGATCGACCGTGCCATCGGCCTTCAGGCGCACGAGGCCCGTGCGGCGCGAACCATCGACACTGGTAAAGGGACCGGCGAGGTAGGATCGCCCATCGCCCAGTGGAGCCACGGCGAAAGCAACCGGGGCCCCAGGGACGGCCACTTCCGGCTGAAGGCTCCACGCCGGATCGGCCGCGACCAAGCCAGGATAAGCGGTGGGCGCGACCGAAAGCCGGACGGTTTGCGACGCGGTCGATTCAGCACCGGCGGTCGCGACGACATCGTAGAAATCGGCGTCGGTGCGGGAGGCGCTGGCGAGCGTGTAAGTAGCGCCCGTCGCGCCGGTGAGGGCGAGGCCGTTGCGGCGCCACTGATAGGTGATCGATCCGGATGACAATGCGGTAACACTCAGGCTCGCCGGCTGGCCAGCGGTGGCGACGAGGTTGACGGGCTGGACGGCGATGAGCGGTTTCACTGCCAACGGCAGCACGGTGAGCGTGAACGACTGCGTGGCACTGGGCGCGGCGCCGTTGCTGGCCGTGAGCGTAAACGTGAAAGGCGAACCGGTCGCGTCCGGCGGCGTGCCGGTGAGTGCGCCGGTGGTGGCGTTGAGCGAGGCCCACGCGGGCAGCGCGCCGGCCGTGACCGCAAACGTCGGCACGGGTGAGCCGGTGGCACTCACGGAAAACGTGCCCGGTTGAAGCGTCGTAAACGAGGTCGTGTTGCCGCTCGTGAACAGCGGGGGAACGGAAATCGACAAGCCCGCGGCCAAACTGGTCACAGTCTTACTGGCGCCGATGCCCGAGGTCACGTCGCAGCGGAATTTATCCCCCGCCATTGCGCCGGTGACCGGGGATATTTTAAGCGCAGCCGAAGTGGCACCGGAGTAAGTGCCGTCGTCGATTAAATACTCGAAGCCGGTCGCGCCTGACCGCTGCCGCTGCCATAGATAAGTCGCCGCCGGCAGGCCGGTAGCCGTCACGGAAAACGTCGCCGTCGAACCGACGACCGCGGCCTGGGCCACCGGTTGAGCGGTAATGATCGGAGCCCCGGGTAGGAGCTGGACATTCAAGGTAAAGACCTGGGTGGCGGCGGGAATAATCCCATTGCCCGCAGTGATCGTAAACGTGAAGGGTGAGCCCGCCGGATCGGGCGGTGTGCCGGTGAGGACGCCCGTGGTGGAGTTCAGCCTCGCCCAAGAGGGGAGCGCGCCCGCCGCCACGCTGAAGGTCGGAGTCGGAGTGCCGTTGGCCAGCACCGTAAACGAACCGCCGGCCAATTCGAAGAACGTGGCGCTGTTGCCACTGACAAAGACCGGGGGCGAATCGAGACTCAAGGTGACCGTGCGACTGGTTTCGGTGGAGCCATCACTGAAGATAACCCGGCAGCGGAATTGATCGCCATTCATCGCCGCGGTCGTGGGGCTGATGGAGAGAAACTCGCTATCGCCCCCCGAATAGGGCGCTGCAGTGGCGACCTTCGAAAAGACCGCACTGCCGGCGACCCTTCGCTCCCAAAGGTAAGTCGGAGCGGGTGCGCCGACCGCATCGACCTGAAAAAACGACTGCGCGCCGACTTGGCCGGTGAAGTTGTCCGGCTGACGAATCACCCCGGGCAACGGCGGAATTCGATAGGTGAGCGTCAGGACTGAGCTGGTTTGGGCATAGAAATTCCCCGTCGCGATATAGTAAGTCGTGCCCGCCACGACAAAGATCGCGTCTCGGTCAGCATTGCCATAGCTTCCGGCCCGGGTCAGCACGGGTGAGAGCGAACCGAGGGACGACCCGGTATAAACGGCAAAGGCGGCTGCAATGCCGCGATCGACCACCGCAAGCTCGGCCCGACCGGTCACCGAGGGTGTCCAGCGATACCAGACCGACGAAGCAGTTGCGCTCGGTGAGCCAAAGTGGACGGGTTCACCCACCTCCGCCGTCGCTCCCGCCGTCGTGCCCTGTGCGACACCCGCATCTCCAGGCAAGGTCCAGGCATTCACGAAATTATCGTTACCCGGAGGAGTCGAGGCCGGCTTGACCACGAGCGCAGCCGAAGCGGAGGTCGTCGTGCCGACGGAGTTGGTCACCACGACATCATAGTTTCCGGAATCACCCGCCTGAGCCGAGGAAAGCACCAAGGTGTCCGCCGTGGCGCCAGCGATGGGCGTCCCGGCCTTGCGCCATTGATATGAAGTCGGAGCCGGGAAGCCCCTGACCTCGACATTGAACTTCGTCGCCAGCCCGGCCGCGGTGACGACATTCGCGGGTTGCAGCGCAATCACGGGAGCAGCGTTGATCGCCACGAAGGCGGGAGGGGACTCGATTTCACCCAGCGGATTAACCACCCTCACCGTGTAGGCTCCCGCAGTGGAGGCGGTCGCACTGGAGACGGTGTAGCTCGCATTGGTCGCGCCGGCGAGGTCGAGACCATTCTTGCGCCACTGATATTGCAGCGGGGCCGTGCCGGTGGCGACGGCCGAGAGCGCCAAGCCGCCGCCGAGGGAAACGCCCTGACTCCCGGGCGGCGTCGCAACCACGGGAGCACCATTAACGCCAAACGTAACCTCAACATCGAGGTATTCGTTCGGGGCGGCGCCACCCTCGGCCAAGGCCCGGAGAGAGAAACTCCCGACCGGGTCGGTGAACGTCGCCCCCAGCGCCAAAGCAGAATCGGTGACGTCCGTCCCGGGAGTGGCGAGGTCGAGAAGCTGAGTCGATTGGTTCGAAGCGTAACCCCAGATCACATACGCGCCGTGATGCATGGCAGGGAATTGGGGAAATTTGCGCCGGATGCTGACCCAAGTATCGCGCGTGGCGTCGCGGCGAATTTTCAGCGCGAGCGTGCCGGCGCCCGTGGCGTTATCCAACCGGCTGATCCGGTAGGTGCCGCTCGTCGTGATAGTCCGGACCTGACTTTCACTCAACCAGCCGAGCAAGCTTTTGTAGCGGGCATTGAAATCACCGCTGTCATCGAAGGAGCCAAAGCCCATCACATCGAAGCCGTCGTTGTATTCCCGGTTAATGCCCGAGGGACTGACGGGGTTTCCGTCGGTGACAAACCAGAGATTCGCATGATTCAAGCCGAAGCTGTGCCCCAGTTCGTGCGCTACGACGCGAAAATCCAAGCTGCCGTTCACCCATAGGCGACCACCCCCGAGATCCGCCGCTCCACCATAGGTGATTTGCGAACCGGGAATTCCTCCGAGATAGGAAAACACCACGATGACCCGGTCAAAACTTGCCAGGGAAAAGTCCGCCGCCGCCGCCGCCCGCGCATCGACTTGCAACTGATCATTGAGGCCACCCAACGCATAGGTTACCGAGGACTGCGGCATCCGGTAGAGTTTAGCGCCGACTGTATTCGTCATGGTCGTAGCGCCATAGGAACTCTGCGCGTAAAAAGGGCTGATCTTAGTATCGGCGAAATTCTGCACGTAACTCGCCGTATAGACATCGCTGGTGAGCAGGGAAACGGGCTCCCCCGGGCGATCGGAAAAATCGACGCGCAGGTAAAGGATCTTCTTTGGCCCCACGGTCCAGGACGTGTCGCTCAAGGCGACCGCTGGCGTAGCCTGCCCCAGCACCAGCGCCGCGACCGCCGGGACGCGATCCGGGCCAATGCCGGACTCGGCGGCGGCGAGTTTTTCTTCGGCGGCGAGCAGGGCGGCCGCCGAGGCGAAGCGATAGAGTTTTCCGCCAATCTCGGCGACGGTGGCCTCGGCGGGTGAAATGGCGGCGGAGTCCGCGGGCACGTCGGTCAGCGTTTGAGCGGCGTCGACGGTCTCAGTCGGTTCGAAGGCGCGCACGGCGGACTCGTGCAGCGCGACGGCGCCGTCCAGCAGGATACCGTGCAGCGGCATGCCGAGCTTCGTGGTCTGACCTTCGCGCCGGCCATAGACGTAGGCCCGATAGGCGGGACCGCCATGCCACGAGACGAACGATTGGACGGAGTCGTCGGCGAGGCCCCGTTGTTGGCGGCGGATGCGCTCCGGCGAATCGTAATCAAAGACCACGACGGACAAATCGCCGATCACCGAAAAACGGGTTTCGAGTTGGGCAACGACCGCGGCAGGCAGCTGTGGGCGCAACGCCGCGGGCACGGTCCCGGCGAGTGCGGCCCGCGGATCGCGGGCGATCAACTGGCGCAAAGCCACCCGCCGCTGTTCGGCAAGCGCGAGGCCCTCGGCCTCAAGCGCATGTTGCGCGACGGGACCGGCGGCGACGAGATAGCGGCCGGTCCAGGCACGAAAGGCGCCGAACTCCGGCGGCAACTCACCATCGCTCGACAGCGAATAGGCGAGGCGTTGCCGCACTGAACTGGGACGAGGTGCGGCGGCACTCACGGCAGATCGCCGCGCTAGTGGCTCAGCCGGCACAGGCACGGCGGAGGTGGCCGCGGATGCAGGCGACGGAGACGGTGACAAGGTGCGGGCAGCGCGCGCCACGGCAGCCGGGGCGGCCGGCTCGTGGCGAAGGAAACGTGCCCCCTGCCAGACTAAGGCAAATACTGCAAAAACTACGAAGACGCGCAGGACCAAAGAGCACGAATGGCGGGGCATGGGGCGGTATACCAAGCGCCCCCTCCTCGTCGCAACCCATTACGCTCCAAAAAGCAGACAACGAAGAGAACTTTTGGCCGACACTACGTATCCGCAGCCCGCATAGCCCCTCCCCTACTATACCTAGGGCTTCGCAACCGTCGCAATGGCGAGGTGGTAGGCGCCGGCGCGGGTGGCGCCGGAACGAGTGTTGAAGAGTTCGATCACGCGGGTGATTTCAAGGACTCCGAGGCATGCGCCGACTTCAACGGCGGTCGCAGACCGCCGCTACAGCACGAAGGGCCGAGGCTACTTGATCACGCGCGAGGTATCGGGCAGAGGCTACGGGCCGGGGGCAAAGCCGTCTTCCGAACCGAAGAGGACGCGATAAGCGCCGGTGCGGGTGGTGCCGGACCGGGTGTTGTAGAGTTCGATCACGCGGGTCAGTTCAGCCACGTTTAGAAGCCCGTCGCGATTGGCGTCAGCGCTATGACACACTGAGAGCGTAGCAGAAGAGTTGGCGGCACGCGAGAGGTCGGCGGCGAAGCCGTCTTCCGTCGTCGCGGTCGCCACCGCGTAAGCGCCGGTGCGAAAAGTGCCGTTACGAGTATTGTAAAGTTCGATCACGCGCGTGAGTTCGGTAAGGCTGAGACGTCCATCGCAATCCAGGTCGGCCGAATGGTGTGTGCTTAGAACCAGCGGATCAGGTTGGGCGAGGAGCCGGAGCGCGCTGCCCGTCGGCTGAAGAGTGACGAGCGCCGCCAATTCGTAGTCGCGCCGCGCATTCGCCGGCACAGACAGCGTGTAGCTGAACGTTACAGGGCTCTCCGGCAGCGCCGACCACTGCCACTCGGCGAGACTAGTGGCTCCGACTTGCGGCTTGGTTGCGGCACTGCCATCGCCGGCGGTGGACACCAATGACCAACCGCCGGGCAGCAACACCTCCCAACTGAGCGCGGGCGCCGAACCAGCGTAGGTAAACGTATTGGTGATCGTCACGCGGCCAGCGGGCGCCCACGCGATCGCAGAGGCCACGTGCGTAGCACTCATACCCACGGGAAAAACGGTGAGGCGAGCGGCCTCGCTAGTGACTGAGCCGGCGATGTTGTTTACCACGACCGAATAGTCGCCCGCATCGTCCAATGCGGCACTGCCGATCGTGAGTGAGCTACTTGTGGCAGCGGCGATCGGCATCCCGCTTTTCCGCCACTGAAAACTCGGCGCAGGTGCCCCTGACGCCGTCACGAAAAACGTGGTGCTCTGCCCCTCGCCCACCGACTGTGAACGCGGTTGGCGCGTGAGCACCGGCGCGACGGGTGGTGCCACCCTAAGTAGCGCGGCACTGCTAATAATTGATGATCCTGAGTTGCTCACGGCGACGGCGTAGCTCCCGGCATCGGCGGCCGCCACACTGGCAAAGACCAGCGAGGGATTCGTCGCACCGGAAATTGCGCCGCCATTCTTGAACCACTGGTAAGTCATGGTTCCGGGACCGCTCACGCTGGCGGTGAAGGTGATGTAGTCGCCGAACGACGCATCACGATCCCCGGGCGGGATAGTGATGACCGGCGCGGTCCCGTCCAGCATCCGCACCATTCCCCGTCGCCGCACACCGCGCGCACTCATGGTGTCATCCCCCAAAACCAGCCGACCATCGTCGAGCATGAGCATCGTCAGCACACCACGCGCAACGGACGGCACGGCCGGCGCCACGTCAGTCTGAACAAGTGATGTATCATACGTGCCGCCCGCTTGGAGCCGGCGAAACCCATAGAGATCGTTGAACAGCACCCGACCGTCTTCCTGCAGCAGCAACTGTGGACCGCGATAGATGTTCGTCGAATACGGGGGCTCCGGCAGGCCGGCCAAGACGAACGACGTGTCAGGCACCATATTGGCGCTAAGTCGACGCGCAGCCGGCTTGAGCGTTCCGCCCGCCGCCCCGGCCACCAATACTTTTCCGTCGGGTTGAAGGGCTATGCTCGACGCGGAGTAGTAGTTGATCCCAATACTCGCGCGCGTGCCACCGTCTGGCCGCAGCCGTGCGACAAAGGGACCGCTGAGCGCAGTGGCTCCTGCCACCACGGCGTCACCGTCCGGCAAAGCGAGCGCGGCGAACGTGCCACTCAGCGTCGGAGAGAACGTCGTGTCACGCGAACCATCGAGCGCGTAACACTGGGAACCGTTGAGCAGGATCCGGCCGTCGCGGAGCAGGGTCATCTGGCCATAGGGCCCGGCACTATTGGTCGGCTTGACGACACTAAACGCCGGGTCGAGCTCGCCGTCAGCCTGGAGTCGAATGAGCGGCGAGATCGAGGCATTCCGATAGGTGAGGAGACCGCCGCCGTTGACCAACAACCGCCCGTCGGGCAGCACGAGTAGATATTGCGGGGAGGCATTGAAGCCCAAGCCGACCAAGAAGGAAGGATCGAGAGTGCCGTCCGCATGCAGCCGCGCGAGCCGCCCTTGCGGCCTGCCGTTCACCCGCGTGAATTCGCCGGCGACATAATATTTGCCCTCCGGAGCGGCAACCATCTCCTGCACGCCGGCCGGCATCTCGGTCTGCGCAAACGCACCGGTGAGGGTGCCATCCGCGGCGTAGCCCGCGGCGCTTTGGCCCGGTGGCGACACACTCGACGAAGCGAGGAGGCGACCGCCCTCGGCGGGCGCAAATCCCCAAGTCTGGCTACTGGTGAAGCCGGAAAATTTTTGCTCAAGGATACCCGCAGCCGAGAGCCGGCAGATGTTGTAAGAACCGCCCGAATTTCGTGTCCCCGCCCAGACTCTCCCATCGGACGAAACAATTATTTTCTCAAGCGTATCGGATAAGTCCGAGGAGCTCAGCATCGTCGATTCAAGCGCCCCATCCACCCCTAACCGGGCGATCCGCGCGTTGTTAAAATAACCGCCCGCCAGCAATCGGCCATCGGGCAAGACGGCGAGCGTCGACAAAAATGAGGAAGTCCCGGTGAGAGCGAACGTCGGATCGACCACACCCGTTGTAGTAAGCCGGACCACATTGGAGACACTCACCCCGTTGATTGTGGTCGTGCCGCACGTAAATACCGCCTTACCGTCAGGCTGCACTACCACGGAACCGAGCGTAGCGGGCGCCGCAGTAGTTCCGACGACCGGCGAATAGGAGGTATCCAGCGCGCCATTGGCTTCCAGACGGTAGACGTATCTCTTTCCGGCCGGCAGCGGCAGACTGATCTGCAGGCCAAGAACGATGATCCGTCCGTCGGGCTGCACGGCCAGATTTACCACGTTCGGAGGCTCGGCACTGGCATTGAAGAAAGGATCGATTGACCCGTCGGGCAGCAGCCGCAGGAGCGTGTTGCGGTAAGGGTAGTCGCCGATAGAGGGTAGCGGACACGTCACCAAGATTTTTCCGTCGGAGAGCACCGCATAGACCTTCGGTGTGGTAATCGAGGAAAACCCGTTGGTCGCGACGTCCGCCAACCTCGCGGGGGGCACAAATGAGAGATCGACCTGAAAGTTTTCGTCAACGCGGGCGAGTCCGGGACAGACCACTCCGTTGAGGCGTGTAAAATCGCCGCTGACGATAAACTTCCCGTTGGGAGCCGCGACAATCGCATTGACCATGCCGCCCGCGGTCTCGAAGCGGGGCGCAAACGTCGGATCAATCTGGAGCGCATTGGGGTAACCGCGGGGAGCTACGTCGAGTTTGACTCCATCGGACGTGGAAAGTGAAAGCCCGTCGGCGACGACCACGTCGTAGATCCCCGCATCCATTCGACTCGCATGGGGAATCGTCAGGGTGGAATTGGTCGCACCTGGCAGGAAGTAACTCGATCGCCGCCATTGATAGGTGAGCGGTCCTACGCCACCCGCCACGACGGAAAATGTCGCCGGATGACCACTCGTCACGATCCTGGAAATCGGTTGTGTGGTAATCGTCGGAGGCGGATTCGGACCGGTGAGCGTTACCGCGGGCGGTGTGGCCGTGCCAAATGGGCCGGTCACGAGCACGGTGTAGCGCGCGACGTCGGTGATCGTGAGATTGGAAAGAGAGAGCATGGCTGAGGTGGAACCGGAGAGCTTTAACCCGTTCCGATACCACTGATAAGAGAGCGGTCCGGTGCCAGTAGCGCCGACCGAAAAGGTCGCCGTGCCACCCGGCATCGTCGTCACGGCGACCGGCGGAAACGCGATGGAAACTGGCGCGGCCACCGTCAACCGCATCGCCCCCAGCTGAGGAACGCCGAACGCACTCAGATTTTTCCCGAAGAGCCAGACGCTCCCATCGTCGATCAATAGCATGCGCTCAAGGCGGGTCGTCAGCCGATCGAGCCCGTCAACTTGAAACGTCTGATCGAGCGCTCCCGTGGTCCCGTGGCGGCCGAGTAGCCACGAGGCGCGGTCGAGTCGATCGCGACTAGGCAGGGTCGAACGCAGAATTTTTCCATCGGGCAGGGGCAGGATCGCCAGAGGCGGGCCAAAGCTCGACTGACCCGAGGCGTCGTTGAGACTGAAGGACGAATCCTGGCCCAGGGAGTTGAGGCGGCTCACGCTAGAATCTCCCGAGCCCGGAACGAAAACGTAGATGAGGTCGTCACCGGCCGCCACTATCGAGCTAGGAGAACTGAAGTTGCTAGAGACAGCAAAGCTCTGATCCCATGTGCCATCGGCGAGGATGCGGATGGGGCTGCGCACCGACCGGCCGTTGAACTGACTGAACGATCCGGCCAGCACGATGCGACCAGACGCATGCTCCGCCAATACTGCGCGGTAACTCGGCGTGGCAGAAAAACTCGCGTCCACCACACCGGCGGCACTCAAGCGGCGCACCCCGTAGTCGGGACCGAACACTCCGCCTGCGCCACCATTCGAAAGCAGCACCGCGCCATTGTGATCGACCAACAAATCGCCCGGGGAATATGTGACCGGTGCAAACGTTGAGTCCGGTCCGCCATCTGCGGTGAGTCGCACCAGCGCACCGCCGTTGTGCACCCAAATCGTTCCGTCGCCGCGCAACGCCAAACGACCGGTATCGCTGAGCGACAAACCACTCACCGGCCCAAACTTCGTGTCTACGGATCCATCGCCCATCAACCGCACCAATCCTGCGCGGGGCACGCCATTGACGTGGGTGAAGCCACCGCGGACCAAGATCCGTCCCCCGGCGACGTGCTGGGCATCGAATACCGACGCGATCACCCGCGCAGTGTGGCCCGTGACCGGGCGAAAACTCCCCCCACTCGCCTCGACCACAGCCGAACCGGCAACCGGGGTCGCAGCCGCAGTAGTCGCGTAGGTTCCCCATAAACGCGAGGCCCCGTCTGGCTCCGCTGTCGTCGTTGCGATACGTCCCGCGGCGAAGGGCAACGTCGGTTGCGTCGCATCGCGTGCGCCGGTGGAAGTGAGACGCGAAAGTGGCAGGCCCGGGCCGGAAACCAGGAATTTACCGCCGTCCAACAACGTCACGGACTCGAGGCCCGAAGCTGGCGCCTTGAGGGTCGCATCGAGGCCCAAAGTCGCGTCGTCTGCCCCATCAGACGTCAATCGCTGGAAGATGGCACCATTCGAGTAGGTCGTGCTGCCCCCGATGATCCACTTACCATCGGGCTGGCGCAGGAGGCTCGTAATTGGGCCCTGAAATGTCCGTTTACCCGCATCCCCAGAATTGGGTGACCAAGTCCAATCCGTGCCGCCCGATGCGAGTAACCGGGTGACATAGCCATCGCCCGAGGAATTGGCGGTCGGCAAGTTTCCCCCGGCGACTAGGACCTTGCCATCGGGCTGCAACCGAAGTGCGCGCACGGCGGTTATCGTGTTATCATACCGCAATGTGCTATCAAGCGAGGCGTCGGTATTAAGGCGGGCGAGCAGCGTCGCCGAACCCGCGCCGTAGGCGTTAAACTCCCCGCCGACGATTACTTTTCCGTCCGGCTGGACAATGAGGGCGAGCACCGGACTATCAAACCCCTGCCCGACAGGGAAATCCGGATCGACGGTCAAATCCGCCTTCAAGCGCACGAGCCCACCGGAGCGCCGCGTATTCACAAAAGCGAATTCTCCGCCGATATAGATTTTTCCGTCGGTGTGTGCAGTAATAGCTCGCACGGGAGCCGACAGGACGGGAGGCGTATAACTCACATCGACCGACCCGTCGGCTTCAAGGCGCGCGAGAAATAGCCGCTCGGTGGTGCCGAGTCGGGTGAAATCGCCGCCGATCAGGAATTTGCCGTCGGGCAGGCGCAACGCGGCTAAGATCGAGCCCGCACCTTCCTGCTCGAAACGCAGCGCGAAGCCCGCATCCACCCGATAGAGATCGGGCATCACCACCGGCCGCACATCGAGGGTGTAACTATGCGCCGTCTTAGGTCCGGCAGGCGTGGCAAGCACAACGTCGTAACTGCCGTTTTGGCCGCGCGAGAGGTTGGTGAGAGTCAGCATGGCATTAGTTTCACCGACAAGGACTGTGCCTCGATAGCGCCACTGATAGGCCGTCGCAGTCGGCGCGTTCACGCTGAGCGTCACGCTACCGCCCACAGTGGCTGTTGTCGCGGCCGACACGACGGTGGTTTGCACCGTGAGCGCTGCGCCGGCGGAGGTCACGCTGCCGAGATTATTTTGCACCGATACCGTGTAGGTCGAGGCATCGGAGGGCTGCACGTTGTTCAACGCCAGTGTCGCGGTCGTGGCGTTAGGGATCGAGCTGCCGTTCTTTTTCCACTGGTAGGAAATTACCGGCGTGCCTGTTGCCGCAACGGTGAAGGTCGCGTTCTGTCCATAGTCGACCGTCTGTGCAACCGGCTGCGTCGTGATCGCAGGCGCAGTGGGGATAGCGTCGACGAGGACCAAGCTATGGGCGCCACCGGCGGCGAGACTAATCACAGGAGGCAGACCTGCGGGCAGATCAAGCTGGCCGCTATTGTTGATGCTACCCCAGGCCGCGACGCTGCGATCCAGCTTAAGCGCGAAGACGCTGTAGTCGCTCACTGAGACGGCCCGCACGGCTCCGAGATTTAATGGAGGCGAAGGCTGGCTCCCCCAGATCGAGAGCGTGCCGTCACGACGCACCGCGGCGCTGGAATCACCACCGGCAGCGATCACCACGGCATCGCTGAGCGTGGGCGGTGCTTCGGCCGCGTTGCCGACACCCCAGGCGACCACGGTCCCGTCGGACTTCAACGCCAGTGAGTGGTAACGGCCCGCGGCGATCGCCACAACATCAGTCAGACCACTGGGAACCGAAGCGCGGCCGTAAGCATCATACCCCCAGCGCACCACGGTGCCATCGGCTTTCAAGGCGATGCTATTGTAGCCGGCTGCAGCGATGGCCACGACGTTGGCGAGGCCGACGGGCAGGTTATTTTCGCCGTAGCCCCCTGTGCCCCAAACGACAACTGTGCCATCCCCTTTCAACGCCAGCATATGATTATCCCCGGCAGCAATCGCCACGACACCCGTGAGGCCTACCGGCACTTGATATGAAAAGCTACCCCATTGCACGATCGTCCCATCTGCGCGCAACACCGCGCTCGACCCGCTGCTTGCAGTGATCGCGGCTGCGTCGCGGAGAGTGGCAGGCACGTTGATTTGACCGTAGCTGTTGCCTCCCCAACCGATCACCGAACCGTTGGCGGCGGCGACATCGAGGTATGCCACGGACCTCGCTGTGCCGCCCACCGAGTCAGTGACCAGCACATCGTAACGCCCGCGATCATCGAGTTTGGCGGATGCAAGCGAGAGCGTGGCGGTGGTCGCACCGACGATGACTTCTCCGTTACGTCGCCAGCGGCAGCTCACCGCCGAAGGTGCAGCGATCGTGAAATTCACCGACTGGCCCACGGCAACGAGTTTACTCAACGGATAGGACGTCACCAAAGCCGGCGGCACCACCGAGAGCAACGCAGGTGTCGAGACGACGGAGCCTAACGAATTGGTCGCAATCACCGTGTAACTGCCGGACTGCACGGCCTGAGCGTTGGCCACGGTCAGCGTGAGTCCGGTCGCGCCGGGGATGGCGACGCCATCACGCCGCCATTGCAGTGCAGGCAGCGGGGCACCCATCGTTTTGACCGTGAGGGTCACGGTCTCACCGATATTGGCGACGCGTCCCGCAGGTGGCTGCACAAAGGCTGGCGCACCCACCGCAACGATCGCGAAGTTGTGATACTCGCCGCCCACGGCAGTCACCACGCCTCCGAGTCGCGCCGCGTCGGATACCTGACGCTCGACGTCCCTCCCCCAGCCCACTACCGTGCCATCGCGGCGGAGGGCGATACTGTGAACAAACCCGCCGTCGACGGCGATCACGTCACTCAATCCCGCCGGGACCGTAGCTTGGCCGACATCATTGCGGCCCCACGCGACGACCGTGCCATCGCCTTTCACCGCGAGACTATGGCCCCCACCCGCGCCGATCGCCACCACCCCGGCGAGTCCGGCTGGAACATTCGTTTGGCCATTCAACAATCCACCGGCTGAACCCCAAGCGACGACGGTGCCATCGGACCGAAGAGCCAATGTATGACGAGAACCGGCTGCGATCGCGATGACGTTGTTCAAGTCGGCGGGAACCGCGGAACTGAGACCGACACCGAGCACGGTGCCGTCTGATTTCAGGGCCACAAAATTTTCATCTCGCCCCGCGATTGCGACAACCCCGCGTATACTCGGCGGCAGCGTCAGTGTCGACGAGAGGTAACTACCCCAGGAAACGAGCCGGCCATCGGCCATCAAGGCCACGGAGAAATAATCACCCACCGCAATCGCCACCACCTCGCTCAAGCCCGCTGGCACAATCGTGCCAGCAAAATTATTGCTGCCCCACGCTGTCACGGTGCCATCGGATTTTAGTGCCAGAGTATAAATATCGCCAGCAGCCACCGCGACCACGTCGGTCAGGCCGGAGGGGACGGTAGTGAGACTGGAGTTGGAACCACCCCAGCCAACTACTGTGGTCCCGGCGGTGGGTGAGGTGGAAACGTTGAGCCGGCAAACGGAGGTAACCGAGGCCGACGCATTCGCCACTGTGACCTCATAAAACCCCTGATCCGCCAAACTCGCACTCGCGAGTGTAAGGGTCGCGGCCGTCGCACCGGCGACGATCTGGCCGTTTCGTTTCCACTGGTAGCTAACCGGCCCCGGATCGCTCACCGAGATGGTAAACGACGTCGCTTGGCCGACGGTGGCGAGCCGGCTGAGCGGCCGCGCAAGGACAACCGGCGGCACGCGCAACACGACACTGGCCGCGGTCGAAGTGACGGAACCGAACGCGTTGCTGATATCCACCGTGTAGCTGCCGGCGTCGTCCGCAGTCACGCCATTGATAGCAAGCGCGGCCGTCGTCGCGCCGGAGAGGCGCCCACCGTCAACCACGGTGACACCATTGCGTTTCCATACGTAAGTGAAAGGCGGCGTGCCGGTCCCCACGACGTTCAGCGTCAAATAGTCGCCGATCGTCGCGGTCTTTGCCACCGGAGCCGTTTGCACTGCGGGAACGGTTGGGATTGCGAGCGCGAAGCCATTGGCGGGGCCAGCAAAGATCGAGACCACATTGTTCAAACCGGCTGGCGTCGCCAACTCGGCTGACGCGGCGTAACCCCACAATACGACGGTTCCGTCGGACTTCAGTGCCATACTACGGCTGCTAGTGCACGCGATCGTAACGACGCCGGTCAGCCCGGCGGGCGAAGAAGATTCACCATAGGTGTTTGATCCCCACCCGACTACCGTGCCGTCGGACTTCAAGGCGAGACTGTGAGAAGCACCGGCGGCAATCGCCATTACACCCGAGAGACCGGCCGGCACAGTCGCGGCTCCGTAGCTCGCTTGTCCCCAAGCTACCACTGTTCCATCCGCTCGCAGAGCGAGCGAATGAGAAAGACCCGCCGCAATTGCTACGACATTACTCAAACCGGGCGGCACGCTGCTCTGCTGCGCAGAGTTATCACCCCAAGCGGCAACGGTTCCATCGGCCTTGAGAGCCAGACTATGGTTGCTGCGGTCGCCTACCGAGATCGCGACAATGCCAGTCAGACTCAAAAGCTGCCCGGGAGGTGTAACGCCATCCCAGCCCCACTGGGCGACTGTTCCGTCTTCACGGAGCGCGAGACTGTGGCCGTAGCCGGCAGCAATCCCGACCACATTCGTGAGGCCTACCGGCACCGTGCTCGGGCCGCCAGAACTATTCGGGCTCCACCCAAGCACCGTGCCATCTAGTTTTAACGCGAGAAAATGCGCAGTCCCGCTGGCAATCGACCGGACAGCGTTCAGTTGCGCAGGCGGGTTCACCAGAGCGGGCCACGCCACCAACGCTGGATTCGCCAAGGCGACGTCCAACATAAATACCGAACTCGTCGAGCCCGACGCATTCGTAACGACGACATGATACCAGCCGCGATCCGCCAAGCTGGCGTTCTGCAAAGTCATGATTGCCGAGGTCGCACCGGCGATCGGCTGGCCCCGGCGCATCCATTGATACGTAAGTGGCGACGCACCCGACGCTGCAACGGTGAAGGACGCCGACTCGCCGACGGTCACTCCACGGCTGAGTGGCGCAGTCGAGATGACCGGCGCTTGGGCGAAAACGGCTGCGGCCGAAGTAAGCTCCAGCCAAACGAGCAAGAAGAAAGCAGCGAGGCGATGGCGCCTATTTCTTCGGTTCCCGCGAAAACCTCGGCCAAAGGGATGATGAGGCATGTTGCAGCAATAGCTGCGTGCAACAGTGAGCTAAGCCGCAGGCTTGGCAACGCGGGACTAGGGCATCGGGGATATCCTCCAGACCAACGGGAAAATTATCGGAAGAACCCAGACCTCGTTCAACACGTGGAGCCCCGGGCCGGTGATGCCCTGCGGCGACCCGCGTGGTGTGAAACAGAGTTCCTTGGCTAGCACGAGCCGGGCGACGAGTGCACCTACGGCCCCGGCGCGAAGCCGTCTTCCGAACCGAGGAGGACGTGATAAGCGCCGGTGCGCGTGGTGCCGGAGCGGGTGTTGTAGAGTTCGATCACGCGGGTGAGTTCGAGGAGCGAGAAGCGACCGTCGGAATTCACGTCCCCACTGTGGTAACGACTCAGGGGGAGCGACGAGTTGGTTTCGTCGATGAGGAATCCGTCTTCGGTGGGGACGGTCGGGGCGACGAGATACCGCCCCGTGCGCGTGGTGCCGGTGCGGGCGTTGTAGAGCTCAATTACGCGGGTGAGCTCAAAGACGCTGATCGTGCCGTCGCCATCGGTGTCGGCGCTGTGTTTGTCGGCGGCATTGCGGATCACGAGCGGGTCAGGTTGCGCGAGGAGCGGGATCGTCGTGCCGTTGATCACGAATGTAACCGGCACGCCGGTGTTGACGGTGAAGCTGTAGCCGGCCGGGACATTGAGGGTGTAACTAAAGATGAGCGGGCTCGCGGGCGGATTCGTCCACGTCCACTCCAATGCGTTCGCGGTGCCGGGTGCGGGACCGGTCGTAGGCGCGGGGCCGTAGACCGAGGCGAGCGTCCAGCCGGCGACCTGGGCGACCTGGAGAGAAACGGAGGTGGTGCCGGCCGGATAGGTAATGGTATTGGTAATCGTGGCGGTGCCACCGGCGCGGTAACCACCGCGAGTGACCGTGTGGGAGGCGGTCGTGCCCGGAGGGATGAGAATGATTGCGGCTCCGCCGCTTGTGACCGAACCGACGGAATTGCTCACCACCACGGTGTAGGTGCCGGCGTCGGCAGCCTGAACGTTGGTGCGCGTGAAGGTGGCGTTGGTCTCGCCGGTGAGAGGCGTGCCGTTGCGCCGCCACTGATACGAAGGTGGCGGCGTGCCGGTGGCGGTGACGCCGAAGGTAACCGTCGCCCCGGGAGAGACGACGCGGCCGACGGGCTGGGCGGTGATCACCGGCGCCGCCGTAAACGGAACGGTCGTGAGCGTAAACGTCTGCGTGGCATTGGGCGGAAATCCATTGGTCGCAACGATGGTAAACACGAAGGGACTGCCGCTAATATCGGGCGGCGTGCCGCTCAATACGCCGGTGGCAGCATTGAGGGTGGCCCACGACGGGAGCGCGCCCGATTGAACCAGGAAAACCAGGGGCGAGCCGGTGACAGAAAAGGTATGCGTGCCGTTAACCGTAGCGGTGAAGGTGGCCGTGGCGGGACTGATAAATATCGGCGGAGTGCCGGTATTCAGACTGGCAACCGAGCTCGTTACCGGGGTCACGAAGCCGTTGGAAACGACGCAACGAAACCGATCGCCGGCCATCGCCAGCGTGGCGTTGGCAATCGAAAGCGTCGCACTCGAAACGCCCGAATAGGTGGCATCGGAATTCAACGCCACGAAACCGGTGGTGCCGGAAGCCTGACGCTGCCACTGGAACGTCGGAGCGGGCTGACCGGTGGCGACGACGCTGAAGGTGGCGGAAGACCCGACATTGACCGTGGCATTGGTGGGCTGGGTCGAAATCACGATGGGGGCCGTAAACGTGATCACGCCGGCGGCGCTGGTGGTGGAGCCGAGCTCGTTGGAGACAACGGCAGTATAGGTCCCGGCGTTGGCCAGTTGAAAGCTGCCCAAGGTAAGCGTGGCGGAGGTGGCGCCCGTAACAGCCGTGCCTTCGCGCAACCACTGGTAGCGAAGCGGCAGGGCACTCGTGGCAGCAACGGACAGGATAACGGTGGCTCCGGCGGCGGCGGATTGATCGCCAGGGGAAGCAGTAATCGTGGGCAAGGAGGCGGGCTGGGTGGCGGCGACGCCGATGGCGCCGGTGCCTTGGAGCACGAGTTGGCCACTGTCACGGAGGACGGCGAGCGTGGGTGCGGAGAATTGCGACGGGCTGAAGCCGGCGGCGCCAAAACTGGTATCACGCGAACCATCACTCAGGAAACGCGCGAGGAAGGCGGTGCCCGGCGCGCCGCCCGCAGAGATGAACGCGCCGCGGGCGATGATGCGGGCATCTTCCTGCAAGACGAGACTGTAGACCGGGCCGAGGGCCGGTGGAACAAAGGTGGTGTCGAGTGCACCGGTGGACGTCACGCGCGCGAGTCCATCGCGTCCGACGGAGGCATAGGCGTTGAAGAATCCACCCACGATGAGCTGACCGTCAGGCTGGGCGGCGAGCGCGTAGATATCGGAATTGGCGCCGGTGGTCGTAACACACGTGGTGTCGCGTGCGCCGGAAGGGAGGAGGCGGGCGAGCCGTGTGGCGGGCGAGCCGTTGTAGGTCGAAAAGGTGCCGCCGATGACAATCTTTCCATCCAGTTGCACGAGAGAGGTGTAAACCGTGAGGTTCGCGCCGGTGCCGGGCTCGAAGGTCGTGTCGTGTGTGCCATCCGGGTTGAACACCGCGACATTGCTGCGCGAGACGCCCCCGGCGGCGGAGAAACTGCCGCCGACAAAAACTTTCCCGGCGGGGAGCTGAGCGAGCGTGAAGCCCGCGGAATTGAGCCCGCTGCCGGTGGCGAAGGCGGGGTCGAGCGTGCCATCGGTGTTCAGCCGCGCGAGACGATTGACCGTCGTTCCATTGTAGGTGGTGAAGAAGCCGGTGATGACGAGCTTGCCGTCGGGCTGGAGCAGCGCGCCCAAGATATTGGAATTGGCACCGGCGCCGCCGGAGTTGAAGGCGGTATCGAGCGTGCCATCGGCGTTGATGCGGGCAATCGCCACCGGCACCGCGGTCCCACGCAGGTGCGTGAAGAATCCGGTGACGACGGTTTTGCCGCCGGGAGCAGCGACGACGGCGTTGATCGTGGCGGGACAGCGGACGGTGAAATTCACGGCGGTGTCGAGCGAGCCGTCGGTATTGAGACGGGCGAAGCGAGCGCGGTTGGAGACGGTCGCGGGGCTCGTCGTGGTGTGCTGGGTGAAGAAGCCGGCGAGGAGGATCTTTCCCGTCGGGAGGAGGCCGAAACCCATGACGGTGTTATTGAGGCCGGCGGTCGGAAAGCTGGAGTCGCGCGTGCCGTCGGTATTGAGGCGCGCGAGGCAATTGGCGGTGGCGCCGGCGAAGGCAGAGAAGGAGCCGCCAGCGAGGATTTTCCCGTCGGCGGCGAGGGCGAGCGCGTTGAGGGGAGAGGCAAAGCCCGCAGCGGTGGCGGTGGCGAAGGCGGAGTCAAGGGAGCCGTCGGCGAGGAAGCGTGCGATGCGTCCGACCGTGGTGCCAGAGGCCGAGGTAAACGAGCCACCGGCGAGGATGCGGCCGTCGGACTGGATGATGAGGGCGGCGACGTTGGCGTTGAGCGACGGCGCGAAGGCGGCGTCGAGGGAGCCGTTGGCCTCGAGACGGACGAGGCTGTTTCGGGGGGTGGAGGTGCCAGACGTGGCAATGTGACTAGTGAAATCGCCGCCGACAATGATGCGACCGTCGGACTGGAGGGCCAAGGCATTGACGGCCCCGGCGCCGGTGGTGGTGAACGCCCGCGTGAGAAAGGTAGTATCGATCGACCCATCGGCCGCGAGGCGCACGAGGGCGTGGCGATTACTGCCGGCGAAACTGGTGAAGCCGCCGGCGACCAGGATTTTTCCATCCGATTGGACCGCGAGGGCCATGACCGGGGTGCCGGCGCCGGTGCCCGGATCGAAAGTGGGGTCAGCACTGCCGTCGGCATTGAGGCGCGCGACACGGGGACGCAGGTAGGGGCCGACGCGGAGAAATTCGCCGCCGATGACGAGCTTGCCATCGGGCTGAATCGCCAGCGAACGAATCGCGCCATCGATCTCGGGCGGAGTGAAGGTGAGATCGAGGGTGCCATCGGCGGCGACACGTGCGACCGAGGTGCGGCGCGTGCCATTGAGGTTAGAGAAAAAGCCGGCGACGTAAGCGCGGCCATCGGCGAGCGGTGCGACCGCGTAGCCGGCGGAGGCGTTGACGGCCTCGGGTTGGAGGTCCCAGGCGGGATCGGGTGCGACGAAGCCGGGATAGGCGGTGGGCGCGACCGTGAGGCGGGCGGTTTGCGAGACGACCGGGGTGAGGTCGGCGTAGACAATCACATCGTAGAAATCGGCGTCGAGGCGCGTAACGGATGACTTCACATACGTGGCATTGGTCGCACCCGGAACGGCGAGACCGTTGCGGCGCCATTGATAGGCGAGCGCGGCGCCGGCGGGGGCGGTGGCGGAAACGGCAAACGTGGCAGTCTGTCCCGTCGTAACCGAAACCGTGCCCGGCTGACTGGTGATGGTCGGAGCGGCCGATGCGCCCGAGAGAGTAACGGGAGACGAGGAAATACTACCCGCGGGATTGCTGATGGTGACGACGTAGCTACCGATATCCGCGACGCCCAGATTGCCCAAGGCCAGAGTAGCCATCGTAGCTCCGGGGAGCGCGACGCCATTGCGCGACCACTGATAGCTGAGATTTATCCCAACGGCTGCGACGGAAAACGAAGCCGAGCCACCGAGCGCAGCGGTGGCGCTGGCCGGCGGAGACGTGATCGAAGGGGCGGCGTAGACAATGTAATTTAAAATGATATCGCCCCGCGGATCGGCATCGAAACTACCCACAGCAATCGAATAGGTCGTGCCGGCAGTGACATTGAGCGTGAGCAAGCTGGGGCCGCCACCGGCGGGAGCGCCGCCGTCATCATCCTGTTTGAGCTGGGTAAGGGCGGTGAGCGACGTGCCGGTGTAAATGGCCAAGCCGGTATCAAGCACGGTGCCCAAGGTATCGAGCTGAGCGAGTCCGCTCATAGATGGCGTCCACTTAAACCAGATGGAAGAGGCCGTGGTGCCGGTGGTGCCGGTGTTGTGGGTGGGCTCCCCTACTTCACCCGTCGCGCCGACATTGTTGCCCAAGGCGGTGCCCGCATTGCCGGAAAGCACGAGGGCGGAAGCGAAATTATCATTGGCCGGGGTCGCGCCCGGGGCCGCGTTGACGACGAGCGTAGCGGCAGACGAGGTAACGGAACCCACTGCATTGGTCACGACGACATCAAACGAACCGGCGTCGGTGAGCTGCACATTGGGCAACGACAAGGTGGCCGTGGTCGCCCCCACGATCGGGGTCGAGCCCTTGCGCCATTGATAGGTGGGGACCGGCAGACCGGACGCGGAGACGGTAAACGTGGCAGTGCGCCCCACGGTGGCAATCACCTGACCGGGAGGCCGATCAATCACAGGCAGCGCGTTGACCGCGAGGGTGGCGGCGGCGGAGGTGGCACTGCCGACGGAGTTGGAGACGCGGACGGCGTAGCTTCCGGCATGAAAGGCCTGAGCGTTTGGAATCGAATAGGTGGCCGACGTGGCACCGGCTAGATCGGCACCGGCCTTGGTCCACTGATACGTCAACGGAGCGGTGCCGGTCGCGGCCACGGAAAGTGAAACGGTGGCGCCCAACGCGAAGCCCTGTGACTGCGGCGGCGTGCCGATGATCGGTAAACCGTTCAAACCCACGTTGATTTCGAGATCCAGATACTCGGCGGGCGAAGTGCCGCCCTCGGCCACCGGCTTAATGGAAACGTTGCCCACGGAGTCGAGGAGCGTGGCGTTGAGGGCGAGCGCAGCATCGGTGACCGAGGTGCCGGGCGTGGTGAGATCGAGGAGATTACTCTGCTGATTGGTGTTGTAGCCCCAGATCAGATAGGCCCCGTGCTGCATCGAAGCGTTGGCGGTGAAATTTCGACGGACGCCGATCCAGTAACTCCGCGTGGAGTCGCGCGTGACCTTTAGAGCCAAGGTGCCGGTCGCCGAGGCGGAATCGAAGCGCTTGAGGCGAAAGGTGCCATTGGTGGTCACTGACTGCACCTGGCTGTCGGCAATCCAGCCCAGGAGGTTCTTAAACCAGGGATTGAAATCGGTGCTGCGGGAGTTGGCGAAATTGGCGCCCATCGTATCGAAGTCGTCACCGTATTCCGTGCTCGTGGCCGACGCGGCAGTGCTGACCGGATTGCCGTCGGTGACCTGCCAAAGGTTGGCATGGCGCAGTCCCCACGTGTGACCCAGTTCATGAGCAGCCACGCGAAAGTCAT
>CANGHW010000040.1 GCA_947453695.1 Opitutia bacterium
GCCGTGCCCGAGACCAAGGACATCGTCATTCAAGTCGAGACGCTGCAGTTGAAGTGATTTCACCGATCTCCCGCCCCAGCTCCATGGAACTCATCGACGGAAACCAAATCGCCGCCACGCTGATCGCCGAACTCAAGGCCGACATCGCCACGATTGCCGGCCGCAAGCCCTGCCTAGCGCTCGTGCGAGTCGGCGAAGACCCCGCGTCGGTTTCCTACGTGCGCAAGAAGGAGAAAACCGCGGAGGAAATCGGCGTGACCAGCAGGATCATTCTACCGCCGATCGACATTTCCCAGGAAGAGCTTTTCAAGCTCATCGACAGCCTTAACGCCGACGCCGGCGTCGATGGGATATTGGTCCAGTCGCCCCTGCCAAAGCACATCGACGAAGTAGCGGTCTTCCGCCGCGTCGCCCCCGAGAAAGATGTCGATGGGTTTAATACCATCAACCTCGGCAAGGTAGCCCAAGAGGACGACACCGGTTTCGTCGCCTGCACCCCCGCCGGCATCATGGAGCTCCTCGCCCGCAGCGGGGTCGATCTGAAGGGCAAACATGTCGTCGTGCTCGGCCGCTCGCTCATCGTCGGGAAACCCATTGCCTTGCTTGCGCTGCAAAAACGGGCCGGGGCGAACGGCACAGTGACGATCTGCCACTCTGGCACGGCGAATCTCCCGGCGCTCACGCGCCAAGCCGATGTGCTCGTCGCCGCCATCGGCCGGCCCGAATTCGTCACCGCCGACATGGTGAAACCCGGAGCAGTGGTGATCGACGTCGGCATCAATCGCGTGCCGGACGCTACGAAAAAAACGGGCTACCGCCTGACCGGCGACGTGCACTTTCCGTCGGTGGCTCCCTTAACCTCAAAAATCACCCCGGTGCCCGGTGGCGTCGGCCCGATGACGGTGGCGATGTTGATGAAGAACACTGTGAAAGCCTATCGCCTCCGCCGCTAGCGAATCATCTGGCCCCGTGCGGTCATGCGACGCGGCTTGCGCCCGAGGCCCGCGCCAGCTTTTCTCGGTTTCAAATGGCTGCCCCCTCGATCTTGGTCGTCGATGACCAACCCATCAACGTCCAGCTGCTGAAGCGCAAACTCGAACGCGAGGGCATTAATGTTACGGCGGCCTACAATGGCCTTGAAGCGCTCGACCTCACCGCGAAGGTTAAACCCGACCTGATTCTCCTCGACGTAATGATGCCCGACATGGACGGCATCGAGGTTTGCCAGCGGCTCCAGGCCGATGAATCCACGCGCGGGATTCCGGTTATCTTCATCACCGCGCGCACCACCAAAGAGAGCAAACTCGAGGGCCTCGGTGTCGGTGCGGTCGACTACATCACCAAGCCCATCGACCTCGATGAGACGCTGGCCCGGGTGCAGACCCAACTTCGCTTCGTCACGATCAACCGGCAGGTAGTCGACCTCACCAAGCGCCTCGAAGAGGCCCGCCGGGCCGCGACGATTGGCGCCGTCACGCAGGGCATCGCGCACAATCTCAACAATCTCCTCGGTGTCGTCATCGGCTACCTCGATCTCGTCAAAGCCTACTACGACAAGCCCGAGCAGGTGAAAAAGAACGCCCAGCATGTCGAAGATGCCGTGCAGCGGATTGTCGCGATCATCAAGCAACTGAGCACGCTCGTGGTTAAGTCTCGCCCCCCACTGGTGAAGGCCAGCTTGCAAAAGGTCCTCGAGGGCGGAATCACACGCTTCCACGACGACTATCACCTCAACGCGCCGGTCACCATCGACAACCCGCTCGGCGAACTGTTGATCGAGACCAACTACGAAATCGCCGAAGAAGTGCTCTCGAAAGTGCTCATCAATGCGTGGGAGGCCTACGACAACAAACCGACTGATCCGCGCCCGATTTCCCTCCATACCCGGCTCTGCGAAAAGCCCGAGGATGGAAAATTCGTCGAGATCCGTGTCACCGATCACGGTCACGGCATCGATCCGGAAATTCGCGACAAGATGTTCGAGCCGTTCGTCAGCACCAAGAACACCGTGGGGGTGGGCATGGGCATGACGGTAGCCCGCCACGCGCTGCGCAATCTCGGCGGCGAAGTGACGATGACCGATACCGAGGGCGGCGGAGCCACCGCCATTCTCGTCCACCCCGTCGTCAAAAAAGTGCGCAAGGCGCTCGAAGAGTAGCCGTCGGCTGCCGCGCAGCCGGCTCAGTATCCGGCGGCATCCGCCTGCCGCCAATGCGCAACGTCCGATCCCTTTCCCTCCATGCCTAAAATTGCATTTCTCGGCGCCGGCCGCATGGCCTCCGCTATTGTCGATGGTCTGCTGGCCAAGAATATCGCTGCCCCCGCCGATCTCACCTGCGTAGACGGCGGTGACGGCACCGCCCTCGCCCTCGCCCAACGCACCGGCGTGTCGGTCGCTCCGGATCTGAACACCCTGCTCGCTGGCGCCGACGCGATCGTGCTCGCGTGCAAGCCGCAGCAACTCGCCGGTCTTGACCCGCGCCTGACGGACCTCGCAGCCGGCAAGCTCGTGCTCTCGATCCTGGCAGGTAAGCGCCTAGCGACCTTGGCCCGGGTATTTCCCCATGCGCGCAATATCGTCCGCGCCATGCCCAACACGCCCGGACAGATCGGAGCCGGTATTACCGCGCACTGCTCGCTCAATCCGCTTCAACCCGGCGACGCTACACTCGTCGACGGAATCTTGGGCGCACTGGGCCAAGTCGTGGAGCTGGCCGAGCCGCAACTCGACGCCGTGACGGGCCTCAGCGGTAGTGGCCCGGCCTACGTCTTCGAATTCACCGCGGCGCTACGGGAAGCCGGCATCGCTGCGGGGCTTTCCCGGGACATCGCGTGGAAACTCGCCATGGAGACCGTGTTGGGGTCGGCCCGGCTTATGGCCCGCACCGGCACGGAACCGGAGGCGCTGCGCGATCAGGTCACTTCGCCCAACGGCACCACTTACGCAGGCCTCCAACGCATGGCCGCGCGCGACTTCCGCGGCGTAATCAAAGAAACCGTCCTCGCTGCCACGGCCCGCTCGGTTGAACTCTCCAAAGACAGTTGATCTTTCCATGAGCACTCTTGACGGCCGTATCCTCGTCACCGGCGGTGCCGGCTTTATTGGCAGCGCCCTGATCTGGGCCCTAAACCGCCGCGGCCACACCAACATCGTCGTTACCGATATCCTCGGCACCGATGAGAAGTGGAAGAACCTCGTGCCCCTGAAGTTCGCCGACTACGTCGAGGCGTCGTCGTTTCGCGCCCAATTGCAGCAGAATCCGGCCGCCTTCGGCCACTTCTCTACGGTATTTCATCTCGGCGCCTGTTCCGCGACGACCGAGAAGGATGCCTCTTACCTGATCGACAACAACTATAACGTCACAAAAGAGCTCGCCGGATGGTCGCTCGATCATGGCGCGCGATTCATCTACGCCTCGTCGGCCGCAACCTATGGCGATGGCAATCAGGGCATGGACGATATCAGCGCCGAAATCTCCCGTCTGCGGCCGCTCAATATGTATGGCTACTCGAAGCACCTCTTCGACCTCCACGCCCAGCGGGAAGGCTGGCTCGAGAAGATTGTCGGCGTAAAATACTTCAACGTCTACGGACCCAACGAAGACCACAAGGGCGACATGCGCTCCCTGGTGAACAAGGCCTATCAGCAAATCCAACAGACCGGCCGCGTGCAGCTCTTCAAGAGCCACAAACCGGAATTCAAGGACGGCGAGCAAATGCGTGACTTCCTCTACGTCAAAGACGCGGTGGAGATGACACTACACTTCGCCGAACAAGCCACCACGGTGGGCGGACTCTACAACCTCGGCAGTGGAGAGGCCAATACCTGGCTTACCTTGACGCGCGCCATCTTTACCGCGCTCGGCAAGGCCCCCCAAATCGACTTCATCGAGATGCCCGAAGTCCTGCGCGGAAAGTATCAATATTTCACCGAGGCCGATATCGGAAAACTGCGCGCCACCGGCTTCGCCGCGCCTCTGACGCCACTCCCGGAGGCCGTGCGCGACTACGTGCAAAACCACCTGGTTCCCGCCAAGAAGCTCGGCGAGTAGAACAATCGCTAGGCTTCCCAGCGGGCAGAAAGCACGGCGACTCGGGCAAAAAAAAGCCGCGCCCTAGAAGAGGACGCGGCCAAAGGAATTAGTAACTACGAGAAGCTTACGGAAGCTTTAGCAGCTCGTCTTGAACGTAAGGCTTGCGATCGCCTTCCTTGGCACGGATTGCGGCCACCTGCTCGGTTGAAATACCGGCACCGGCGTTACCCCACTCGTGACGGATATAGGTCAAAACCGCGGCCACCTTCTCGTCGCTGAGATTATAGGCAGAGTCCTTGACCTTACCAATCGTCGGCATGGCTGCAGCGCTGTATTCCACGCCCTTAACCTTAACCGGCCCGGTCATACCGTAGACGACCAAGCGGATTAGGCGCTCTTCGGAACCGGTAACCCACTCGGAGCCGGCCAAAGGAGGAAATGTGCCGGCGAGACCTAGACCGTTGGCTTGGTGGCAATTGATGCAAATCGCCTCATATTGCTTCTTACCCAAAACCAGCGGATCAACCTTTACCGCCGTAGCCGCACCGGCCGGCGTCGGAAGAGCGTTCTCGTTGAAAACGTGCGAGTCAAAGAGACCGGAGTAACGGTTGAGGTAAGTGCCGGCGAAGAAGATCAATCCACTGAACAGGAAGAGCAGGTTCAGCGGCAGAAGTTTGTATTTCGCCTTTTCGTCCGGCTGCTTGCCGAGGACTTTCTCGTGAGCAGCCAAAAGGCTCTCATCGCTGGCTGCGGCTTGATCAAGACGAGGATCGTGGTTCGACGGTGAACTCATTTGTGAGCGCCCTCCTTGGCAGCTACCGCAGGCGCAACCGGGCGCGCTTCGGGAAATTCGTAGGACGTGTTGAGACTGAGCAGGTAGGCAACCAAGGTTTGGGCGCGCTCGGTCGGGACGACTTCATGACCAGGGGCGGGAGCGAGGCTACCCAGCAGGCGAAGCGCCGACTCGGAGCGCTGGCCGACAATCTTGCGGTCGTCGAACAGGAAACGATAGGAAGGATGGAGGGCGCTGCCCGTATAGAGGAGCTTGAGCAGGTCTTCCGCGTCCGGCGCGGAGGGCTTCCGACCGGCGAGATTAGTCAAATCCGGACCGACACGCAGAGACCCAAGCTGAGGCCGACCTTGGTGAATATAGTCACGGGCGACGCTTTGGCGTTCGCCCCAACCGCGGTCCTTGTCCGAACCGAAGTCAGGACGGCGAACTTGCTGGGTATGGCACGAGGCACAACCCAAGTCAGCGTAGACGAGCTGCCCGCGAGCGGCCACGCCTTGCGGACGGGTCGGGAACGACGAGCCCTCACCATCGTCAAAGTAGGGCGCCAGGGCACCGAGCTGCTTGTGGGAGCCGAGAGCGATACCGCCCCAACCAATCACAAAAGCGACCAACAAACCGACAAAGAAGAAGAATCCGTTTTTGATCATGACGTGGGCGCCTCCATGGTCGATGGCTGGCGGAACGCGAGTTCGCCGGCCTGGGAGCAGGAGCAGCAAACCGAGTAGACACTACGGGCAAAATTCACCAGCAGCAGTAGATTGGCCAGGAGCAGAATACCATGGGCCGCCGTGACCGCGAGCAACCAGGGGCGCGTCGAGGCCGCAATAGCGCTAAAAGGCACTTTGGCATCATTCAAAGCGTGGCCTTGAATCCAGCCAGCCAAGCCGAGCGAACCGACCAGCAGAGCCACACCCAACAGGACGAGAACCATGTGACCTTGAACGAAGGCACCCGAGGCCCAAGCGCGACCCGTCAGGCGCGGCACAGCAAAATAAATGGCCCCAAAGAGCAGCAGCGAAATGCCGCCATAGACCGCCAACTGCTGTTGTGCTTGAGCGAAGTAAGTAAACTGGGTCACCAGCGCCACCCCGCGGAACGAGGTAATGAAATCAAGGGAGCCACTAACGAAGTAAGCGATCAGGCCTACGCTAATGAAACGGGCGGCTACGCCGGCGGCCGAGAATACGCTCCGCAGGTTCAGCACTACGACGAGGTAGTGAAAGAGCAACAGCGAGCAGGCGGCATTGGCGAGGGTGGGAATCCACGCTGGCACTGGGCCACCGATGAGGTGACGACCACCGGTAAAGGCTCCCACGAAGATGAGAGTCCAAAACGCCAGCGGAGCAAATTCGTAGCTGGGGTAGACGCGACCCGTGGTTTTCGGCACCACGTAGTAGGCCGCAGCCAACGCGAGAGGTGCGAGCCAAAGGGTGAAGACCCCTTGGACATACCAACCCGCGGTCACCGCTTGGAGGACACCCCGCACTGGAGACCAGAGGAGCATCGACTGGGCGGCAATCAGCAACCAAGGGAAGAGGAAGAGCGCGGCCACGGCATACCATTGAGCCGCATGCGTGCCGTCGGTGCGGCGACCATTCCAAGCCAGAATTCCGGAAACACCGATCGCAGCGTAAGCCGCGACCATCAGCGGCTGCACATAACGGGGCAGCTGGAGCAGCGAGAAGGAAGTCGCATCACCGGTGGCAATACCAATGAGACCGAGTGTGAGGCCGGCATTCCAAAACAAAGCACCGACGACGGACCAATTGAGCGCCCGGAGCGGTGATCCACCCAGTCGGCCGAGAATCCAGAGACCAAGACCGAGACCGGCATTGGCCGCCCAGCCGTAGACGAACGAGGTCTCAGCCATGGCCGAGACACGACCGTGCGTGAACCACGCGCAGTCGGTCAAAAACGTAGGAGAATGAAGCTGGATACTCGCCACCAAGGCGAGCACTCCGCTGATGACCAGCCAGCTCAGCCCGGAGGCGAGGAGGAGGAGCAGCGGCCACCGACCGGCGGTATCGACGGCAGTGACTTCGGCGTTGTTGGAAGGCGAAGACATCGAAAGAAATTATTTCTGGGAGCCGTATTTCTCGGCGGTCAATTGCATCGCACGCTCAATGGGAAGCTGCACTACACCCGCTTTTTGGTCCACCCAGGCATAGGAGGAAGCCTGCTTGGCGTGTTTCTCGCGGAGCTCCACGAGCGTTTGTTTACGAGTCGCCGGAGTGGCTTTCCACTCGAGATCCTTGGGCAGATTCTCCGCGACGGCGTTTTGCGGCGACGTGGCAGTCGGCTGATAGTAGCGGGAAACGATCACCCATGCGATCACCGACAACGCCAGAATAAACAGCGTGGTGATCAGCGCGACCGGGCGCGAGGTGGTAACGTGGGAATCACTCATGGTGTGTGAGGCTCTCGGAGATACGGGGATCGCGGATCGGAATGAGTTTCGTCGTCGGGAAGCTCTTCAGGTAAGACCAAACGCAGACGCCGCCCACGCCAACGACGGAGGTAAGAACCCAGACGAGGTTCAACGAAAGGAACGGCAGAGAATCACCGTGATCATCTTTCAATGCCGGAAGGATGTTGTAGCACATGTCGATCAGAATGGTGACCAGAATGATCGAGACGATGCGGCGAAGAATATGCGGTGTGACTTTGAATCGATAGGACAGGAGCGTCAGGAACGGCAGGAAGAAATGGCCAAAAAGGATGACGAGGCCCACCCACCACCATTGCGTCGTGTGACCATGGCTATCGAGTTCGCGCAGGTTATACCAGAACGTCTCCTCAGGAACGTTAGCGTTCCAAATCAAGAAGTATTGGGAAAACGTCACGTAAGCCCAGAAGACGGTAAAGGCGAAGCTGAGGAGGCCAATCGAGTAGAAGTGGTTGGTATTGAGGATACCCTTGTAGTCACCGCGGCCGAGCAGCCAGACCATGATGAGCACGCCAACGGCGAGTGCACCACGGATGCAGTTAGCAAAAAACCATACACCATACATCGTGGAGAACCAGTGGTATTCGAGCGACTTGACCCAGTAGATGGCGGCAAAAGTAAGCGTGAGCGCACCGATCGGGAGACCGAACGCCGCCGTCTTACGATTCATGAAGGTCCACTTCACATCACCATCAGAGTCTTGGGTGAAGGACGCCTTGCGGAGGCGCGACGAGAGCCAGACCCAGCCAGCAAAGAACGCGAGCGTCATGCCGGTGAACATACCCAAATTCAGGAAGCCGGCTTTCTTCTGGTAGAGGATGTCCGTTCCAACGGTGCCGTGACCGTGGAGTTCGTGGTTGAGATCCATCCAAGGCCAAACAAAGCCGGGCTTGACCCAAGCAAAGATCATCAGCGGGAGGAACAGAACAAAGAGCCACTTAAACGCGGAAATGAAATGCTCATACTGGCGGCGGATGACCACCGACCAAGAGGCATCCACGATGTGATGAATCAAAATCAACATCAGCATGCCGATCACGATGGCCGTGCAATAGGTGAAGCCGACGAGATAAGACATGACCGGGCCATGCTTGTCGGGCGATATCGCAATGCCCAAGCCGGTGAGCACAAGGCCGACGATACCGACCGTCAGTGCTTTGCTGGCCGTGGCGGCGGTCGTCGTCTGGGCCGAATGGCCCGCGGTGGCGGTGGCTGCGGGGGTGCTGCTCATTTGAGACCGAGAGTTTGCTTAGCTGCGGCGTCGGTGACGTCGGCCGCTGTGCCGAGTTGGGCGCGTTGGAGTGCCCGGACGTAGGCAATCACTTCCCAGCGTTCGACCGGTTGGAGTTTATCCGCATACGGCTGCATGTTTTTGCTGGGAGAGCCATTGGTGATGGCGCTGAAAATTTCGCCGTCAGTCATCTGACGAAGGCGGTCATTGTGATAGTTGGCATTGGCGACGGCGCCCATGCCGTAACGAACGGTGATGCCATCACCAAAACCGGTGGCACCATGACAGGGCTGGCAGTAAATCTCGTAGCGTTGCTGTCCGCGTTTCACAAAAGCCAAATCAACCTTGAGTTCACTCGGAAAACCACGGGCCCAAGCGCCAGAGGCGGTCTTACCGGTGTTGAGGTGCTCATCTTCGCGCAGCATACCACGCATGACGGTATGTTCCACTGGAGCACGATCGGCGCGCCCGTCGGCGAAGAATTTTGAGTCAGCCTGCGGGCGAAGTTTGGGCTGATTTTTCATGCCCGGGAAGGCCCACTCCGGGAAGACTTCCAGCGGTGGCGACGTGAATTTGGTGCCGCGGAGGCCGAGGACCGACACAAGGGCCACAGCGACGAATGCGGTGATGAGGTAGACGTTGCGCATGGCTCAGGCCTCGAGTTCCGAAATGTTTTTACCACCGGCCTGCTCGAGCAGGGCTTTGGTGTTGGCGAGATTGAAGCGCGGGTCCTTGGCTTCGATCACGATGAAGAACTGGTCGTCCATCCCACGGCGGATGTGCTCATACTTCAGCACCGGGTGGTAGTGCATCGGCAGGCCGTTGAGGAAAAACATGCCGCCGATCGTGGCGAACGCCGTGAACAAAATCGTCAACTCGTAGCTGACCGGGAAGGCGAACATCGGGCTGAAGTAAGGCTTGCCGCCGACGATGAGCTTGTAGTCCACCCCACCGGTCCAGGCGATGAGCGACATGCCGGTGCAGAAACCGGTCAGACCGCCCGCGAGCGAGATGCGCGGCACGATGGAGCGCTTCAAGCCCATGGCCTTGTCGAGGCCGTGGACCGGGAAGGGAGTAATACAGTCCCAGTTGCGATAGCCGGCATCGCGAACTTTCTCCGCCGCATGATAAAGATCAGGCGTGGTGTCGAAGGTGGCGATCAAGCCGTAGGATTGGGCAGCCATGGGCGGTGAAGATTAGTGGTGATCGCCGCCGTGAACGTCGGCCTGGGGCGTGACCGCCTTGAGTTCAGCCATCGGCATGATGGGCAGGAAGCGGATGAAGAGGAGGAACAGCACCGAGAAGACGCCGAAGGTGCCGAAGAAGGTGAAGATTTCGACGATCGAGGGAGAGTAGTAACCCCAGCTCGACGGCAGGAAGTCGCGGGCCAGCGACGTGACGATGATCACGAAGCGCTCGAACCACATGCCAACGTTGACGAAGAGCGAGAGGACCCAAACGAAGGTGGTATTCTCACGGACGGCCTTGAACCAGAAGAACTGGGGCGTGATGACGTTACAGCCGATCATCCACCAGTAAGCCCAAGCGTAGTGACCGAAGGCGCGATTGATAAAGGCGAAGCCTTCATACGGATTCGCGCCATACCACGCGATGAAGAACTCCATCGAGTAGGCATAACCGACGATCGTGCCGGTCGCGAGGGTGATCTTGCACATGCAGTCGATGTGATACTGCGTGATCAGGTCCTCCATCTTGTAGATGGCCCGGAGCGGGAGCATGAGCGTAAGCACCATGCCGAAACCGGAGAAAATAGCGCCGGCCACAAAGTAGGGCGGGAAGATGGTGGTGTGCCAGCCAGGGAGCAGGGATACCGCGAAGTCGAACGAGACGATGGTATGCACCGAGAGCACCAGCGGGGTGGAAATACCCGCGAGGATCAAGTAGCACATTTCGTAGTTGCTCCAGTGGCGGTTGGAACCGCGCCAACCCATGGCGAAGAAACCGTAAAGCGCGGAACGCAGCTTGTTGCCCGAGGCGAAGAAACGGTCGCGGAGGACAGCTAGATCGGGAATAAGGCCGATATACCAGAAGAGGACAGAAACCGTTCCGTAGGTCGAAACCGCGAACACGTCCCACTCGAGTGGCGAACGGAAGTTCTGCCAGATTGCATTCGAGTTCGGGATCGGGAAGAGATACCACGCATACCAGACGCGACCGACGTGGAAGACCGGGAAGATCGCGGCACAGACGACGGCGAAGATCGTCATCGCCTCGGCTGCGCGATTGATCGACGTGCGCCATTTCTGGCGCAGGAGGCACAAAATCGCCGAGATCAGGGTGCCGGCGTGACCGATACCGATCCAGAAGACGAAGTTGACGATATCCCACGCCCAGTTGACCGGATTGGCGTGACCCCAGACACCGACGCCGGTGGCAATGAGGTAGGCAATGCCCGCGACCGTGAAGGACGCGACGAAGCAAGCGACGGTGAAGCACACCCACCACCAAGTGGGCGTTTTGCCTTCGATGATACCGCAGATTTTCTCGGTGATCCACGAGAAGCTGCGGTTGTTAGCCACCATGACGGCGCGCGGCAGGTGGGCCGGCTTAACCTCCGAGAGGATGGCCGGCGCGTGGGCGGAGTGTTCGGAGTGAGCCATTAGCTAAGTCCTCCGATACGTTTGGCGGCTTCGATCATGCTGTGCTTTTTCTCCGCCTTGGGGGCCTCATGGCCCGGGGCTCCGTGATCGTGGCCCGAGCCGTGATCAGCGGGGTGATTCTTGTTATTGTATTCCACGCGGCTGAGCGGCAGCGCTTGGTAGTCAGGCATCTTCGCATTCGGGTTGCGGAGCTTGCCGAGATACGTGGTGCGCGGACGAATGTTGAGGTAGCCGAGCAACGAGTAGTCCTGTTCGCGAGCCTTGGCCTGCGAGACGCGGCTCGTGGGATCGGAAATATCGCCAAACTCGATGGCTTCCGCCGGGCAAACCTGTTGGCAGGCGACCTTGATCGTGCCATCCGGAACCTTCACATCGCCAATGTTGCCCGCTTGGGCGACTTTGACCTTGTGCTGGATCTTGCCGTTCTGGATGCGCTGGATGCAGTAAGTGCACTTCTCCATCACACCGCGCATGCGGATGGTGACCTCGGGGTTCTTCACCATCTTCACGAGTTCGGGCATACCCTTCGGACCAAGTTGGCCGAGGTAGAGGCTGTCGAGCTGGCGCTGATTGAAGTCGAAGAAATTGAAACGACGCACCTTGTAAGGGCAGTTGTTCGCGCAATAGCGCGTGCCGATGCAGCGGTTGTAGGCCATCGTGTTGATGCCTTCTTCGTCGTGAACAGTCGCATTAACGGGGCACACGGTCTCGCACGGGGCGAGTTCACATTGTGCGCACGCGATGGGCTGGAGTGAGACCTGCGGATCCTCCGGGATCTCACGGTTGCCTTCGCCACCGAACGCGGCTCCGTCGGCCTTGCCGTCGGAGTAGTAGCGATCGAGACGGATCCAGTGCATCTCACGACCGCGGAGGACCTGGTCCTTGCCGACGATCGGAATATTGTTCTCGGCCTGACACGCCACGACACAGGCATTGCAGCCGACGCAGGTGTTGAGGTCGATCGACATACCCCACTGGTGAATGCCGTCGAACTTCGGCGTCGTATACATCGAGCCGCCGCGCGGGATTTCCTGAGCGCGTGTGGCATTGAGCTTGGCGCGCTCTTCGCGGGAAAGCTTGTTGTAGTCGGCCGGAGAGTTGTGCGCTCCGTAGATGGGCGGTGAGTGCGACTCGGTGCCGATGTCGTCGACGTAAGAGGGGTTCTTCTTGAACTCGTCGAGGTTGGCTTCGCGCACGATGTCGCGACCTTCCATGGACCAGTGCTCTTGCGTATTCGCGAGGAGCATCCGGGTGCCAGTATTAGTGAGCGAGCCGCCGGCGACAAACGCAGGAGCAGCTGCAGTCCGCAGAGGATAGGCGTTGAAGCCAGCATCCTTACCGACCCGACCCACAGCAGTGCGACCGTAACCGATCGGAACCACCACAGTGTAATTGGCGAGGCCGGGCTGGATATGGACCGGGCCCTTGATCTTCAGACCACCGACCGTGAGTTCGAAAACGTGGGCGTTTTCTTTGCCGATCGAGAAATTATTCTCTTCTTTACGGGCAACGTCAGGAGCATCGATCACTCCAAACACCTTCGTCGGCTTAACGTCGATTCCCAGCTCTTTGCCGAGACGCGGGCTCACCATGATGGCGTTGTCCCACGAGATCTTAGTCATGGGATCCGGACACTCGTGCAGCCAACCGTTGTTGGCGAAGCGGCCGTCATCCATCTTATGGTCGGCGACAAAACGGACTTCGAGATTCTTGAGCGAGAACGCCTCGACCTTCTTGGCCGTGACCGGGTAGGCCGCCAGAGCGCGTTCGCGGTCGAAGCGCACGTTTACTTTGGCGTAAGCCGAACCGGCGAGCAGACCGTCGTGCAAGAAACGACGCATGGCCTTCTCGGCGTTGCCGCCGGCGAGAGCCGTGATGGTTGCGGTGACCAGAGCGTAGCCTTCAGCGCTAGCTTCACCGGCGATGTGCGCCAGCACTTCGATCTGGGTCAGCCCGTTGAAGAGCGGGAGAATCATCGGCTGCACGGCGACGATGGTGCCATCGGCGGTGCGGGCATCGCCCCAAGACTCAAGGTAGTGGGCGGCGGCCAGATTCGTGCCGGCCAGCGCGGAGGTTTCGTCCGCGGCGTAGCCGAGACGGATCACATCAGCGACCGACTTTTGCAGCGCGGCCCAACCGAGGTCGACCGGGGCATTGTAAACCGGATTACCACCGAGAACGACGAGGCTCTTGACCGAGCCCGACTTAATCGCGGAGGCGAGATCGGAAAGGGAGGCGGCGGTGGACGCTTCAACGGCGACGAAATCAACGGTTTCGCCGATGTTCCCGAGGAACGCGTTAATGGCGTAAGCGAGGGCGTGAACTTGCGCAGGCTGATGGGCGCCGACAACGACCAAACTCTTGGTCTTGTTTTCGACCAAGTCCGCCGCGCATTCTTCGGCCCACTTCGGACTGACGAGCGCATCAAGACCCTCGGTGAGGGGCTTGTAGACGTCGGTCTTCATCACGTGACCGGCGACGGCGGCGGCAAGCGCCAAAATATGACTGCTGGCGAGCCGCAGACGGTGGTCAGCCATGCTACCGGTCAGGCTAAACGCGCTCTCCGCCACATAGAGGCGGTTCATCGGATCCGTGGGCTTCGTGACCCGGCGACCCTTGGAGAACTCACGCGTGTAGTAGGTGCTACCAGACTCAGCGTGGAAGAAATCAGCGTCGAGCGAGAGGATGCGCTGGGCCTTGGCAAAGCGGTAGATCGGCTTTACGTCGGATCCAAAGCAGGCCTTGGCGGCGGCTACTGGCGGCTCATCGGCGATCGGCTCATATTCCGCCCAGATCGCCTTTGGCAGCTTGCTCTTGAGCTTCTTGACGAGGCGGGCGCGCGTCGGCGAAGAGGACTCATCGGCCAAGAAAGCCAGACCGGCACCCTGCGTGGCGGCGTAGGTCTTGCCGAGTTCGGCCAAGAGAGACGCGACATCAGCATTGGACAGAACGTCGCCACCCTTGGTGTGAGCCGTGGCGCGATCAGGATCGTAAAGATCGAGGATGGAGGCCTGGGCAACGAGAGAACTGGCGGAACCGTGCGGTTCGTAGGAGGGATTACCTTCGAGCTTCGTCGGACGACCTTGGTGAGTCTCGGCGAGGAGCGGGATGGCCGACTTACGCAGCGGCATCGCCGTGGCGTAATATTGGGGCAGGCCAGGGATGACGCCCTCCACGGACTTACCGTAGGGCAAAATGAACTTCTCGGGACGACGGCAACCGGCGAGACCAATGCCACCCAAGGCAAAGGAGGCCGCCATGATCTTCATGAACTGACGGCGATCGGTGCCGTTCATCTCGGCGGCACCCTGCGGGAATTCACGCTCCAACTGAGCTTGGAACCCGGGCGTGGCGGCCAATTCGTCGAGGCTGCGCCAGTAGGCCGGGCCGTTCAGTGCGCGTTCCGACGGAGCGGGATGTTCAAATTTGCGTTTCATCAGCGATGGCAGCCGGAGCAGCTCTGGGGAGGTTTCACTTTCCAGTCATGCACGAAGGTCGCAGCCTGCTTCACGCCGGCTTCGCCCTGTTCGGCGAGGGGCTTGGAATCGAGGTTAAACACATCCTTCGGATCGCGGATGCGGGCCTCTGGATTGCGGTGACAGTCCAAACAGAAGCTCATGCTGAGCGGCTGCATGTGGGTGACCGTGTCCATCTCATTGACCTTGCCGTGACACTCCACACAGGAGATGCCGCGGTTTACGTGGACGGAGTGGTTAAAGTAGGCGTAATCCGGCGTCTGGTGAATCCAGACCCACGGAACCGCCTTGCCCGTCGCAGCGCTCTCCCGGATGGGGGCGAGCAGCGGGCTGGTGGTCTTGATCTGATTATGGCAGTTCATGCAGGTCTGCGAGGAGGGCACATTGGAGTGCGCAGACTTGTCGACGTTGGAGTGGCAATAGCGGCAATCGAGGCCGACTTCCTGCACGTGCTTGGCGTGGCTAAAGGGCACGGGCTGCAACGGAGCGTAGCCGACACGGGTGTATTTCGGCGTCATGTAATACGTGACGCCGGCGGTCGCGACGCACACGAGCACGCCCAGATACACAATGATCTGAAAGGGGAGCTTGTTCGCCGACTTCGGGAAAATTTTCGACATGGGCGGGAGTGCTACGAGGTCCGGGCTCGGGTTAAACCGTATCAGCGCGGCGGGCGACGGCGCGTGATTCAGGCACCACGGCTACCGGCGCGGTGGGCGCGGCAGAAGGGATGGAACGAGAGCCGGAAGGCGCGGTCTTTGCGGTGAGCTGAGGGGCGACAGAGACTGCCGCAGCCGCTCCAAGGAGCTTGGCAAAGAATTGTTTTCGCGATGTTTCGTGGCTCACGGGACGTGTGGAAGAGGTTGGAATCGCTGCCGAAAGAAGGGTGCGGCGTTTCGCTTGTAAACCAAAATTTCCGAAGGATGTTTTTTCGACTGAAGAATTAGCTATGGCGGTCGGTGGATGTGTCGTCGCTTATCGGCAGGAAAAAGGTAGTTAGACGAACAATCCGTCACGCATCGGCCGGGTGACGTCGCAGCGCTGGGCGATTTCCGGGTTATGCGTGACGAGAATGACGGCCTGACCGTTCTCCTTGGCGAGTCGAGTAAGCAGATCGAACACCAACGCGGAGTTTTTCACATCGAGATTTCCGGTCGGCTCGTCGGCGAGGATGATTGAGGGTTGGTTGGCGAGCGCCCGGGCCACCGCGACGCGCTGCTGCTCACCGCCCGACAGCTGGGTGCCGAGTCGGTGGGTTTTGGCTCCTAATCCCACCGAATCCAGCAAAGCGCGGGCCCGCTCTTCCATGGCAGGAACCGAGAGCCGGCCCAACTTGCGCATCGGCATCATCACGTTTTCCAGCGCCGTGAACTCCAGCATGAGGAAGTGGAACTGGAAGACGAAGCCGATGTGCGCGCCGCGCGCCGCCGTGCGGGCGAGGTCGTCGGTGTTGGACATCGTGCTGCCATTGATCTCGATACTCCCGCCATCGGGCCGGTCGAGCAACCCGAGGAGGTAGAGGAGGGTTGATTTCCCGCAGCCAGACGGGCCGACAATCGCGTAAACCTGGCCCCGGCGCGCTTCGAAGGAGACGCCTTTCAAGACGTGCACCCTCCCCTCCCCTTGGCCGAGGTAGCGATGCAGGTCGGTGCAGCGGAGCGCGAGATCGCCGGTGCGGGGGGCCACGAAGGACTGGGCGAGCGGAGAACTCATTGGGCGGTGCCGCGCACGATGTCGCCGGGTTCGAGTCGGGCCGCGCGCCGGGCCGGCACGAGGCTCGCGATCATTACCATCACCACCGCGGTCGCGATGGCTTGGACGTAGTGCCAGGGCGACCAGGAAACAATAAAGGTCGCCGTCTTGAACAGCGTGTTGATCGGTAGGGGCACGAGGCTCACGCCCCACGTCACCACGGCGCCAAAGAGCGCGCCCAGCACCGCGCCGATCGCCAGCACGATACCGGCCTGCCAGAGGAAGATCTGGGTGATGTCGCGGCGTTCGTAGCCCATGGAACGCAAGATCGCGATGTCCTTGGTCTTCTCGAGGACGATCATGGCGAGCGTGTTGAACATCGCGAGACTCGCAATAAGCGTGAATACCGTAACAGTGATCGCCGAAGAGACCCGCAGGGCCCGGAAAACCTCCAGCCAGTCCTTTTCGCGATCCTGCCAGGGGCGCACGCTATGTTTGAGGACCTCCTCCATGTGCGCGGCGTCTTCGCGGGCGCGGTTTGGATCGTAGAGGCTGATCTGGATAAAGGAGGCGCCGGACGGCTTGCGCAGGAGGGAGCGCGCTTCGGTCAGGTCGAGGTAGATGCGGGTCTTGTCGATGTCGCGCACGCCCGTCTCGAAGATCGCCGCCACGTGGTAGCGCCGCGATTCACCGCGAGCGCTGATCACGATGGAGTCGTTGATGGTGAGTTGGAGGCGGTCAGCCAGCACGCGGCCCACCAACGCACCCGACGATGACTCCTGAAATTTGCCCAATCCGCCCGGCGTGGTGATCTTGCGCTCCAGCTCGGAAACGAGGCGGTGTTCGTCGAGCTTGATGCCCAAAATCTGGGCGTCCTCGGTCTTGAAGGAGCTCGTGACCTGCACATTGCCCTTCAGCACTGCGGAGACGCCACGGACATTGGCGAAACTACGGACGGCGTCCTTGATCATCTGCGGCTCCTCGACGCCCTCGATGTATTTCACGCCCTCCCGCTGGCGGATCTGAAAGTCAGAGCTGCCCGCGACCTCCATGCTGCGGATGGTATCTTGGATGCGGTCTTCAATGCGCATGGCCCCGTCCGTGCCGAGCAGCGTGCGCACGAAAAACTCCTCGAAGCCGCTGGTCGTCGCCTGCGTGACAATGAAGAGCCCCACCCCGAGCACGGTGCACGAGAGGCTCATGAGCATAGCCCGCTTCTTCGCCGTGAGAAAACGGAGTGCGATGCGAAAGTTGGGCGACATCAGCGGAGCAAGACGGACCGGGGCGGCGCTCAGTTGGCCGGCGGGATGCGCACGCGCTGCCCGTCGCGGAACTGGTCGATGTTCTCGACGATCACGAGCTCACCCACGGTGAGGCCCTTGAGAATCTCGACGGCATTGAGGGAGGTGAAACCGAGCTCGATCTCGCGCAGTTGCACGCGTCCGTCCTTCACGACGAATACGTTCTTGCCGTTGAAAATCGCCCGACGCGGGATCAGCGCCTGGTTGTCGCGTTCGCCAATGGTGATGTTGACCTGACCGGTGCTGCCGTGACGAAGGCGTCCGGCTTCGGCGACGATTTCGAGATGGATCGTGTAACGCTGCGTCGACTCCTCGGCCGACGAAAAGATCTTCACGACCTTCGCATCGAAGACCTCGCCGGGGTAGATCAGCAGACGAACCTTGGCTTTCTGATCCAGGCGAATGGAGCCGATGTTCTCCTCGCTGATCTTGGCTTCGACCACGCGCCGCGGCGACGAGAACGTCGCGACGGGCTGTCCGGCGTTGATCAGGGCGCCGCGCCACACGGTGACGCCCTCGATCACGCCGTCCTCGAGCGCGAGGATCGACATCTTGTCCAGTTGGCGCTGCTTCGCCTTCATCAGTTCATCGAAGTCGGCCTTGGCCTTGTCGTTGTCGAACTCCTCGAGGCGGAATTTGCTCTCGATCGCCTCCAGCGCGCGGCGCGCACCTTTCACCTGTTCGGCGGAGACGTCGTTGCGTTTGAAGAGGCGCTCGGCGTTGTCCAACTGCTCCTGCGCCACCTTGCGTTCGATATTGGCCTCGAGGGTGAGCTTTCGTTTCGCCTGACCGGAATTGAAGTTCCGCTTCAGCTCCTCGATCTCGCGCTCAAGATCGGCGCTGTCGAGTTTCATCAGCACATCGCCTTTCTTGAAGGGACGGCCCGGGTCGAGGGCTTCACAAAGGTCGACGCGGCCGGGGACGTCGGACTTGAATTCACGAATACCCTTGTCCGCGTAGACCGTCACGCTGCCCGGCACCGCGCTGACCGCCTTGCCGCGGCGCACGGCCTCGACGATGGCAGTGTCGCTGAGCCGGTGCCACACGACGAAGGCGACGGCGGCGATCGCCGCGATGGCCAACCCGAACTTGAGGACGAGACTGATATTACCGTTTTTCGCGGTCATGGCGGGCGGGAAGTTGATTGAGCACGGGGTCTACCGTCGTCAGCGAGACAAACTCACTCCAACGGGAAAGATAGGAAGCGCGCGCGGCCGCTGCATTGATGGCGCTCTGTTTGACGGCGTTGGCCAGGCCGTCCACCGCGGTCTGCGCCACGTTACCCAGCTTGAATTCGTCCTCGTATTTGGCGAGTTGGGCCGCGGCCAGTGCGAGACGGAGCTCGGCCATTTCCACGGCCCGGGCGTCGAGCCGCAGTTGATCGGCCAGCGATTGCACCGCGTCGAGCGCAGCCTCGGTCGCGCTTTGGAGGTCCCGTTCACGCAGGCGCTTGGTCGCGAGCGCATCGAGCTTGTAACCGCGGGTCGCAAAACCGTCGAAGATCGCCCAATCCGCCCCGATCGTCAGGGTTTGCCGGGAAACGCCCTGCTGCGTCACCGAAGTGGCCGAGGCATTCGTGGTGTTTTCCAAGCTGTAGTTGGCGCCGGCCTTGAATTTGGGCAGCAGGCGCACCCGCGCGATCTTGTAGTTAAGATCAGCTTCCTGCACGCGCAGCTGGCTCACCTTGGCCTGAAAGGTTTCGCGGACGCCGTCGCGGGCAAAGGTATTGAGCAACGAGCTCGCCACCGTCGCCGAATAGACCGGCTTCGGCACTTCATCGGGGATGGAGTTCTCCGTCGGCTCCGGCGTGCCGGAGAGCCGCCCAAAGGCACGCCGCATCGCGGCAAACTCCACCTCGGCCTTTTCCAAGCGGAAGCTCACTTCTTCCAAATTCAGTTTTCGCCCGGCGACCTCACCGCCCGCCACCAATCCGTCCTTCATCTTGTCTTCGGCCAGAGTGAGATCCGCGATCAGAAGTCCCCGCTCAAATCGCGCCTGCGCGATCTGCGCCTTCTTCACCACAAGCTCCAGATAGGAGCGACGCAGCGTCACCGCGAGAGTGCGGTAGGCCTCCTGGTAGCTCTTCTGCGCGATAAGCACGCCGATGCGCGCCTTCTCGCTCTCATTTTTCAACGCGCCCCAGTGAAACAGGGCCTGCGAAAGACCGAAATTGTAGAAGCCGCCGTTGTCCCGCGTGCGATTGCTGGTGTTGGCCGTGGTCGCGGTCTCGTTGCTCGCATAGTTGGCGTAGCCCCCGAAGCTCGGCAGCCGTGGCGCATCGGCGACGTAGATCCGGGCCGCGGCCTGCGAAAGCTCGATCTCTTTGGCGATCGTCTGCGGCGCCTGTTTGAGTGCCGCCGTCAGGACCGCTTTCAGCGCTGGCAGATAGTCTTCCGGCATCGTCCCTACCACTTCCGGCGCCTGCGCACGCAGCGACGACAGTGCGAGCAGAGACACCAAAATACTAAGCGCGCGCCGGCCTGGGCGCAGTGACATGAGGACCGACAACAACATGAATTTCAGGCGAAAATTGAAGGGGCAGACCGCGGGAATTCAAAACCGATTGCAACCCATAAGTCTTGAGCCTCACCCGCAGACCACGCCAACGTGACAAGGTTCACGCGAACGCGTGCGACGCACTGCCGCAATGCACCCTCCTCTTTCCGCTCTCGCCCGCGAACATCTCGACCGCGTCCGCGCCTTTTACGACGCCGCGCCCACCGAGCCTCGCGCCGGCGCCCGCGCCTATCGCGGCCTGCTCGCTCACTACTATAATCTGCTCATCCCCGCCGAGGCCAGCGTGCTCGAGATCGGCTGCGGCTCCGGCGAACTTCTCTCCCAACTTAAGGCGACGAAAAAAACCGGTCTCGACCTTTCCGCCACGCAGATTGCCGCGGCCCGCCTCCGCGTGCCTGGCGCCGAGTTTTTCGTGCAAGCCGGCGAGGAGATCGACCTCGGCGATCGCAGCTTCGACATCATCATCCTCTCCGACACGCTCAACCTGTCAGCCGATGTGCAGCACATGCTCGAATGCCTGCACGCCGTCTCGCACCCGGGCACACGCCTGCTGATCAATTTTCAAAACTCCCTCTGGCGTCCGCTGCTGTCCCTCGCTCACTTCGCCGGGCTCAAGGCCGATCAGCCCCAGAACAGTTGGCTCGCCTCATCCGACGTCCTGAACCTCCTCCAACTCGCCGGCTGGACCTCTGTCTGCCGCCAGGGGCGCATCTTGGTCCCCTTTCCCGCCCTCGGGCTCGGGTCTCTGGTCAACCGCTGGCTCGCTCCCCTGCTCCAGTGGTTCTGTCTCACCGTCTTCATCGTCGCCCGCCCGGAGCGCCAGACCGCCCCCCGCGCCCTGACCGTCTCCGTCGTCATACCCGCTCGCAATGAAGCCGGCAACATCGCCGCCGCTGTCGCTCGCACCGCCGAGATGGGCGCCGGCACGGAGCTCATCTTCGTCGAGGGCCACTCCCGCGACGATACCTGGGCCCAGATTCAAAAAGTCGCGGCCGCCCACCCGCACCGGAAAATCAAAATTCTCCAACAGACCGGCAAAGGCAAAGGTGATGCCGTCCGCGCCGGTTTCGCCGTCGCGACGGGCGATATCCTCATGATTCTCGACGCCGATCTCACGATGCCGCCCGAGGACCTCCCGAAATTCTACGACGTGCTCGCCAGTGGCCGCGCCGAATTCGCCAACGGCGTCCGCCTCGTCTATCCCATGGACGAGAAGGCCATGCAATTCCTCAATCTCTGCGCCAACAAGTCCTTCGGCCTCATCTTCACTTGGCTCCTCGGCCAACCGGTGAAAGACACCCTCTGCGGCACCAAAGTCCTCAGCCGCGCCCACTACGACAGCATCGCCGCCAACCGCACCTACTTCGGCGACTTCGATCCTTTCGGCGATTTCGACCTCTTGTTCGGCGCCGCCAAGCTCAACCTCAAGATCGCCGATGTCCCGATCCGCTACCGCGAGCGCACCTACGGCACGACCAATATCCAACGCTGGAAACACGGCTGGCTCCTCCTGCGCATGGTGCTCTTCGCCGCCCGGAAGCTGAAGTTCGTCTGAGCGGAGCGCCCACCGTTCGCCTCCGTCCCGCCCAATCGCCGTCGCGCCCATGACCGCGCGGTCATCCCAGGCGCCCCACCTGCCTAACCTGTCTCCGATTCCCGGGGCCTGAGACCCGCTCTGCCCACGGCGTCGCCACCTGCCGCGGAACACGCGAATGACCCGCAAAAGGGAGAAGCGGCGGGCGCGGCAAGGGAATCGGTGGCTTAAATCAGTCAGCCGCCGAAGCGCCGGCATCGCCCCGCCCGGCTGCGAGGGTTTCCCGCGCTTCACCGGGACTTTTCCGCGGCTCAACGACGCTTTCCCGGACGCAAAAGATGCTTTCCCGAAGATCACAGCCGCTTTCCCGCGTCCAATAGACGATTTCTTTTTCTTATATTCCGCTTTCCCGGAGCGCACAGACGCTTTCCCACTCCCAATAGATGAATTCCTTTTCTTACATTCCGTTTTCCCACTCCCAATAGACGATTTCCTTTTCTTACATTCCGCTTTCCCACGTCCAATAGATGATTTCCTTTTCTTGCATTCCCCTTTCCCGACGCTCACAGCCGCTTTCCCGCTCCCAATAGATGATTTCCTTTTCTTGCATTCCGCTTTCCCGAAGCTCACAGACACTTTCCCGGACCTCTGCGACGCCTTCCCGCGACCCAAAGATGCCGTCCCGGGCGTCTACGATTCCCCTCCGCAGCGCCCCCATCGCTCCTGACGTCGGCGACACCGTTCCCCACGTGTGCGTTTCCCTGCGGCCGGGTTGACTCACCGTCTCGTCGGTTGAGCGCCCGCGTAGAAACGTCCTCGCCGGAGGTTCGTGGGGGCCTCTAGCGTTCGACTCGCCGCTGCTCGTCCTACCTGAGTGATGCAAAAAATCCCGATTCTCGACCTCAAGCCCGCCTACGACGAGTTGCGGACCGAACTCGACGCCGCCTACCACCGCGTCATGGAGTCGGGCTGGGTGCTCCTCGGAAAGGAGCTCGAAGCCTTTGAATTCGAATACGCCGCCAGTGTCGGCGCCGCCCACTGCATCGGCGTGGCCAACGGTCTCGAGGCCATGCAACTGGTGCTCATGGCCCTCGGCGTCGGGCCCGGCGATGAGGTGATCGTCCCCTCCCACGGCTACATCGCCACCTGGCTCGCCGTCACCCACGTGGGCGCCCGGCCCATCCCTTGCGAGCCCGATCCGCTGACCTACAATCTCGACCCTGCGCGTCTCGTCGCCCTCATCACGCCGCGCACGAAGGTCATCCTCCCGATCCACCTCTATGGTCAAACCGCGGACTTGACTGCGATCAATGCCATCGCCTCCCAGCACAACCTCTTTGTGCTCGAAGACGCCGCGCAGTCTCACGGTGCGCGCAGCCACGGCCGCGAAGCCGGCGCACTCGGCCACGCCGCCGGCGTGAGTTTCTACCCGAGCAAGAACCTCGGCGCCCTCGCCGACGCCGGTGCGATCACGACCAACGACCCCACGCTCGCCGACAAACTCCGCCACCTCCGCAACTACGGCTCCAAGGTCCGTTATCACCACGAATACCTCGGCCTGAACTCCCGCCTCAGCGAACTCCAGGCCGCCTTCCTCCGCGCCAAGCTCCCGCACCTCGCCGCCTGGAACGCCCGCCGCACCGCCCTCGCCGCCCGCTATCTCACGCAACTCGCCCCACTCGCCTCCGCCGGTCATCTCGTGCTCCCGCACGTGCCAGCCTGGGCCGATCCGGTGTGGCATCTCTTTGTGATTCGCACGACCCGCCGCGCCGACCTCCAGGCGCACCTCGCCTCCGCCGGGATCGGCACCGGGATTCACTACCCGATCCCGCCGCACCTCTCACCCGCCTATCATGCCGCGGGATGGAAACGCGGCGACTTCCCCCTCGCCGAACAGTTTGCCGACGAAGTCCTCAGCCTGCCCATCGGTCCACATCACACGGCCGACCAGATCGACGCCGTCTGCGCCGCGCTCCACGCCTTCTACGCCGGAGCCCGGAGCTAGACGGGCGGACGCGTGAAACCCGCCGGTGCAATCTCCGCCCAGAAGAGATTCTCGTAGTGGTCCTGAATGGCGGACAATTCCGGACGCTTGAAAATGCGCCGGCCATCCGCCCGCACAGTGTAGCCGTCGTTGGCATGGAGCACGTAGATCGGCTGCCCGGCGTGATACGCCTTCAACCCCGCGGCCTCGCACGTGTGCAGCGAAGTTTTGCCGCGCGAGTGCCACACGCCGCCATTGACGGTGCGCAGACGGAGTTTCTCCTGGTAGATCGCCGCGACAAACGCGTCCCCTTCCCAGAGGTTCCCCTTGCCTTTCACCTGCGTGCAAAACCGCGAGTAGTTCTCCAGCAAGACGCCGCGGCGCGCGATCCAGCAGCCCGCGCTGAAATATGAATCATCGCGCCGAAAGGCCTCCCTGCCCGCCGCAGTGCGCACCAGCACCTCCCGATTGCACTCATGCATGATCTCGCCGACGGACTGGATGTGCGCGTCGATGATCATGTCATAGCCCTGCATCAATTCCCCGAGATTCGGGTAGGGGTGCAGAAACAGCGCGTCGGCATCGATCCACACGAGCCCGTTCCACGGGCCACGGAAGCTTTCGAGAAAGGTCCCCAGGCGGGCCTTGCCTTCCCAAGGGTGGTCGTAGTTCGGCGTCGGTCCGGCGGCGTAGTGGACGCCCGGAATCGCCCGCAATAGGGCAATCTGCTCCGCCGAAAACCCGTAGTCACAAACGACCAGCGGCATCGCCGGATTGTTCGTTTTCCACGAGGCGATGAGCATCGCGATATTCGAAAAATGAAACGCGTTCGCACCCGTGGCGATCACGCCGAAAAATGGCTGGCCTGCCGAAGTCATGTTTGCGCCAGCAAGCCCGACCCCTCCGACCGCTCAAGACAATAACCCTTGCCGGGACGTGGGTCGGGGATTCCGCTTTACAGGCCGGCGCAAACCCGGCGTTAAAGCGCCTCCTGTGATTACGTCCGCCCACCCTTCCCTCGCGTCGATGCTCAACCCCTGGCACATCGTCGCGAAGCTCTGGCGGCATCGGGACTTGGCGTGGCAGTTTACGCTGCGGGAAATTCACATCCGGCATAAAGGCAGCCGGCTCGGCATGATCTGGGCACTCGTGAACCCGCTCTCGATGCTGGCGCTCTACTGGTTCGTCTTCGGCGTGATCTTCAGCAGCACCTTCGGCGTTCTGAAAAACGAGACCCGACTCGACTTCGCCCTCGCCCTGTTTCTCGGCCTGAGCCTGTTCCACGTCTTCTCCGAGACGCTCGGCTGGGCCCCGTCGCTCATCGCGAACAACCCCAACTTCGTTAAGAAGGTCGTCTTCCCGCTCGAGGTCCTGCCTGTCGCCAAGATCGGTGACACCGCCTTCCACCTCTCCGTCAGCCTCACCTTGATTTTGCTCGGCAGTGCGTTTGGCAGCAGTGGCCTCGCGCTGGATCTGCTCTGGCTGCCCGTCTTGGTGCTGCCCCTATTGATGATGGCGCTGGGCCTCGCTTGGACGCTCGCCGCCCTGGGCGTCTTCATCCGCGACATCGGTCAGGTCACGGGCTTTGTTTCGACCGCCGTAATGTTTGCCAGCGCCGTGCCTTACCCGGCGTCAAAGATCGTCGAGAAGGCGCCCGCCCTCTGGCCCTACCTCCGACTCAATCCCCTGCTGCAGGTCATCGACCTCGCGCGCCACGTCGTGCTCTGGCACCAACCCGTCGACTGGACCAAACTCGCCTACGTCTACGCCGTGGCCGTGGCCGTGCTGCTGGCCGGTCATCTTTGCTTCCTGCTGTTCCGCCGTTCCTTCGCGGAAGTAATCTAATCCGCCGGCCGCTCCCTCCGGTTAACGCACCGGCCGGGCGACTGCGATTTCGTAAGGCAGGCGAACGAGGCCGTGCACGGTTTCCTGATCCGGGGGATTGCTCACTTCGAGCACCGCGACGTTCAGCACCCGATCCCAAGTGTTCTCCGAATCGGCCGAGGCCCCGCACCCGACGTCGAGGGTGTATTGCCCCTGCTGCAGTTCGAGGCGGAAGCGGATCGTCACCACGCACTCATGCCCCGCCGGAATCTCGGCGATCAGACGACGGGCGACTCGCAGCCCGGTGGCGAAGACCACCTGACCGTGCCGGTTGCGCAGCTCAATCCCCGCGCTGACTTCTTTCACCGCCCGCTTCGCCCGCAGGAGCAGCACCGCCACGCCCCAATCGCCGACGCGATAGGCCGCCCCCGCCGCTCCATCACCGTGGAGCAGCCAGGCCCGCTGGATGTGCACTCCTCCATCCCCGAGTCGCTCGCATTCGCCCAACACAAGGGGAGCCGCCGTCGGCAGGGCCGCTTTCGCCAAAGCGCCGAAATCATCCGTCGGCGCGGAAACATTGCCCGCAATCGCCGCCATGGCCGCGATGTATTCGCGCACGCAGGCCCCCGCCTCCCCGAGGTAGCGGATCCGCCCGCGATCGATCCAGAGCGCCCGCTGACACATGTTGAGCACAAAGCCGGTGTCGTGCGTCACCACCAACAGGGTCACGCCCCGGTCCAGCAGCTCCTTCATGCGCTTGCTGCATTTTTGCTGAAACAAGATGTCCCCCACGCTCAGCGCCTCATCGATGATCAGCACGTCCGGCTCCACCGAGATCGCGACCGCGAAGGCCACGCGCATGAGCATGCCCGTCGAGTAGGTTTTCACCGGTTGCTCGATGAAGGTCCCGATCTCGGCAAAGCGCTCGATCTCGGCAAACTTCACGTCCATCTCCGCCCGGGAAATCCCCAAAATCGAACCCGCCAGGTAAACATTCTCCCGGCCCGTGAACTCCGGATTGAAGCCCGAACCGAGTTCCAGGAGCGCCGTCACCCGCCCGCGCACCGTGCACTCGCCCACGGTCGGATAGAGCGTGCCGGCAATGATTTGCAGCAAGGTGCTTTTGCCCGCCCCGTTGCGCCCGATGATGCCGAACGCCTCGCCTTTTTTCACCGCGAACGAGACATCCCGCACCGCGGCCACACATTCGGGGTCATCGTAGGCCGCTTTGCCGCCTCCCTGCCCCCAACCCAGCGCCAGCCAATCGCGCAGCGTCCCGGATCGACGATATACTTTGCCCAAACTGACGACTTCGATCGCCGCGAGCTGTTCGCCGGGGGCCGAAACGGGCATGGTCTGGGCAGCAGATGACATCGGCATGGTTACAGCCGCAACGTCGGCACGAACCAAGGAAAAAGGACGCCCCGCCGGGGTCCCGTCCCGGCAAGAGATTCTGTTGCGTGGCGCAAACTCGTCGTTGTTACCTTCCCGCTGTGCCGCCCGTTCCTCCCCCCGCCTCGTCTCTGCACCGCATCTCCACCCCGCTCGTTTGCCTCGTGCTCGTGCTGGCTGCGTGCGCGGCCTACTCCAATAGCTTTTCCGGGCCCTTCCTCTATGACGACGTGCCGTCGATTAAGGACAACCCCAGCATCCGCCAGCTGTGGCCCCTCTCGACCGTCCTCATCCCGCCCAACGACAGCGGCATCACCGTCAACGGCCGCCCCCTAGTAAATCTCTCACTCGCGATCAACTACGCCTTCGGAGGTTTGAATGTCTTTGGCTACCACGTCGTCAATTTGCTGATCCACGTCCTGGCCGGGTTGGCGCTTTTCGGCTCGGTGCGGCGAGCCCTGCAGCTGCCCAAGCTTAAGGCCCTGATCGGCCCCGGTGATCTAAGCACACCGATCGCCTTCTGCTCGGCCCTCCTGTGGTTGGTGCATCCCCTGCAGACCGAGTCCGTCACCTACGTGATCCAGCGGGCCGAATCACTCGTCGGTCTCTTCTACCTCGTCACGTTCTACTGCTTTGTCCGTTATGTGGAAAATCCCGCGCGCCGTCTCTGGGCCGCGCTCACCGTCCTCTCCTGTCTGGCGGGCATGGCGAGCAAGGAGGTCATGGCCTCCGCCCCGCTCCTCGTGTTGGTTTTTGACCGGGCCGCCGTGAGCGGAACGTTTCGCGACGCCTGGCAGCGGCACCGCGGCCTCTACCTGGGCCTGGCCGCCACTTGGATCCCGCTCGCCTTCCTCGTTGCCCACACCGGCGGCCGCGGTGGCACCGCAGGCTTCGGCGCCGGAGGCGTGACCAGCTGGCAATACGCCCTGACCTCCGCTCTCGCCATCGGCAAATATCTCAAGCTCACCTTCTGGCCATCCCAGTTGGTTTTCGACTACGGCGTCGGGATTGAGCGCGAGCTGCTCCCCGTTCTACCCCAGTCCCTCATGATCGTGACCTTGCTCGCCCTGGGCGCCTACGCGCTGGTGAAGCTCCCGATCGTGGGATTCATCGCGCTCTGGTTTTTCGCCATTCTCGGCCCGAGTTCGAGCATCATTCCGATCGCCAGCGAAACCATGGCCGAGCACCGCATGTATCTGCCGCTCGCGGCCATCACCACGCTCGTGGCCTGCCTCGCCGCGCGCTATCTCAAGCGCGTCTTCCTGATCGCCCACGTCGCCATTGGCCTGGTCTTCATTTTCCTGACGGTGGAGCGCAACAAGGACTATTCCCACGAGCTCATCCTGTGGAAGGACGCCCAGACGAAATACCCCATTAACGCCCGCGCCCACAACAACGTCGGCGAAATCTATTTCCGTCAGGACAAGTTCGACGAAGCCATCGCCTGCTTCCGCGAAGCCGTGCGGCTCCTGCCCAACTACACCGACGCCCTCAACAACCTCGGCAATAGTCTGACCCAGCGCGGCGCCCCGACTGAGGCCCTGCCTTTCCTTAATCAGGCGCTGATCTTCAAGCCGAACTACGCCGAGACCTATAACAACCTCGGCAATGCCTATTACCAATTGGGCGACCGCGAGAAGGCCATCGCTCACTACTCCAAGTCCATTGAACTGAAACCGCATTTCGCCGAGGCCCACAACAATTTGGGCGTGGTGCTCGGCGAGCTCGGCCAGGACCAGCAGGCGATCCCGCACTACGAGATCGCGCTGAAATACAAGGACTCCTACGCCGACGCCCACTACAACTACGGCAACGCCCTCTCCCGCACCGGGCACCCCGCCGAGGCGGAAAAACAATACCACATCGCCCTCGGTCTGCGCCCCCGCTACGCCGAAGCGCTCAACAATCTCGGCGGCATTTATTTCAATCGCGGCGACCTCGAGAAGGCCAAGCAGAACTACAAGGCTGCCTTGGAGATCAAACCCGACTACCCCGATGCGCACAACAACATGGGCGTGGCACTCTTCCAGGCCAACCTGCTCACCGAAGCCCTCCCTTACTTCACCACCGCATTGAAGCTAAAGCCCGACTACCGGGACGCCAAAAATAACTCGGCCGAGATCTACAATATCCTCGGGGCCGAGGCCGTCACCAAAAACGACCTCACCAAGGCCAGAGACTACTTCGAGCGCGCCGTGCGCCTCAATAAGGACCACCCCAGTGCCAACAATAACCTCGGCGTCGTGCTCTGGCGCGCCGGTTATCCTGACCTCGCGGTCCCTTATATGAAGGAAGCCATCCGAATAAAACCGGACTACACCGACGCAATCGACGCCCTCAAGGAAATCGAAGCGCAGCTCCAAAAGGCCAAAGCCGCGAAGGCCAAGTCTTAGTCCCGACTCGTCCCCCGCCGCCCTCCGTCGTTGGCGCGCTCATCAGCGCGACAACTCGGCGAAGCGGCCCCACCTCGAATTAAGGTCCTTGCTTCCCTGCGGCCGCCGCCGGCGCTGGCGTCGAAGCCCCTGCGGCAGTGGCCCGCGACTCCAGCGTCTTCACCGCCGTCTCACGCACGGATGCCACCGTCGCCGAATTCTGCGGCACATCGATGGTCGTCTGAAACTTTGTATCTGTGGCGGCAAAGCTCGCCGCCACCGCCGAGAGCAGCGGCATCGCATTCTCCACGCGCCCCGACAACCCTTGGATCGTCACGCGCACATTCCAAATCTCGGGCTCGCGCGAAAGCTCCATCGCCTTCCCGACATTGGGGCGGGCCGAGAGCTCGAGAAACGTCTCGCGCGCCGAAGGGTCAAGACGCGGGCCGCTTTCCTGGCCGCACTGCACTTCGATTAACAAATCGGCCGGCGCAATCGTCGGCGCTTCATACATGCCTTCATGCGCCAGCGCCGCCGTGATGCACGCGGCCACCACCGAAAGATTCACCGGCTGCCCCGCCAGTGAGCGCTTGCCCACGAGCCGAAACGATTTGCCCGCGGGCTTCGTGACACCCGCCGCGCAGATCGCGTCCACCCCCACCTTGTGCTTCGGGACAAAAATACTGCCACAGCCCGCCAAGAGGAGCGCGACGACTGCGCTCGCTACGAGCTGCCGTCCCTGGTTCCATAGCGTAAATCTGGGGTGGTTCATCCGTTGAACATTCCTAGCGGTAAACGTATCCGCCCGATTCGCAACTGGCGGCGTGTAACCATCATGTTACTCGGCACGCCCATTTCCGCTCAATCGACCGTCACGCGCGCCCGATAAAAGGCGTCGCACCGCGCGTAGATTTCCTTCGGGGACGAGAGCGTCAGCGCCTCGGCCGCGAGCGCCCGCGCATCGGACATCTTCATTGCGCGCACCAAGTATTTCACCGAGGGCAGCCACGCCGGCGACATGCTCAAGCCATCGATGCCGAGCCCCAGCAGCAACGGCGCAAACACCGGGTCGCCCGCCATCTCGCCACATACGCTGACCGGCACGCCTTGTTTGTGCGCCTCGTCGACGACGTGTTTCAGGGTGCGGATCACCGCTGGATGCGTGGGCTCGTAAAGGTGCGCGATGCGATCATTCACCCGGTCGATCGCCAGCAGGTATTGGATGAGATCGTTGGTGCCGATGCTGAAGAACGCACACTCCTTGGCCAGCAGGTCCGCCGTCACCGCCGCACTAGGAATCTCGATCATCGCGCCGATTTCGAGGTTCTCGTCAAAAGGCACGCCCTTCCCTTTAAGCTCCGTCATGCACTCGGCGAGCACGGCATTGGCCCGCAGGAGTTCTTCGTTCCCACTGATCATCGGATACATGATCCGCACCTTGCCATGCGCGCTCGCCCGCAAGATCGCCCGCAGCTGGTCCTTGAAAATATCCTGATGCTCGAGGCAGAACCGGATCGCCCGGAAACCCATAAAGGGATTGTTCTCTTTCGGAAAGAGGTCGGGATTGCCCGCCATCGGCTTGTCGCCGCCGAGATCCAGCGTGCGGATGATCACCGGATGCGGCGCGACCGCATCCGCCACCGCCTTGTAAGCGAGAAACTGCTCCTGCTCCGTCGGCACCCGCGAAGAGTTGAGAAACAAATACTCCGTGCGGTAGAGCCCCACCCCCGCCGCAGCATAGGCCTTAACCTGGGCGACTTCGTCCACCTTCTCGATATTCGCCATCAGCGATACCGCGACGCCGTCCAGCGTCACCGCGGCCTGGCGATTGGCCTCCATGAGGCGCGCCTCGAACGACTTCTTCTTCTCCTGAATCTTTCCGTAGCGGAACAGCGTGCTCTCCGAGGGATTGAGAATTACGACGCCGTCGTAGCCATCCACGATCGCCCAATCGCCATTCTTCGCCCGCTTCGTGAGATTGCGCACGCCCACGACCGCCGGGACTTTCATCGAGCGCGCCACGATCACCGCATGGCTCGTCTTGCTGCCCGAGTCCGTCACTAGGCCGATCGCCGCGCTGCGGTCGATGCTCGCCGAGTCCGACGGCGAGATATCATTGGCCACCACGATGCGCTTGTCCGCCAGCCGGCTGAGCGAGTTCTCGGCCTGTCCGAGCAAATTCTGCAGAACCCTCTGCGCCACATCGCGGATGTCACCCGAGCGCTCGCGCAGATACTCGTCATCGATTTCGGAAAACGCCTTGATGTAGCGCGCCGAGACTTGGTTGAAGCAGGTCTCGATATTGCGCCCCGAATTCTCGAATTCCCGGATCGTCTCCCCGATCAGGGCCTGATCCTCGAGCACCATCAGATGCGCGTCGAAGATCAGCGCCTCCTCGGGGCCGATGTTTTTCTCCACCTCGTTCTTGATCTTCGAAATTTGCTGCCTCGTCGCGAGCAACGCCCGGTCGAACCGCGCCACTTCGTCGATGCGTTTCTCCGGCTCCACCTGGTAGCTCGGCACCTCGACATCGCTCTGAATATAGACGAAGATCTGACCATACGCGATGCCCTGCGAGGCTGCGATGCCTTGCACAGTAAGTTCGGTTTTGGCGGGCGGTGGCATTTATTACTTCGTGCTGCCGGCGTTCGGCGCCGCGCCGGCGTGCCTTGATAACGCGCCACCTGCGCCATGGGTCAACGCGGATTTACGCGATTTGCGTTTCTACCACAAAGGTTTCTTCCCCCCACGCCGCCCGGATCGCTGTCCCCATCTCCGCCACCGGCGTCCCGTCGCCCAACAACGCGAAACACGCGCTTCCGCTCCCGCTCATCCGCGCCTCCACGCCAAACCGCTCGCGCAACTGCGCCAGCAGCACCGGCAGCGCGATGAACTTCTCAAACGCCACGCCTTCCATGTTGTTAAACAACAGTTCCTCCGCGCGCGCCGCGCCTTCGACCCACGCCGCCAGCCGCGCCTCCGCCGCCGGCCCGGGCAGGTAATGGCGCGCCCCGTCGGCCGCCATCTGGCGATACGCCCACGGCGTCGCGATGCCGAACTCCGGTTTGAAGATCAAGACGCGCCGCCCGCGCAGTCGACCCGCAGCCGCCTCCGCCAGCGCCTCCACGCGCTCGCCGCGCCCGCGCATCACCACCGGCCCGCCGCGAAGAAACAGCGGACAATCCGACCCCAGCGTCGCCGCCACCTCTGCCAGCTTCGCTTCCGCCATTACTCCGCCCGCCAATTCATTCAGCGCCCGCAGCGCCGCCACCGCATCACTGCTCCCGCCACCGAGCCCCGCGCCCATCGGCACGCGTTTCTCGAGGGTAAATTTCGCCCCGCCCGCCCAGCCCGTCGCCGCGGCAAACGCCGCCGCCGCCTTCAGCACGAGGTTCGTCTCGTCCTTGGGAACCGTCGGATCATCGCACGTCAGCGCAAAGGCTTTCCCGCCTGCGTCCGCGGTCTGCGGCTCCACGTGCAGGGTGTCGCCATGCTTCACCGTCACCACCACCGACACCAAATCATGAAACCCATCCGCCCGGCGTCCCGTAATCGCGAGAAACAGGTTTAGCTTGGCCGGAGCAAAAATCGCACACGCACTCATGCCTCCTGTCATTGCGGGGAGCAGCCCATCGAAGCAACCCCGCAGCACGCCCACTTCCGGTCTGTTCGGAATCGGCAGCGGCGGTCTGCGACCGCCGTGCCTTCGTCCCCCTACTGCCGCCCGTTTCCATTCCCCCGCACCCTCCCCTCGCCCCGCGCTCCGCCGTAGCCGCGCCGGTTACGGCGCGGTTCCTGCATCTTTCCCTCCGCTTCCCGCCGTGCCCCTTCCCGCTCCACTCGTTCCCGATCGGCCCCCCAAGCCGCAGATTTTGGTTTTTGATTAGTGCCCATTAATATCCATTAGTGGCTTCGTTTCCCGCCACCTCCCGATGCCCTGCGACCTGATTCTCGTCCTCGATGCTCAATCTCCGCGCGAAGTAATTCCCGCGCTCCGCCAACTCCAGGGCACCGTCCGGTGGGTCAAGGTCGGCCTCGAGATGTTCTCCGCCTGCGGGCCCGATGCCGTCCGCGAGATCGCTGATCAGGGCTTCGATGTCTTCCTCGACCTCAAGCTCCACGACATCCCCAACACCGTCGCCAAGGCCGTCGAATCCATCTCCCGCCTCCCCGTGCGCATGACCACGCTGCACACCTGCGGCGGCCGCGAGATGATGCAATGGGCCGTCAAAGCCCAACAGCAGCACAAGCCCGACCTCCTCCTGCTCGGCGTCACCGTGCTTACGTCCATGAGCGCCGCCGGCCTCGCCGAAACCGGCCCGACCGACTCGCCGGAGAAACAGGTCGTCCGACTCGGTCGTCTCGCGATCGACTCCGGTCTCCGCGGCCTCGTCTGCTCCCCGCTCGAGCTCGCTCCCCTGCGCGCCGTCCTCCCGGCCGAGGTCGCGCTCGTCACGCCCGGCATCCGCCCGCGCGGTGCCGACGCCGGCGACCAGACGCGCATCATGACGCCCGCCGAGGCCGCCCGCGCCGGCGCCAGCCACATCGTCGTCGGCCGCCCCATCTTCAAAGCCCCCGACCCCGTCGCCGCCGCCCGCGCGATTCTCGCCGAGCTCGCGGCTCCGTAAGCGTTCGCTCCCACTCCCGGTCCAACCCTCAACACCATCCCCGCCCCACCGCCCATGAGTCGCACCGCCGCCATCTTCCTCGCCGCCGGTAGCGGCTCCCGCATGGGCGGTGCCGTCGCCGACAAAGTCCTCGCGCCCCTCGCCGGCCGGCCCGTCTTCTCCCACTCCGCCGCCGCTTTCATGCAGAGCGCCGTCGCCGACCTCTACGTCATAGTCTACCGCGACCAGCGCCAGATGATGGAACTCGCCGCCTACGCCCCCACGCCGTCGGTCCTCGTCCGTGGCGGTCGTGAGCGCCAGGACTCCGTTGCCAACGCCCTCGCCGCCCTTCCGGCCGACATCGCCCACGTCTTCATCCACGACTGCGCCCGCCCGCTCATCCGCCCCGAGCAACTCGTCGCCCTCCACAAGATCGTCCGCCGCGAGCACGCCGTCGTCCTCGCCCATCGCGTCACCGATACCATCAAGGAGCACCGCGACGACGCCCACCTCCGCACCCTCGACCGCCCACGCCTCTGGGCCATGGAGACGCCCCAGGTCTTCAACCGCGACCTCATCTGCCGCGCCTACGCCCGCGTCGCGAAAAAGAAACTCCACATCACCGACGACGCCCAAGCCGTGGAGCAACTCGACCACCCGATCGCCCTCCTCGAAAACTCCTTCCCGAACCCGAAGCTCACCACGCCCGCCGACCTCGCCTACGTCGAGTTCCTCCTTGCTCGCGAACCCGCCCCGGATGCCCCCGAGGCGCCTGCCGCCGAGTGAGCTCCGTCCCTCGCTCCAAATCAGTTTCGGTCCGCCACCTTTCTTCCGTGTCTTCCGTGGGCCGGCTACCTTCGTCCACTTTCTCATTCGTGTATTTCGTGTGTTTCGTGGTTCCACCCGCTTCGCTTCGTCTCGCCTGACATGAAATATCGCATCGGCCACGGCTACGACATCCACCGCATCGTCCCCGGTCGCCCCATGATCCTCGGCGGCGTTCGCTTCGCTACGGACTACGGCCTCGAAGGCCACTCCGATGCCGACTGCCTCACGCACGCCATCTGCGATGCCATCCTCGGTGCCGCCGCACTCCCCGACATCGGCCACTTTTTTCCCAACACCGATCCGGCCTACAAGAACATCGACTCGCAGCTCCTCCTCCAGCGCGTCGTCGCCGAAGTCACCGCCCGCGGTTATAACATCGCTAACATCGACGCCTCCGTCATCGCCGAGAAGCCCAAGATCTACCCGCACCTCGCCGCGATGAAGGCCGCCCTCGCCCGCTCCACCGGTCTTCTCCCTGACGAGATCGGCCTCAAGGCCACCACCAACGAGGGCATCGATGAGATCGGCCGCGGTCTCGCCGTCGCCGCCCACGCCGTCGCCCTCCTTTCTCGCTCCTAAATTCGTCCGCGCTACGCGGGAGTAACCCTCTTGCCGCGGTGACGATCCCGCGCAGCGCGCTTTTCAGTTTCGCCTCCTGAGCGAAACTCCTTAGCGGTTAAGAAACTCTTCTTCCGTCCGCAGTCCTCCGTCCCGTCCTCTCGCTCATGACGTCCCTTCGTTCGCTTTCTTCCGCTCCAGTTTTACGCCTGCTGTGCTTTCTTGCGGCCCTCCTTTCCGGCTGCGCCAAACGCGAAACCATCGTCGAACGCTCCAACCGCGAGGGCATCTTCCACTACAGCATCGGCGCCGAGCCGTCTGACCTCGATCCGCAGACCGTCACCGGCACCGGCGACGCCAAGATCATCCAAGCTCTCTTTGATCCGCTCGTCAGCTACGAGACCGGCACCCTCGCCCCCGTCCCCGGACTCGCCGAGCGCTGGGACATCTCGCCCGACGGCCTGACCTACACCTTCTACCTCCGCGCCAACGCCAAATGGTCCAACGGCGATCCGCTCACCGCCCAGGACTGCGTCGACTCCTGGCGCCGTATTCTCACGCCGTCGCTCGCCGCCGACTACGCCTACTTCCTCTACCTGCTCCGCGGCGCCGAGGCCTTCAACAAGGGCCAGACCACCGATTTCTCCACCGTCGGCGCCGTTGCCCGCGATGCGAAAACCCTTGTCGTCACCCTCACCCACCCCGCGCCTTACTTCCTCCAGATTCTCCTCAATTCTCCCTGGCGCCCGATCCACCTCCGCTCCATCGCCGCCGTCGGCGACGCCTACAACCGCGGCACCAAGTGGACCCGCCCCGGCGTCCTCGTCTCCAGCGGCCCCTTCATCCTGAAGGAGTGGACCCTCAACCAGCGCGTCGTCGTCGAGAAATCTCCCACTTACTGGGACCGCGACAAGGTCCGCCTCAACGCCATCCACTTCTACCCCATCGACAACATCGACGCCGAAGACCGCGCTTTCCGCGCCGGCCAGCTCCACGCCACCTGGAATGTCCCGCTCTCCAAGGTCCTCCCCATGCAGCGCGAAAAGGCCCCCACGCTCCGCATCGATCCCTACCTCGAGACGTTTTTCTTCCGCCTCAACGTCCGCAAAGCCCCGCTCAACGACGCCCGCGTCCGCCGCGCCCTTTCCCTCGCCATCGACCGCGATGCCATCGCCAGCAAGGTCCTCCCCGGCGGCCGTCAACCCGCCCCAACCTTCATCTCCCCGCTCCTCGTCGGCTACACCCCGCCCGAGCGCCGCAGCTACGATCTCGCCGCCGCCAAACAACTCCTCGCCGACGCCGGTTTCGCCGGTGGCGCCGGCCTCCCGCCCATCGAGATTCTTTTCCACAACTCCGAAATCCTCCGCCTCGTCAGCGAAGCCATCCAACAGATGTGGACCCGCGACCTCGGCCTGAAAGTCACCATTGCCAACCAGGAGAAGAAGGTCGTCTTCGCCAACCGCCGCGCCGGCGACTACCAGGTTCTCCTCGGCAGTTGGACCGCCGACTACCTCGACGCCACCACCTACCTCGACATGTGGCGGAGCGACTCCGGCAACAACCACACCGGCTGGTCCGACCCCGCCTACGACGCCCTCTCCAACCGCGCCAATGCCATCGCCGACCGCACCGAGCGCGCCAAAGTCCTCCAACAAGCCGAAGCCCTCGTCCTCGAGGCCGCCCCCATCGTCCCAATCTATTTCAACACCCACCTCTACCTCCTCCAAACATCGGTGAAAGGCTGGCTCCCCACGCCCATGGACCACACCGACTACCGCTACGTCTCGCTCCAGCCGTAACGCGCCGCCATGCGCCAGCCCGTCCCCGTAGCCACGAGCGCCAGCGGGTGGCCCATCCGCCGCCTCCTTTTTTGCGCCTTCTTTTGCCTCGTTGCGGCTCTCCAGACCGCCTGCTCCAAGTCCGAAAAAAACACGGCCGCCCCCGCCTCCTCCGCCGCAACCCACACCGCTCCGCAAGTTCTCCGCATCTCCCAGCGCAACGAGCCTGCCGACCTCGACCCCGCCACCGCCACGCTGCCCGATGAATTCTTCATCCTCCGCGCATTGAGCGAAGGCCTCCTCGTCCCCGACGTTGCCAACACCAACCACGGCGAACCGCTCCCCGCCGCCGCCGAGCGTTTCACCGTCTCGCCCGACGGCCTCACCTACACC
>CANGHW010000041.1 GCA_947453695.1 Opitutia bacterium
CTCGAGGAGCAGGTCGATGCGCTTGGGGCCGCGAAGATTCGAGGCGTGCAACACGAGCGCCTCGTGCTTGAGGCCGAGTTCGCGTCGCACCGCCGCGCGCGAGCGCGTGGGTTGCTTCGGCTCGAAGAAATTGTGGATCACGTCGATTGGCCGCGCGACCGCGAGGAGCCGCTCCGTTTCCTGCCGCAGAAACTCTGAGACCGTCGTCACCGCATCTGAGCACGCGAGCGCGTGGCTAATCGCGGGACCGTAACCCGGATCGCGGCCGAGAAGCGTCGTGTCGGTGCCGTGCAGCGTCGTCACGAGTAGCGGTTTCTTCCCCAGCGGCAACATCGAGCGCGCGAGCACCGCCGCGGTGGCGTGCGGCACCGCGTAGTGCACGTGCAACACATCGAGCCCAAAGTCGCGACTCACCTCAGCCATCTTCACCGAGAGCGGCAGGGTGTAGTCGGGGTATTTGAAGAGCCCGTAGTCGTTGATCACGACCGGATGGAAAAAAATCCGCGGCGCGCCTTCGGGGAGTCGAAAGGGGCGACCGTAACTGATGAAGTGCACCTCGTGCCCGCGCTTGGCCAGCTCTTCGCCAAGCGCCGTCGCCAAAATACCGCTGCCGCCGACGGACGGGTAGCACGTGATGCCGATCTTGAGCGGGCGGGCGGTGGCCATGTCAGAACTGACGCGCGCCACGGCCCAACGTCGCAAGGGAACTGCACACAAGCGGATCGTTGGGGAAGAGTTGGATCGCATGGCCGGCGCCACCGCGCACACCGTGCATCTTCGCGCGGGCGAGGTGGAGACCGACGTAGCGCCGCGTCTTGGCCTGCGAGGCGTGCGCCTCCATCGACGCCGTCCAAGCGGCGACGACGGCTTGATCGGACACGTCCATGAGCATGGCCGAACGATCATTAGGCTCGGCCTCCACGGTCACGGCATAAAACATGAGCTGCTCGATCGCGTGCGGCTTTAGCTTGAGCAATTCCGCCACGCCGCCGTAGCGCGCGAGCCGAGCCGCGTCGCGCACCATGCGTCCCACCACCACATGGTCCGGGTGTTGGTTTTCGACCACCGTGGGCGCGAGCACAATGCGTGGACGCACCCGGCGGATGATCGCCGCAAACGCGAGCACGTGGGCGAGCTTGTGCTCCATGTGCGAATCGCCGCCCAGGTCGAGAAACTCCAACGTCGCGCCAAGCACCTGCGCGGATTTCTTGGCCTCCGCCGTGCGCTGTGCCGGCGTGCCATGCGTGCCAGCTTCTCCTCGTGAGCAGACGATGAAATGCGCCGCGTGGCCGGCCTGAGTCTCGCGTGCGATCACGCCGCCGCAGCCGAACTCAATGTCGTCGGGGTGCGCCCCGAAGGCCAGCAGGAGCGGGTTCTCAGGCGCTGGGGATTTCGGCGTAGGCTTCATCGGAGCGATCAATGGTGTCACGGGTGACGAAAGTGATGTCGGGCGCATCAGCTTTGTTCAAGTAAGCCTGTTCGCCGAGTCCGGCGATGTAGTGCGTGCAGTGAATCACCGATTGCATCCAGCCGAGCCGCGAATCGCGCGTGGGGCTTACCTGCGCCTTCGTAAAGGCAGTCGACGCTAACGTCGTGTAGGACTCGCCCCCCTCGTGGAGCTTGAGCGCGCCGTCGAGCAGCCGGGCGCGGACGATCTCACCCTGATGCGGCACGTCGACGAAACATTCGGCGATATCGATCGCAGCAGTGCGCACGGCCGGATCGCTGGAGCGCACCACGCGCACGCCTTCGAGGAGGCCCATGCGGCGATACATTTCGAGGCAGAAATCGGCGACGGTGGTGGCCGCGTTACTCTTGAAGGCCTCGATGAGCGGCGGCGCGACGTAAGCGCCGAGTTGGCGAGCGGTGTTGTCGCGCCAACCGGCCGGAACGCGCTTCAAATTCAACGGCGAGAATTTCCGCTGCAGCTTGTTTTCGAACGCGAAGTTCATCGCAAGGGGCACGTCGGTCTTGCGGTGTCGGAGCGTGGTCTGCGTCTCGCGCGGATCGTGGTCGCTGTCGTGGCAAAAGAACACGATCTCGCCGCCGATCTCGGCCTGAAGTTTTCGTGCCGTGACAAATTTCGCATAGAGAAACCTCCGCGGGAAAAAGCCGCAGGGTTGCTGGCCGAAACAGATGACCGGGGAAGTGCTCATGATAAGGAGGGCGGATTCGCGGACCGCCCCACTCCGATCGCCTGCAGACCGAGGCTGAACAGCACACACGCGGCGCAGCCAATGGGATTGAGCCAAAGGTAGCCAATTTCGTAGGCCGGGTGCGCTTTACCAACGAAGAAGATCACCAGCACGACAATCTGGGCGGCAACGGCGGCCCAGAAGACGGCCGAGCCTTTCACATGCTTGAAAAAGAAGGCTACGACAAAGACTCCGAGGAGCGCCGGATAGAAAATCGAGGCCACGATATTGAGCGCTTCGATGAGATTTTCGGCGAAGCTCACGAAGAGCGCGAAGCCGATCGCAAACAGGCCCCAGATGGCGGTGAAGCGTTTCGCGACCCGCACGTTGCGCGCCTCGTCGTGCGCCGCCTGCGGGCGGAAAGGACGCCAGAGATCGATCGTTGTGGTGGTGCCGAGCGCGTTAAGTTCGCCAGCCTTCGAGGAAAGCGCGGAGGAAAACATCACCGCGAGTAGCAGGCCGATGGCACCATGCGGAAGCTGCGTCAGGATGAATGTGATGAAGATGTAGTCGGAGTCTTTCGTCTTCTTCGCGGCCGGATCGGCATTCTGCAGTGCGGTGCGCGCCTCCTTGCGGACGGCCTCGGTTGCTTTCTGCGCTGCGAGCATCGTGGTGCGCGCGGCGGCTTCGGCGGCCGGATCGGAGCCGTTCTGGGCGGCGGCCCACGCGCGGATTTTCTCCTGCTTGTCGGTGTGGAGCGCGGCGTGCTTTTCCTCGAGCGCGCGGAAGGCGGCGCCGGTGGGCGCATCCGCCTGCTGGCGCCATTGCGTCTGGTTGAAGAGGACCGGCGTGTTCGGCTGAAACTGGTAGAAGACGAAGAGCAGCGCGCCGAGGATCACGATGAAGAACTGCATCGGGATCTTGAGCAGGGCGTTGAACACGAGACCGAGGCGGCCTTCGCGGAGGCGGGCGCCGCCGATGTAGCGCTGCACCTGGGATTGGTCCGTGCCGAAATACGAAAGCGAGAGGAAGAAGCCGCCGAGAATGCCGCTCCACACGGTATAACGAACCTTAAGGTCGGGATCGTAGTCCACGGCCTGTAGTTTGCCGAGGGCTCCGGCAATGGGGAGCGCGTCGGGCGGGAGCTTGGTGAGCAAGACCACGAAGGCCGTAATCATGCCGCCGAAGATCACACCCATCTGCCACTTTTGAGTGAGGTTCACCGCCGCGCTCCCGCCGGTGACCGTATAGACAATCGAGAGCACACCGGTAGAAATGATCGTGAGGTCGAGGCGCCAACCGAGCACGGTCGAGAGGATGATCGCGGGAGCGTAAATCGTGATACCGGCCTGCAAACCGCGTTGGAGCACGAAAATGCCGGCGCCAAGCAGGCGCGTCTTTTGGTCGAAGCGCTGGCCGAGATATTCGTAGGCCGTGTAGACACCGAGCTGGCGGTAAATCGGCAAAAACACGGCGCACACGACGATCAGGGCGAGCGGGAGGCCAAAATAATTTTGAATGAACGCTATGCCGTTTTCCGCGGCGACACCCGGCAGCGAGAGATAAGTAATCGTGCTCGCCTGCGTGGCCATGACCGACAGACCGATGGTGCCCCACTTCGTGGTGCTGTTGCCCTTCAGGTAGGTGTTGAGGTTATCGGTATGGCGCGTGCGCCACGTGCCATAGGCCACAATACCGAGAATCGTCCCGAGTAGAACCAACCAATCGAAGGCGTTCATGCGTAAACGCGCGAGAAGACCGTGAGCGCCGCGACGATCGCAACGAACACGGCGAGCACGAACCAATATAGCCCGCTCCAAGTGCGGAAACCCGGCACGCCGGGCGCCTCATCGGCGCTCGGCGGCAGGGACGACTGAAGTCCACTTTCAGGGCGCTCAGAGCGGTCCGGGGCCCGCCCTCCTCGAGAAGCTCGGTCCTTCGGAGCCATCATTCCTTCCCGAGTGAGACCAAGTTGGCGAAGAGTCGGTAGCCACCGGGCACACCCGCCGGGAGCTGACGGAAGAACGCGACGCCGGCGTAAACATAGTAACCCTTGCCATACTTTGCGACGAGCAGGCTGCTCTTCAGCGGCTGTTCGCCGGTGTCGTTCATCGCCAGAATCGGCGTGTAGTGCGCCTCATCCCAACTGCTCGGGAAATAGGTTCCGCGCTCCTGCACCCAGCCGACGAAATCGGCGGGCCCGATGCGATTCGGCCGGGTGAGCGCCGGGTGCTCGGGCGCGAGGAACAGCACCGGGGCATTCTCCTCGGTCACGCGTAGCGCGGGGGCGGGGCCTTGGATCGAGAGCGCATAGGGTCCAAGTTGCTGCGCCTTGAGACCGTTGGGGCGGTTATATTGGGCGATCACGGTGCCGCCGGCGTCGACGTAGGCCAGGAGACCGGGGAAATTTTCGGCGAGGTCGGAACGTTCGTTGAACGCACGCACACCAATCACGACCGCATCGAGACCACGGAGTTTTTCGGACGTGAGGTCTGTGCCCTTAAGCGTGGTGACGGTGTAGCCGAGTTGCTCGAGCGCTTCGACGGTGTCGTCGCCGGCGCCGGGAAGATACCCGACATTCTTGCCGCGGATCTCGTGCGCGAAGGCCGAGACCTTCAGGCGCGCGGGGGCCTGCAAAAGCTGGAGCGGGATGTGGTCGTAGCGGATCTCGAAACGCTGGTGGCTGAACTTCACGCCGCCGACTTCGGCGACGGCGAGCACGGTGCCGAGCGCCGTCTGCGCCGGGGCAGTGACGGTGAACGCGAGGCGCGTCGTCTCGCCGTTTTTCGTCAGCGCAAAGGGCTGGCTCGCGGGTGCGATCGTCCAGCCGGCGGGCGCTTCGAGGCGCAGCGTGCCTTTTTCGCCCGCGCGGGCGGCGGTGACTTCGACTTCGATCGATTTTTTCGCACCGGGCGTGAAGAGCGCAACGCCAGAGCCGAAGCGGAGCGACACGGGTGAGATCACGGCGAGGCGGCGACCGGCGCGGCCGGGTTTGGTGGGCGCGAGGGGTTCGCTGGAGACGACGAGTTTTTGGTCGGCCACGTCGAAGGTATAATCGACCATAAACGGCGGCGCGTTCTCCGGCGTGCCGATGAGCTTCGGGTCCGGGACGCGGAACATGCCGGCGGTCGTCTCCTCGCGCAGCCAGTAAGGATGCGAGACGGGGACGTTGGCCGGCACGTCGAGCACGAGCTCGCCCGAGGTGCGACTGGACTCAAAGCCATCGACGGAGAGGCCACCGCCGGGATAGCTCACATGCGTGGACATCCAGCGCACGGGCACTTTCGAGCGCACAACAATGGAGGTGTTGAGTTTCAACTTCTCGCCAGGGACGACCTCGGCGGCGAGGGCAGTCGTCTCGACCGTGAGGCCGAGGCAGGCTTGGAGAATGCGGTCGAGCTGCGCGCGCTTGTCATCGACCACGGGATCAGAGGCGAGCTTCGCGAGGCGCGTGCGGAGGGCGAGGAGCGCGGGCACGCTCGCGGCCGGATCTTCGGGCTTAAAGGCTGCGAGTGCCGCGGCGGCGAGCGAGCCGATCTCGGCGCCACCGGGAACGCGCGCCCACGTGAGATCGATGCCGTCCATGATGTCGTCCTTCGCGGGCGAGCCGGCGAGGAGCGAGAAGGATTCCTGACGCACGCCCCCCTCAGTGACGCCTCCGCGACCGGGACCGCCGCGGCCGCCACCACCGCCGGGACCGAATTGAGTCTTGTGCGCGGCGCTGGTGCGGGAGGCGATGGTGGAGATACTGTCGCCAGTCACGGGATCGTTGCCGGCCGTGGCGATTGTAAGTCCGCCGGCGCCGCCGTTTTGAAAGATGCGCGTGGCCTGCCACGGTGTGAGGCCCTCGGCAATTTGCTCAGGAAACGCCTTCGGGTCGGCCGCGAGTTTGAAGGCCTCGAGCGCCAGGAGCGCGGAGGCGTTGTGATGACCGTGATTGCCGGGCTGCGGGCCGGGCGAGAAGCGCGTGATGATCACATCCGGGCGAAACTGCCGGATGACCCGCACCGTGTCGGCGAGCACTTCCTGGCGATCCCAGACGGAGAGCGCTTCGTTGATGCTTTTCGAATAGCCGAAATCGAGGGCCCGCGTGAAAAACTGACGCGCGCCATCAAAGTTGCGTCCGGCGAGCAATTCCTGGGTGCGAGCGAGGCCGAGTTTTTCGCCGAACTCGGGGCCGATCTCGTTTTGGCCGCCGTCACCGCGGGTGACGGACAGGTAGCCCGTGCGATAGAGGCGCACGCGCGAGAGGTAAGCGAGGAGCGAGCGGTTCTCGTCGTCCGGGTGCGCGGCGACGTGGAGCACCGTCGCGACCTGGCCAAAGCTGCGCAGGTCTTGCTGGATCGCGACGCCCGAGGGCGGCTCGGCGGCCCAGACACCACGCACGAAAGCGAGGGCGCACACCGCAGCAACCGAGACGCTGCGGCGGCTAAGGGCGAGGACGGCGCGCATCACTTGAGGCGGGCGATGAGCTCGTTGTTGCGGCGGACGTATTCCTCTTTGAGGAGGGGGCTCGGAGCCTTCTCGGCGCCGACGAGCGAAGCTTGGGCGGCGGCGAGGGCACCGGCTTTGTCGCCGAGTTTTTCGAGAATGAGGCCCTTGCGGTAGACGAGGTAGAAGGCGTCGGGCTGGGCGGCGATGGCGGCGTCCATCCACGTCGCGGCCTTCTTCAGATCGAAATTGTTATCGAGGTAGAACATCGCGGCGGCGGCGTAGGGCTTCTTGTCGCCGGGAGCGGCCATGGCGGCCTCGATCTGCGGAATCAGCGAGCTGACATCGACGTCGATCTTGAGGGGGACGCGGGTCTTGTCCCAGACGATGTTGAGCGTGGCGGAGGCGTCGCGGAGGTCGTTGAAGTCGATCGTAAGCGACTCGACGGGCGCGGCGAGAGCCACGGACTTGGTGGTGACGCGGAGCGTGTCGTTCTCGGGCTTGTAGGCGTAGGCGCCCCATTGTTTGCCGGCTTTCTGGAAGATCACAGTCCAGTCGGTCTTGCCGGGGATGGAGAAGAGTTCGTAGGTGCCGGCGGCGAGGGCGGCGCCCTGAACCTTGACGTCGGTGCTGAACGTGACGCGCGTGGCGTTGTTGGCGCCGGTGCGCCAGACGGTGCCGAAGGGCTCAAGTTTTCCGAAGGCTTCGCGGCCCTTCAGGCTGGGCCGGGAGTAGGTTACCTCAATGTCGGTGACGCCGACGCGCTGCTTGAGCGTGGCGGTGGGGCTGGCGGCGGGAAATTCGAGTTTGGGGGCGGCGGGCGTCTGGGCGCCGAGACCGGCGACGAGAGCGAGGGCACAGGCGGAGACCAGCAACGGACGGAACGTGGGTAGGTTCATGGGTAAGGAAGACTGAGAGTAAGAACTACGTATGCGCTATCCAAAAGAAACGAAAACACAAGGGACCGGGCCGGAAGGGGGCGGGCCCAAAAAAGCCCGTCGCCGCAGGGAGCGGGACGGGCTTGGGTAAGCGGGAAACGCGCCAGCCGAGGCGGCGGTCAGTTATCTTTGAGATCGATCAGCGCAAACTTCGGCACGAGCAGGTGCATCAAAATCCAAGCCGTGAGGTAGGCAGAGCCACAGATCACGAAAAGGATGCCGTAGCCTACCTCGATTTTGCCGAGTGTGGTGTAGTGCGCGAGCAAAACGCCGGCGGCGCGTGCTACGAAGATGCCGCCGATGCCGCCGGCCATGCCGCCGATGCCGGTGACAGAGGCCACCGCACGCTTGGGGAACATGTCGGAAACAGTAGTAAAGATATTGGCTGACCACGCCTGGTGCGAGGCGGTGGCGACGCCGATTGTGAGCACGGCGAGCCAGATATGAATCTCACCGAGCTTCGAGGCGAAGAGCACCGCGAGCGGCCCGAGAGCGAAGATGAACATCGAGAGTTTGCGCGCCTTGTTCATGTCCATGCCGCGACCCGCGAGATACTTTGGGAGCCAGCCGCCGAAGATGGAGCCGACGGTCGAGATCGAGTAGACCACCGCGACAGCGATCGTCCAACTGATGAAGCCGGGCACCTCGGAGTTGGCCCCGGTGAAGCCTGGATGGGCCAGCTTGTAGGCGGCGACGCGGCGGGCGTTCTCGTCGTTCAGGAAAGCCGGCAGCCAGAACATATAAAACCACCAGATCGGATCGGTGAGGAACTTGCCGAGCGCGAACGCCCAGGTCTGGCGAAACGTCAACAAGCGGCCCCAGCTAACCTTGCCTGCTGGTGCGCCAGAGGCGGGAGCGGCCTCGTCCTTGTCGCTGTGAATGAAATCGTATTCCGCCTGCTTGAGGTGGCCGCTCTTCAGCTTTTCCGCGGGGGAGTCATAGGTCTTATACCAAAAGAAAAGCCACAGGAGGCCGACGGCACCGGTGAGAATGAACGCCCACTCCCAGCCCCACCACTCGGCGATGTAGGGGACGCTGATCGGCGCGATGATCGCACCGACATTGGCGCCGGAATTGTAGAGACCGGTGGCGAAGGCGCGCTCCTTTTTCGGAAACCACTCGGCCATCGTCTTGTTGGCCGCCGGGAAATTGCCCGACTCGGTCAGGCCGAGCGCCGCACGCCAGAAGCCGAAGCTCCACGTGTGGTGGCCAAACGCATGGCCGATCGCGGCGATGCTCCAGCCGATGAGTGAGTAGGCGTAGCCAGACTTCGTCCCGACCCGGTCGATCACGCGACCGGCGAAGACCATGCCAATGGCGTAAGCGAGCTGGAAGCAGATGACGACGGTGGAGTAGTTCAGTTCCTGCGTCGCCTTGTCCGCACCGAAGACGCCGTCGGCCGAGAGCACCGGCTTGAGCAAGCCGAGGACGTTGCGATCGAGGTAATTGATCGTCGTCGCAGCGAAGACCAGCGTGCAGATGGTCCAGCGATAGCGGCCGATCTCTTCGTTGATTTGGTTGAACTTGCTCATGGGGAGGGGTGGAGGCGGGATGAAACCGGGACGGACAGGCGACCCGGCGCGGCGGCCGGGTCAGAGGGAAAAGGCCGGGGGAAAGATCCGGGGCGGGCGGCGCCCGCCGGATCATCTCCACCCGCCTGAGGGGGCGGCGTTACTTCGTCTTCGCGGAAAACTCCGGGGCGAGTTCGAGGCCGAAATAGTCGCGGGCGTTGCGGAAGCAGATGTTGCGCACCATGCCGCCGACGAGGCCGTAGTCGTTCGGAATCTCGCCGCGGGCCATGTCGCCACCGAGAAGATTGCAGAGCGTGCGGCGGAAATACTCGTGGCGCGGGTAACTCACAAAACTGCGCGAATCCGTGAGCATGCCGACGAAGCGCGAGAGGAGGCCGAGGTTGGAGAGGGCGTTGATCTGCCACTCCATCGCTTCCTTCTGGTCAAGGAACCACCAGCCGCTGCCGAACTGAATTTTGCCGGGGATTGAGCCGTCCTGGAAATTCCCAATCATCGTGCCCATGACGTAATTGTCGGCGGGGTTGAGATTGTAGATGACGGTGCGCGGGAGCTGGTCGGTCGAATCGAGCGTGTTGAGGTAGCGCGAGAGCGCAGCGGCCTGCGGGAAATCGCCAATGGAATCGAAACCGGTGTCGGGTCCGAGCTTGGTGAGGAGGCGGACGTTGTTGTTCCGTAGGGCGCCGAGGTGGAGCTGCTTGGTCCAGCCCCGGGCGGCGTCCCAGCGGCCGAATTCCAGCATGAGGTAGGAGCCGAAGCGGGCGACGTCCTCCGGCGAGGCAGCGCGGCCGGCGCGGGCGGCGTCAAAGATCATCTTGGCCTGCGCATGCGTGCAGGGCTCGGCGAGCGCGGACTCCAAGCCATGGTCAGAGACGCGTCCACCGATCTCATGGAAATCGTCGTGACGCTTCTTCAACGCGCTAAGGAAGTCGTCGAATTTCTTGATGCCCGCGGACGCGAACGATCCACCGGCAGCGGCGGCGAGTTTGTCGTTCCACGCATTGAACACCGCGGGATTACCCACGGCCATCGACTTGTCGGGACGGAAGGTCGGGTAAACGCGGGTCTTGAGTTTGCTCTTCCGGATCTGCACGTGGAGATCGAGCGAGTCGGCCGGATCGTCGGTCGTGCAGACCACCGTGACCTTCGATTGGGTGAGGAGGTCGTGGGTGCGGAGCTTCGGGAGCTTGGCGTTGGCCGACTTCCACACTTTCTCGGCGGATTTTCCATCGAGAAGGCCGTCAAAGCCGAAGTAGCGCTTCAGTTCGAGGTGCGACCAGTGAAAGAGCGGGTTGCGCAGCGTGTGCGGCATTGTCTCAGCCCACGCCTGGAACTTCTCGCGGGGCGTAGCATCACCCGTGATAAAGCGCTCATTGACGCCGTTGGTGCGGAGCGCACGCCACTTGTAGTGATCGCCGCCGAGCCAGAGTTCGGCGAGGTCGGAGAACTGGTGGTTGGACGCGATCTGCTGGGGCGGGAGGTGACAGTGGTAATCGAAGATCGGCTCAGGGGCGGCGTAGCGGTGATAGAGCTCACGCGCCTGTTTCGTCGCGAGGAGGAAGTCGTCGTGGATGAGGGGGCGGGACTTGGCCATGATCGGATGCGAGGTTGGATTTTCGGGGAACGGGGAAGCGATGCCTTACTTGGAGATATCGTTAAGCATCGTGTCGAGCGAGGTGTAGCCGGCGAGGAGTTTGCGGGCGGCCGCGCACGTGGCGCCCGAAGCGAGGCCGGTGTTCTCGGCGAGGAACACGATGTAGGTCGCGATGTTTTTCGCGAAGTTGAGGCGGCCTTCGTCGCTGATGGTGTAGAACCGCGCGCGCTGGCGGTAGCCGGCAGGCGTGTGGTCGCCGAGCGCGGACTTGGCCGGGCGTCCATCGGCAGCGAGGACGTGGAGAAAGTTATACTCGAACCAGAACATGTGCTCCGGGCTCGCGGGCAAAGCCTCAAGCGCGGCGCGCGTGGCCGCCGGATTGGCGAATACGTCGATCGGCTTGCCGGATTTCGCGAGCGCATCAGCCACGAAGATGCGCGCCATCTTCTGCTCCGTCGCATCGGCGCTAAACGAACCGAGGAGCGCGAGCTCGAGGGTAAATTTATACCAGTCGCTCCAGAGCGCCTGGTCAGCGGGGTGCTTCGAGGCGAAGAGCGCACGGCCCATTTCGTAGGTGTAGCGTCCACTGGTCTTGATCTCGAGGCGGCTGCCGGTCACCTGCCCCATTACCTGATAGTTTTCCGCAGATTTGCCGGAGCCGGAGTGGAAGCCGATGCTCGCGCCAAAGTCTTTGCACACGGCCCACTGCTTCTCGATCAACACCTTCAATGCGGCGTTGTCGGGATAGGGCATGTTCTTCTGGAAACCAAAGGCCGGCGCGACGAAGTGGATCTTCATCCCGAGTGCCTCGCACAGCGCCAGCATGATCGCGGTCGTTTCGGGGGTCGTCAGTCCGGGCAACTCGTCGATCGAAAGCTCGCGGAGATAGGCGCGGCCGACGTCGGTCGTGAACAGCTTCGCGCGGGCGGCGGCGTATTTTTCGTCGCGGCGCTTCATCTTTTGCAACGAAGGCCAGACGTAAGCGAGGAGCTTGGCGAAGTCGGCTTCGTTGAGCGTGAGGCCGGCCTGCGCGACACGGGCCTTTACGGTCGCGACGAGCGCGGCGGGGACATTCGCGGCGACCCATGCGGAGGCATCGTCAGCCACCTTCGTTTGCGCGAGTTCGGGCGAGAGATCGAAGGTGATGTAGCTCGCGAGCACGCATCCGGTCACGAGTGCGTCTTCGCGGTTGTCGAACTTGCCGCCGATGGGCTGGTGGTCGGCATTGAAAGACCACGCGATGCCGCGGCGGTGAAAGCCGGTTTTCAGTTTCGAGAGGATACAGCCGTGGCTCATGCCCTCGACGCTCTGGCCTTGATGGCCCTCGGGGACGTTGGTCCCGATGAAGGGGAACGGCACGGTGTCGAGCTGGCCGGCGAGCATGACATCGGTGTCGTAGACGAGCTCACGCGGGATCGAGTTCTGGTTCGCCGTGACGCCGAGGCTGAGGGCGCTCATCGCCCACTCCACCGCGGGCCAGTGCAGCGTCGTAAACCGGGCGCCAATGCCGAGCGTGCTGCGGCCGAGTTGCTCGGCAGCCGTCGGAAAAATCGTGCACTTTGGGTTGTGCGCCTGGGCGAGGTTTTTCAACGCGAGGAGGTTCGCAAACGTCGCGGGAAAGATCGTCGTGCCGTCGGCCAGCGCGACGGCATCGTGCAACGCGCCGGCCTTCGCGGCCTCGCCCTGGAGGCGCCAGGCGCAATCGCCTTGGGCATTCTCCAGCAGCGTGAACGCACCCGCCGCCGTATCAAAGCGGCTCTTGTCATAGACCTTCACGGCCTTGCTCGCCCGGAGCTCCTCGCGCAGCGCGGGCCAGTCGAGGCAGAAGTCGGGCGACACACACGGGTTGGTCGCGATGCGGAGGTTGTTGGCGAGAAGGAAGCGATTGATGGCGGACATGGCGAAAGAGGGAAAGGGCAGAGCGAAAAGTGGCGCAGAATCCTCCGCCGCTGACAAGGCTAGGTTCAAAATAAGGACACGCGTCCGCGCCGGACCGTCCGTCGGGCTACCATGTGCTCAGCGGTCCCACTTGTCGGCCGCGTCGCGGATGAGTTGCTGCAGGAGCGGGAAGCGCACTTCGCCGTAGTTCAGCGCGTAACGGAGCTGGCCATCACGAAATACCCAGGTCGTGGGCAACCACGAGACCGGCAAACCGAGAAACCGGTCGAAGCGCTCGCCGGCCTGCCGCGCCGGGTTCGGGTGCAGCAGCAATTGGAAATTGGCCTGCCGGCCGACGTCGTTCTTCTCCAGCAAGGCACGCCCGTCTTCGTTGTGCCACGCGGTGACAAAGATGAATTTCACCTCGGCATTGGTGTCGATAAAGGTGCTCCAGCCGCTCTTCCCAAGTGAGGCCACGCTGTTTTGGTTCCATGGCGCCCAGAAGTGCACGACGGTCACGCCCGTCGACTTCACGGCCTCGGCGACTTGCTCCTCCGTGGCTTTGAAGGAGGCCGCGTTGGCCGCCACCCCTCCCGCGCTCAACAGGCACGTGCAACACAGAACAAGGAGAAGCCGGCGAAAACGCATCATGCTCCGACCGTGGAAGAGCTTTTTGCAGAGGCAACCTCGCGGCACGTCATTTTGGAGATTGCGCGCCCGCCCCCGCGCGCTCTGCTCGCCCCCTTTCCACGCATGTCCGTCGTCGCTTCCCCGGCCACCACTCAACCCAATCCCGACCACGTCCTCCGCCTCGCGGCGGAGTTGAACATCAAGGTCTACCAGGTCGCGGCCACCGCGCAGCTCTTCGCCGAGGGCGCGACCGTGCCGTTCATCGCCCGCTACCGCAAAGAAGTCACCGGCGAACTCGACGAGGTCCAGGTCCTCGCGATCCGTGACCGCCTCGAGCAAATGAAGGCCATCGACGAGCGCCGCGCCGCCATCCTCTCGTCACTCAAGGAGCGCAATCTCCTCACACCCGCCCTCGAGAAGTCCATCAACGCGGCCGACACCCTCGCCGCTTTGGAGGACATTTACCTTCCCTTCCGCCCGAAGAAGCGCACGCGCGCCACCATCGCGAAGGAGAAAGGCCTCGAACCCCTCTCCGAGGTCCTCTGGGCCCAAGACCCGGCCACCGACGCCCTCGCCGCCGCCCAAGCCTACGTGGGCAAGGAATACACCGCCGACGACGGCAAAAACGTTGTCTCGAAAATCGCCTCCGTCGAGGAGGCGTTTGCCGGCGCCCGCGATATCATTGCCGAGCGCGTGAGCGACGACAAAGATGCCCGCGCCAAACTCCGCGCCGTCTACCAGAAGGACGCGATCATCTCCTCCAAGGTCCTCACCGGTAAAGATAGCTCGGTCGAAGCCTCCAAGTTCAAAGACTATTTCGAGTGGAGCGAACCCCTCGCGAAAGCCCCCAGCCACCGCGTCCTCGCGATGCGCCGCGGCGAGAAGGAGCTCTTCCTCATGATGCGCGTGCAGCTCCCCGACGAGGCCACCGCCTTCGCCGAGGTGCAGCAGCTGTTCGTGAAGGGCAAGGGCTCCGCCTCAGACCAAGTCGTGCTCGCCGTGCAGGATGCCTGCAAACGCCTCCTCTGCCCCGCCATGGAAACCGAGATGCGGCTCGAATCCAAGAAGCGCGCCGACGAGGCCGGCATCAAAGTCTTCGCCGACAATCTCCGCGAACTCCTCCTCGCCGCACCGCTCGGCCAGAAAGCCGTCATGGCCATCGACCCCGGCATCCGCACCGGTTGCAAAGTCGTGATCCTCGATCGTCAGGGCAAACTCCTCCACAACGACGTCGTTTTCCCCGATCGCATGGAAGTCGAGGCGAAGGAAAAACTCACCGGCTTCGTGAAGTTCTTCAGCGTCGAGGCCGTCGCCATCGGCAACGGCACTGCCGGCCGCGAAACCGAGGCCTTCGTCCGCACCCTCGGCCTCTCGCCCGCGATTCCCATCGTGATGGTGAACGAATCCGGCGCCTCCATCTACTCCGCCAGCGACGTCGCCCGCGAAGAGTTTCCCGACCACGATCTCACCGTCCGCGGCGCGGTCTCCATTGGCCGCCGCCTCATGGACCCGCTCGCCGAGCTCGTGAAGCTCGACCCTAAATCTATCGGCGTGGGCCAATACCAGCACGACGTTGATCAGTCCGCCCTCAAGCGTTCGCTCGACGACACGGTCGTCAGCTCCGTGAACGGCGTCGGCGTCGAACTCAACACTGCGTCAAAGCAGCTCCTCAGCTACGTCTCCGGTCTCAACAGCGCGATCGCCACCGCCATCGTCGCGCGCCGCAACGAGAAAGGCCCCTTCAAATCCCGCGCCGATCTCAAGGAGGTCCCGCGCCTTGGGCCGAAAGCATTTGAGCAAGCCGCCGGCTTCCTCCGCATCCGCGACGCCGCCCATCCACTCGATTCGAGCGCCGTGCATCCCGAACGCTATGCCCTCGTGGAAAAAATGGCCGCCGATCTCGGCACCACCGTCTCCGCGCTCATTGTCGACGCCAAGCTTCGCGCCAAAATCAAACTCGAGAACTACGTTACTGCCGACGTCGGCCTCCCGACCCTGACCGACATCATGGCCGAGCTCGCGAAGCCCGGCCGCGACCCGCGCGAGAAATTCGAAGTCTTCGCGTTCTCCGCGGACGTCCATCAGCCGAGCGACCTCAAGCCGGGCATGAAACTCCCCGGCATTGTGACGAACGTCACCGCGTTTGGCGCCTTCGTGGACATCGGCGTCCACCAAGACGGCCTCGTGCACGTCTCGCAGCTCGCCGATTCCTTCGTGAAGGAACCCTCCGCTGTCGTGAAGCCAGGGCAGAAAGTTCAGGTTACCGTCACCGAGGTCGATCTCCCGCGCAACCGCATCGCTCTCTCCATGCGCAGCAATCCCATCCTTGGCCCGAAGACCGCCAACGCCGGCAGTCCCGGCGGCCAGCGCGGCCCCGGCGGCGGCGGCCCTCGCCCCGGTGGAGGTGGCGCGCCTGCCGCCCCCCGCGCCCCTCAGGCTGTGAACAACGATTGGTTCGCCGCCGCGCTGAACAAGAAACGCTGAGTTCCCGTGCGCGCCGCCCTCGATTGAAAAACGGCGCGATTTTCCATCGCACCAATTCAGTCCCACCGAGTCTTTCTCTTCGCATGCCCAACTCAAAAAACCTCCCTCCCGACCTCGCCGCCAAGCTCATCGTCCGCGGCATCCACCTGGATCTCACCGATGCGCTCCGCACCGCCACGGCAGAAAAAACCGCCCGCCTGCTCCGCCACAACGACCACATCATCCGTCTCCGCGTCGACCTCGAACTCGACAAGACGCACGGCGTCGGCACGCAGTTTATCGCCAAGGGACACATCGAAATCGCCGGCCCCGATCTGATCGCGAGCGTCCAGAGCGACGAGGCCTACAAATCCCTCGATCTGTTGGTCGACAAGCTCGATGGTTTGCTCCGCCGCCGCCACGGACTGCAAAAGGACAAGCGCAATCACCCCCACGCCACCGACCTCGACGTCGAACTGCCGAAGGCCGATTGATCGCCTCGCGGACTAGTTAAATCTTAACTGCGGATGGAGAGCTTATGAGCCTCCATCCGCTTTTTATTTTCAGCGATACGGCTGGTGCAGCTCGACCGGCTTGCTCTTCGCCCGCAGGCGCAGGTTCAACATCTCGACACCAAACGCGAAGGCCATGGAGAAGTAGATGTAGCCCTTCGGAATGTGCTGGCCCAGCGCCTCGCCCACGAGCGTCACACCAATCAGGATCAGGAAACTCAACGCGAGCATCTTGAGCGTCGGATGGCGGTTCACGAAGTCGCTGATCGCACCGGCAAACACCAACATCACGCCAAGCGCGATCACGACCGCGGCAATCATGATCCAGAGCTGGCTCGCCATGCCCACGGCAGTGATCACGGAGTCGAGGGAAAACACGATATCCAGCAGGAGGATTTGCACGATGGCCGCTTTGAACGAGGCCACCTTGCCGCCCGCCGTCGCGTGGCCGTCGGCCCCTTCAAGTTTTTCATGCACCTCGACGACGCTCTTACCGATCAGGAAAAGACCACCGAGGAGGAGAATCAGGCTCTTGCCCGTGATCGCGGCATTCAGCACCGGCAACGTGAAGAGCACTTTCGTGAGTCCCATCAACCATGAGAGACTGCAGAGGAGCAGCACCCGGGTGATCAGCGCGAGCGAGAGACCGAGCTGGCGTGCCTTGGCCTGCTGCTCCAGCGGCAGTTTGCCGGCGAGGATCGAGATGAAGATAATGTTGTCGATGCCGAGGACGATCTCGAGCCCAGTGAGCGTGAGGAGCGAAATCCAGACCTGCGGATCAGCGAGGAATTCCATAGTGCCCGCGAGCTAGGCGCCCCCTTTCGCCGTGGTCAACCCGGCACGGCGGCGGCACCCGCGCAGACCATGCGCAAAGCTGATGCCGCCGGCGAGATCGCCGTCTTTGCGCCTTGAGTTTCCATCAGCCGTTCGGCGTCGTCTGCCCCTCCAATCGATACCAATGGGACCTTTCACCTATGCCCGGCGCCTCACCCACTGGTTCAAGAGCCATCCACGTGCCGTCGCGCTTGTCCTGGTCGGCCTGATTGTGGAAGTGGTCTTCGAGGCCTATATCCCGGTCGCGTTCGAACATATCATCGATGGAGCGATCATCCCGCGCAATCCAGCGGTATTCACTCACACGATGATCATCCTCGGGATCGGACTCGTGATCGCGACCGGCGCCGGACTGCTGATAGACTTCACTTATTCGAAACTCGCGACCCAAGTTGTGGCCGATATCCGCGTGCGGTTATTCACCCATCTGCAGGGCCTCTCGGCGTCTTTCTTCCAGCAGCACCCTGCCGGCGATATCAACGCCCGCTACAGCACCGATCTCTCGGCCGTGGAACACACGCTCGAGACATGGATGCACTCCGGCTGGAAACCCCTGCTCGAACTCGCCGCCTATAACATCGTGCTCTTCATCATCGACTGGCGCCTGGCGCTGGTCGCCCAGCTCTTCTGGCCGATGGCTCTGCTCGGACCGCGCTTTTTCGCCCCCAGAGCTACCGCCGCGGCCACGGATTTGAAGAAGGGCGAAAGTGGAATTCTCTCCGCCGTCGATGAAGCTACCGGCGGCCGCCAGGTCGTGCGCGCCTTCGGGCTCGAACGCACCATGACGGAGCGTTTCACCACCAAAGTCCTCGGCCTCACCCGCGTCGCCCGCCGGGGCGCCCTGTTAAGTTCACTCCTCGACCGTTCCTCAGGCACCGGGATCATCCTCGTCGAATTTCTCATCATCGGCGCCGGCACCTACATGGTGCTGCACGACCGGATGACCGTCGGACAACTGGTCGCATTCGACACCGTCGCCAGCTGCCTCGCCCTCGCGATGCTGCGTCTCGCCCAATACTTCACTGAGCTGATCCACTGCGCTCCCGGCTTTGCCCGCATCGAAGAGATCTTCGCGCAAAAGTCCGCCGTGCCCGAGGCCCCGGATGCGATCGAGTTGCCACCAATCACCCGCGGGATCGAAGTCCGCGACCTCGTTTTCACGCCCGAGCCCGATCGCCGCATCCTCGACGGCGTAACCCTCGCTATCCGGCACGGCGAGTCTGTCGCCTTCGTCGGCCCCTCTGGCTCCGGCAAGAGCACCATTCTCAACGCCATTATGCGCTCCTTCGATCCGAACGGTGGCGCGGTCCGGATCGATGGCCACGATCTCCGCTCGGTTACCGTCGCCTCGTTCATCCGCCAAAGCGCCGTCGTGTTCCAGGAGTCGTTTCTCTACAACACCTCCATCCGCGAAAATCTCCGCCTCGGCCGTTTGGGGGCAACCGATGAAGAGGTCGAGGCCGCCTGTCGCGATGCCGAGATCCACGACATCATCCTCGCCCTCCCCAAGGGCTACGACTCCCCCGTCGGCGAACGCGGCGCCCTCCTCTCCGGCGGCCAGCGCCAGCGCCTCGCTATCGCCCGCGCCCTGCTGCGCAACCCGCGCATCCTCTTCCTCGACGAAGCCACTTCCGCCCTCGATCCCGGCACCGAAATCGCCATCAACGAGACTCTGGCACGCCTCTCCAAGGGCCGCACGGTTATGGCCGTCACCCACCGCCTGGCCTCCGTCACCAAGCTCGACCGCATCTTTGTGATGAACAAGGGGCGCCTCGCCGAGTCTGGCACCCACGCCGAACTCATCGCCCAGGGCGGCATCTACGCCGGCCTCTGGAAAAAACAGGAAGGCATTCACACGAGCGACGACGGCACTCGCGCCGATATTTCCGTCGAACGCCTCAAGCAATTCTCCCTCCTCTCCCAGCTCGACGACCCGATGCTGCGCGAACTTTCCATCTCCCAGTTTGTCACCGAAAACGTCCCCGCCGACCGCGACGTCGTCATCGAGGGCGACCACGGCGACAAATTCTTTATCATCGCCCGCGGCCGCGTCGACGTCCTCAAACGCCAATCCGACGGCTCGCAACGCCGCCTCGCCGTCCTCGAGGACGGCGACAATTTCGGCGAACTCGCCCTCCTGCGCGACACCCCGCGCAACGCCACCATCCGCACCCTCGTCCCCTGCATCTTCCTCACCCTTCAGCGGAATCATTTCCAAAACCTCCTCGACGCCTCGCCGTCCGTGCGCGCCGCCATCCTCTCCCAGGAATCCGCCCGCTCGTCCACCCCGTTCACCAACCACTCGATGGCCCCCTTCCCGGTGCGCTCAGCCCGCCCTGGTCCGAGTGAACCCTCGCCCAAATAGCCGCCAGCCGGGGCTACTTCCTCCCCGAGTGGAAGATTGAAGACCGCCGAATTCTCCCCACCGTCGTTTGCAATGGACTACGATACTCGGCCCGACCTGTCGTTACCGACTCAACCGCCTTTTTCGCATGACGTGTTGGACTACGAGAAGACGGCCCGCGAGGCCGTCTCCACCGGCCACCTCCTGACGGCCATCGAACTAGCCCGCGAAGGTATCGGCCGCTACGGCACCAACCCCGTCCTCCAACAGCAACTCGCCCTCGCGCTCGCGCAAACCGGCGCCCTCGACGGGGCCCGGACCATGCTCGATGAGCTCCTGAAGGATTCCGCCCGGGACGAAGAAACCCTCTGTCTACTCGGCCGCGTCTACAAGGAACTCTGGCGCCGCGCCGCCGATCCCGCCGCCGGAGCGGAGGCGCTGAGACAATCGTGCCGCTACTATGGCGAAGCCTTCGCCCTCGCCGAAGGGTGGTATCCCGGCATCAACCTCGCCTTCACCCACGCCGCGGCCGGCGACCGGGAAAAAGCCGCGGCCATCGCCGACAAAGTCGCGCGCCGGTGCAAAGCCGAACTCGCCCAGGCCATCGAGAAACCCGACGGCTGGTTGTTCGCTACACTGGCCGAAGCCCTCACTCACCAGCGCGCCACCGCGGCGGCCGCAGACTACTATCGGCAAGCGGCCGACTGCTTCAAAGGCCGCTGGCGCGATCTCGCCTCAATGCGCCGCCAAGCCCGCGAAATCATCGGCTTCACCGCCCTACAACCCGAGGTTCCCCGGGCGCGTTGGTTTGATCTCGCTTCGATCCAGCAGCGCACCCGCGAGGCGCTCGGTCGCAGCGAAAAAGGTCAGGCGTGGCTCGACCGCTGTTTCACCTTCCCCTCCGTCGTCGTCTTTTCCGGCCACATGCTCGACCAACCCGGTCGGGCCGCACCACGGTTCCCCGCCGAACGTGAACCGCAAATTCGTGCCGCGATTCGGGCGAAGCTCGATCAGCTCAACCCCGCGTTCGGCTATGCCTCCGCCGCGTGCGGCGCCGACCTGATTTTTTGCGAATACCTGCTGGAGCGGGACGCCAAGCTTCACCTCGTGCTCCCTTGTCCCGTGGACGCGTTCAAACGCCTCAGCGTGAGCTATGCCGGCCCGGACTGGGAACGCCGTTTTCACGCCGTCCTCGGCAGCGCCACGACCGTGCTCGTGGCCAACCCCGATGAATACACCGCGACCGCCAACGACCCGGTGTCGCCGATGGGCTTTCTCTACGCCAACCGCATTGTCACCGGACTCGCCGTGCTCCAGGCGCAGGCCCTCGATTTCGAATTGCACGCCCTCGCGCTCTGGGACGGCCAACCCGGCGATGGCGCCGGCGGCACCAGCAGCGTCGTAGCCGACTGGCAGCGGCGACAACTTGACGTTCACCTGATCCACCCCGACAGCAAAACGCCGCTCCCGGCGCCCGTCGCCCCGCCCCCCACCTCGATCGAGGCCGTGGCTACCGCCGCCGGTGACGCGCTCGAAGTGCGACACGAGATCCGCGCCCTCCTCTCCATCGAGATCGTAAACTACAAGAAAATCGCCGAACGCCAGGTTCCGGTCTTCATCCGCGAATTCAAAGCGCCCGTCGCGCAGCTCATCGCTGAGATGCCCTTCCCGCCGGTCACGACGGAAAGCTGGAGCAAATCCCACGCGTTCACCTTCGCCCGCCTGCAGGACGCCGCGCTCTTCGCCCTCGAACTCCGCGACCGTTTCGGGCGCACCCCGTGGGCCGCACTCGGCCTGCCCGCCGATCTGGGCATTCGCCTCGTGCTGCACGCCGGGCCGGTGTTCTCCTTTTTCGATCCAGTGTTGCAGCGCTCGACCTGCCTCGGCTCGCACGTCGTGCGCTCGGCGCGCATCGAGCCGATCACCCCGCCCGGCCAGGTGTTCGCGAGCCAGGAGTTCGCCGCGCTCTGCAGCGCCGACGACCTCGCCGCGGTGAGCTTCGAGTTCCTCGGCCGCCTCCGCATCGGCCGCCTCTTCGACGAAGCCCCGCTCTACCGCTTGGATCGCCGCAAAGTGCTGTAGGACGCCTACACCCCCAGCCACGCCAGCCCGGCCCGCAGCCACAGCGGGATCACAAACACGCCCAGCGCCGTCGTCCCGAGCACGATCTGCACCGCCGTGCGCGGATGCCCGCCGTAGAGTTTCGACACGATGATCGAGATCACGCCCGCCGGCATTGCAGCCTGCACCACGATCACGCGTTTCAGTTCGAGCGAACACGGCAGATATTTTGCGAGCACCAGCATTGCCACCGGCAAAGCCCCCAACCGCAGGGCCATCGCGGCCACGCTCACCTTCGCGTCAAACAACTCGCGCGGCTCGTTCAAGTAGTTCGCGAGATTCACCCCCGTCATCAGGAGGCCCAGCGGGATCGCGCACACCGCGAGCGCGTGCACTGCATCCATCGCGATCCGCGGGATATGCGGCGTCGCCCCCGTGAGATTGCAGACCACGGCCAGCACCAACGAAATTAACATCGGACTCACCAGCTTGCGCCACCCCTCGCGGAGCGACTGCCCGCTCAGCACCAGCACGCCCACCGTCCAGATCGCCGCCTCCACCCCCACATTGTGGACGAGCAGCACGCCGCGACTCTCCACGCCCCAGATCCCGGTCATGATCGGCAACGGCAAATAGCCATAGTTCGCCAACCCCACTGCGAGGCCAAACGTCCGCAGCCCCGTTCCCACGTGCAACCCGATCGACTTCGCCACGAGCAGCCCCGCCCGGATCGCCAAAAATGTAACCCCAAAGCCCACCAGCGGCGGCATGATGAGATTCCCCGGCTCGCGCAGCGCCGCGTTGTTCGCCACCGACTCAAAAATCAGGCACGGCGAAAACAAATTCACGACGAGCCGGATGAGGCTCGTCTCCGCCTCACCCTCCACCCAATGCACGCGTCGCACCACGACCCCGATCGCGATCAACGCGAACACCGGAAGCACGAGCTGCATGAGTTGCCAGTAGGACATCATGGATCAATCGGGCAGCACACCTCACGCCGCGCCCTACCGCAAGTCGCCCGTGCGTCACCCCGCGGCCACCGTCACCTCCGGTGCTGCCATCCCCTGCCCCGCCAGCCACCCCGTCGTCCACGCGGCCTGAAAATTGAAACCGCCCGTCACGCCGTCGATGTCCAGCACTTCACCCGCAAAGTGCAACCCGCGGCACACGCGGCTTTCCATCGTCTTGAAATCGACCTCGCCGAGCTTGATGCCGCCGCACGTCACAAACTCATCCTTGAACATGCTCTTCCCCACCACCTTCAGCTCCGCCGCCGTGAGCTGCGTCGCGAGCGTGCCCAATGCGGCATTGCCCACCTGCGCCCACGGCGTCGTCGCCGCGATGCCCGCCGACACGACCAGCCGCTCCCACAACCGCTGCGGCATCGCGAGCGGACTCCAGGTCGTGATTTGCTTCTTGGGATTTTTGCCCCGCACTTCGGTCAGCTCGCGCACCAGCGAGTCGCGCGTGTGCGTGCCCGTCCAGTTCACCGTCAGCGTGAATTCATAATTCTGATTGGCCAAATCGCGCGCGCCCCATGCCGACAGCTTCAACACCGCGGGTCCGCTCAGACCCCAGTGCGTAATGAGCATCGGTCCATCGGTTTTCAATTTGGTTCCGGCGACGCTCAGGGTCGCGTTTTCCAGCGAAACCCCGGAGAGCCCGATCAGCCGCGCATCGTCGATGTGAAAAGTAAACAGCGACGGCACCGGCGGCTCGATCGTGTGGCCCAATGCCTGTGCAATCGTAAGCCCGGCCGACGATTTGTTGCCGCCGGTCGCGAGTAAGAGTCGCTCGCACCGCACGCCCGTCCCGTCGGTCAACGTCAGCCAAAAATCCCCCGGCCCCGTCTTGTCGCCCGCCCGCTCCACCGTGCGCACCCCCATCGGCGTCACCACGTTCACCCCCGCCTTCGCCGCCGCCTGCGTGAGACAATCCACGATCGTCCCCGAATCGTCGGTCACGGGAAACATCCGTCCGTCTTCCTCGGTTTTCGTTTCCACGCCGCGCTCCGCGAGCCACGCGATCATGTCGCGCGGCTGCCATTTGTGAAATGCTCCGAGCAACTCACGTCCGCCCCGCGGATATTTCTTCACGAGCTCGCGTGGTTCGAAACAGGAGTGCGTCACGTTGCAGCGTCCGCCGCCCGACACGCGGACCTTGGCCAGCGGATGGGCCGTCGCCTCGTAGATGGTCACGGTCCCGCGCTCACCGAGTTGCTCCGCGCATGTGATTGCCGCAAAGAAACCCGCCGCACCGCCGCCGACCACCACCACCCGCCGTTTGTCGCTCATGCCGGCACGCTGCGCGCCGCGCGCCGCGAGTCGAAGCAGAAACCATCCGGACGCAAAAAGGCCGTCGCGGGCTGCAATCCGCGACGGCCAAACCTTCCCTAACAAGCTAACAAATTGAACGCTTACTGCTTCTTGCCGCGACCGCCCTGGGGCATCTCGTCGAACTTCTTCTGCTGTTCGGCGGTGAGGACGGCACGGATATCGGCGCGGCCCTTGGTCATGATCTCGCGGCCCTTTTCCATCCGCTCTTCCTGCGGGATGGCCTGGAGCGCTTCGCGCTGCTTGGCCATGATGGCCTCGATCTTGGTCTTCTGCTCGGCGGTGAGGGCGCCGACCGCTTCTTCGAGACGCTCGATCGTCATGCCACCGCGACCGCCGCCCTTGCCGCCCTTGCCCTTTTCTTGAGCAGAGGCCGTGGAGACGAAGCCCGCCACGCCGAGGGCGAGGACGGAGAGGATAACTTTGAACATGGATTTCATGGGAGAGTTCGGAGGGGAGATTCCGTTGAGTTTTGGGTTTTCTAGATTCCGCGAACTTGATGTGCGCGTTGGCCAGATTGACGGGGCACCGAGGCGATAGTTACGCGAATTTTGCGGAAGCTTGCGGCTGCCGGCCCGGCCCCCCAGCGTCCCCGCCCCATGATCGAGGTTTCCGGTCTCGCCAAACGCTACGGCGCTTTCACCGCCGTGCGCGACCTGTCCTTCACCGTCCAACCCGGTGAAGTGCTCGGCCTCGTCGGCCCCAACGGCGCGGGCAAGACCAGCACGCTGCGCTGCCTCGCCGGCATCATTCCCGCCAGTGCCGGCACCATCCGCGTCGCCGGCCAGGACCTCGCCGCCGATCCGGTCGCGGCCAAACGCGCCCTCGCCTTCTTCCCCGACGAGCCCCGCCTCTTCGACTACCTCACCGTCCGCCAGCACCTCAATTTCGTCGCCCGGATCTACGGCGTCGCCGACCACGAAGATATCGCCGAGCCGCTCCTGGAGGAACTCGAGATTGCCGACAAAGCCGACCAACTCCCCGGCGAGCTGTCTCGCGGCATGAAGCAGAAACTCGCGATCGCCTGCGGCCTCCTCCACAGCCCCCGCGTGATGTTTTTCGACGAGCCGCTCACCGGGCTCGATCCCCTGGGCATTCGCCGGATGAAGGACTCGATTCTTAAGCGCTCCCGCGACGGCGCCGCGATTGTGCTCAGCTCCCACCTCCTGCACCTCCTCGAGGAAGTCTGCTCCCACGTCCTGATCTTGAAGAAGGGCGAAAAGATCGCCCACGGCACCTTGGCCGAGGTTTCGGCGCAGTTCGCCAACGGCGAGACCGGCGTGAGCCTTGAAGAAATTTTTATCCGCGCCACCGGCGGCTCGGAAAACTAAGCAAATCGTGCGCGCCGCCCGCCCCCGATGATCCGCGCCCTGCTCTACTTGCGGCTCACTTCGCTCCGCAATCTCGTCGTCTCCCGCATCAAGCGCTTGCGGCAGCCGAAATATCTTTTCGGCGCCCTCGCCGGAGCCGCCTATTTTTATTTCATCTTCTTCCGCCAGATCAACAGCGGCGCCACCGGCCGCGCCGCGAAGAAACTCGCTACCGCGCCGCTCCCCACCGACCTCGCCACCACGCTTCCACTCGTCGCCGCCCTCGGCGCCCTCGCGCTGCTCGGCGTCGTGCTCCTCGCCTGGATCATTCCGTCCGACAAACCCGGCCTGCGCTTCACCGAAGCCGAAGCGGCCTTTCTGTTTCCCGCGCCGGTCACACGCCGGACGCTGATCAACTTTAAACTCCTCGGCTCGCAGTTCTCCATTCTCTTCACGTCACTGTTTTTCACCCTGATCTCCAACCGCTGGAGCTTCCTCGGCGGCAACGCCCTCACCCACGCCCTCGGCTGGTGGGTCGTGCTCTCGACGCTCAACCTTCACTTCACGGGTGCGGCCCTCACGATCGGCCATCTCGTCGAGCGGGGCGTGAGCCCACTGCGCCGCCGCCTCACGCTGCTCGCCGGCCTGCTCATCGCCGTCGCCCTTACCTTGGCGTGGGTCTGGGGTGACATCCAGGGACCCGCCGCGGCCGACGTCGCCGGCGTCGCACCCTTCAGCCACTACGTGACTGGCGTGCTCAACGGCGGTCTTCTCGGCCTTCTCCTCTGGCCCTTCAAGCTCGTCCTCGGTCCCTTCCTCGCGCTCGACACCCGCGGCTTCCTCCTCGCGCTCGGGCCCGCGTTTTTGGTCATGCTCGTCCACTACCGCTGGGTGCTGCGGATGGAATCCGTCTCGTTCGAAGAGGCCTCGCTCGTGCACGCCGAGAAACGCGCCGCCACCGTCGCCGCCCTGCGCGAGGGTCGCAGCACGCTCGGTCGTCCGGTCGTCAAGGCCCGCACGGCGCCCTTCTACCTCGCTGACACCGGCCGCCCCGAACTCGCCTTCCTCTGGAAGAATCTCCTCTCCACCGCCCCTTACCTGAATATCCGCACCTTCGCCGTGCTCGTTGGCCTCATTCTCGTCGCCAACAAATGGTTTCTCCTCGGTTCCGGGACTGACGTCCGCGCGCTCCGCCTCGTCGTTTCCTTCACCACGCTCATCGGTGCGGGCTACATTCTGCTCTTCGGCCCGCATCTCGCCCGACAGGACCTGCGCTCGGATTTGCCCAACGCCGACATCCTCAAGACTTACCCGATTCCCGGCTGGCAACTCCTCCTCGGCCAACTCCTCACTCCCGTGGTCATCCTCACCGGCCTCGTTTGGCTGGCCGTCCTCACCGCCGCCCTCGCCTTCGAGCCCAACCGCGCCCTCGCCGCGACCTTCACGCCCGCCGTCCGCGTGGTGATCGCGCTCTCCATCGCCGCCGTCGCCCCGCTGCTCTGCGCGTTGCAGCTCCTCGTGCTGAATGGCGCCACGCTCATCTTCCCTGCGTGGTTTCACTCGGCCCGTGGCCACGGCGGCGGCATCGAGGTCATGGGCCAGCGCCTGATTTTCTTCGTCGGCCAACTCCTCGTTATGCTGGCCGCCCTTCTGCCCGCCGCGCTCGCGGCGTTTGCACTGATCTTCGCGAGCCTGTGGCTCATCGGCGTGCTTGCCGCTGTCGCCCTCGCCACCACCGCCGTCCTCGTGATCCTCGCCACCGAAGTCGGCCTCACCCTCTGGTGGCTCGGCGAGCGCTTCGAAAAATTCGACCTTTCCGCCGAGCTCCGTCCATGACCCCCGCCGAGCTCACCGCCCTCGCCGCCTCTACGGTCGGTGCCGCCCAACGCCAGCTCCCTCCGGAACTCCGCCCCCTCGCCCGCGGAGTCGCCGTGCACTACGAAGCCAAGCCCCACCCCGACCTCATCGCCGAAGGCTGGCCCGCCGATATTCTCGGCTTGTTCACCGGTAGCGCCCACGGCCAGGAGCTCGCCCACGACAACCCCGCCCCGCCGCAAATCCTGCTCTACGTGGATAACCTCTGGGACTTCGCCGAGGGCGATGTGGAGATCTTCCGCGAGGAATGCCACGTCACCTATCTGCACGAACTCGGCCACTATTTCGGCTGGAACGAAGACGACCTCACCGCCCGCGGCCTCGACTGAGTCGCCGTCTCAATCCCCTGCCCCGTGATGTCCCGACCGACCGACCTCGCGCCCCCTCCTCCCCCTGCGTGGGAACGTCGCGCCATCCTCGTCCTGCTCGGCCTCTTTCTCGTTCTCGGCACCAACCATATTATTCACGGCGCCTATCAGGGGCAGGACTACAGCATGCACGTCGGCAGTGTCTCGCGCCTCCTCGCTCACCCGCACGAGTGGTTCACGCAGGACTTTACCAACCGACCGCTCATCTACTGGATCGCCCTCGATGTCATGGCGCTCACCGGTGATTGGGCGACGCAGGAGCTTACCGCCGCGCTCTTCGTCCTCTTTAACGCCGCTGCCCTCGCCCTCTTTTACGATTGCTCGCGCCGTTGCATCGCCTCGCCCGCCCTTCGCGTCGCCGCCCTCGCCCTCCTCGCGACCCTCCCAGTCACGCAGATCACCGCCGTCGTCTTCGCGGCCGACGCGATGGCCCCACCTTTCTTCGCGCTCCTCTGCTGGAGCCTCCTGCGCTGGACTGAAGTCTCCGTGCCGCGCGCCATCTTCGGCTACGCCGCCCTCGTCGGCGCGGCCCTCGCACTCGGCAACTTTGCCAAGTTCACCTTCATCGGACTGCCCGTCGTCGTCCTCTTCCTCGCTCTCGTCCTCCGCCGATGGCAGCGCGTCTCGGCCCGTCACCTCCTCGCGCTGCTCATCCTCGGCATCACCGCCCCCTTCGCCGTCGGGGGCTGGCTGCACCACCGTGCCACCAACCAGTTCAAGAATACCGCCGACTGGCACGCCTTCGATTGGCGGGGCACCGGCGAGATGACGTGGCGCAGCCTGCTGGGCTGGCGCACCACTGACACCCGCATCTTTGCCGCCCCTATTTATTGGGAACGCGTCGAGCTCGCCGGTCGCGTCGTCATGCCGATGCTCGAAGCCAACGCCTACAGCTACCCCGCCCTCCTGCACCTCGCCACCTTCACCGACGTGCTCAACTTCGGCCCAGGCGGCGTCCACCGCTCGCACCTCCCCCGCCCCGCGCCACAACAAGCTGCCGCCTGCTGGTCCGTTCGCACCGGTCTCTGCTTCACCCTCGCCGCCGCCGCCGCGTTTGTCGTTTTTTGGTGGCGCTTCATTCGCGCGGCGCTCTTCCCCCACCGCGCGCCCGCGCCCTCCACCGCGTGGGTCCTCTGGTCAGTCCCGGCCTTGGCGTGGCAACTCGCCATCATGGTCCCGCTGCCCTTCGTGCACCACGCCTACGACTGGGGCTACTGGCTCCCGCGCCTCGTCCTGCCCTCCCTCTGGTGCTTCGGCTGGGGACTCTTTGTGCTGCTCGACGAAATCCTCCGCCCTCACCGCCGGCTGGCCTTCGCCGTCTTCACCCCCACTTTGCTCCAGGCCGCCCTGCACCTGCGTAGCACATGGTTTTGACCACGCCCTCCGCCGTGAACGCCACCCGCCGCCTCACGCTGCTCCTCGGCGCCTTGCTCGCCGTCTTCACCGCGTGGAACGCCCACGCGGTCATCGGCTTCGACTTCGTTCCGTGGGACGACGACATCAACATCTACTTCAATCCCCACCTCGGCCCGCCCAGCGCGCCGTCGCTGGAGTGGATGTTCACGGATCTGTCCTACATGCGGCGCTACGTGCCGTTGGGCTGGCTCAGCCTCTCGTCGATCTACGCCGTCAGTGGACTTTCCCCGCTCGGCTACCACGCGGCCAACCTCGCCCTGCACGTCACCAATACCCTCCTCCTCTTCTCGCTGCTGCTACGCCTGCTCATGCACTGGGGCGCTCGCCACGAAGCGCGCACCATCGCCTGCGCGGCCCTCGGCGCCGGGCTCTGGGCACTGCATCCCTTTCGCGCCGAGACGATCGGTTGGGCCTCGGGCGTATTTTACGGATCAGCCGGCACACTCGCCTTGCTGGCGATGCACAGCTACCTGCGGGTGATCACCACCGACGGCGCACGGTCCCGCCTCTGGCTGGTCGCAACGGCCCTCGCCTACCTCGGCTCGCTCCTCGCCTACCCGCTCGGCCTCGGTCTGCTCGGCATCTTTGTGCTGCTCGACGTCGCGGAAGCGCTGCGGCCCCACCCAGCCCCGCGTCCGTTTCGCCGGGTCGTGCGAGAAAAGCTCCTGCTCGCGCTACCTTGCCTCCTTGTTCTCACCCTCACGGTCACGGCGAGCACGTCCGCCCGGGCATTCTGGGGCAAGCCACCGAGCCTCGATGAATTCGGCTGGCTGCCGCGGGCCGCCCAAGCCGTCTACAGCTGGTCCAACTACCTCTGGCGCCGGTGGTGGCCCGTCGATCTGACCCCGGCCCCGACCCGCCTCCTCGATTTCACGCCCACCGAGCCGATCTTCTGGCTCTCGGGCCTCGCTTTGACCGTCATCACCATCGCCCTCTTCGCTCGCCATCAGTGGCGCCGGGGACCGCTGCTGTGGTGGCTGGCCTTTCTCTGCCTCCTCGCTCCCCTGCTGGGCTTCATGGAGCGGCCGTATTTCCCCTGCGACCGCTACGACTACTTCGCCGGCATGGTGGTGAGCGCGGCGATCGCATTTGCACTCCATCGCCTCAGCCCCCGCCTGCTGTTTCCCGTCGTGGCCGCTGCCCTCGTCGGCCTCCTCGCCCTCGCGTGGGCCCAGCGTCAACAACTCCAGATCTGGCAAAACGCGGACACGCTCAACTCCCGCCTGATCGCCACCTCCGACCACCTCGGCTTTCGCGTCAAACAATACGAAGCCTGGATCAACCACCACGCCCGGCGAGGTGATCACGCCCGCGCCGCAGCGATCCTCGCCGAATGCGAGCGCCTGTGCGGCCCCGGTCCCTGGCTCGACGACCTGCGCCGCATCCTCGCCGCCCCTGCCGCCTCCGCTGCCGCGCTACACACTCGGCTCGCCCTCGACTTCAGCCGGGGCGGCCGCCGCACCGAGGCCCGTGAACACCTCCGGGCCGCCCTCCACCTCGATGCCAGCTTCGCGCCCGCCGCCTATAACTACGCGGTCCTGCGCGCGCTCGATGGCGAGCCGCTCGAAGCACTCCACTGGTATTTCAACGGCGTCGCCCGCACTCCGTCCGAGCTTCCTCCCGCCGCCCGTCGCCGCGGACTTTCCTTAATCGCAGAATCGTTTGCCGCGAATGACCGCCCCAAACTCGCCAGCCATGCGCTTGGGCTCGCCCTCCGCGAACCTGGACCACCCGACGAGACCGCCGCCCTCCAAAACCGCCTGCAATACCTCTCCGCCCGGACCAAACTCTAACCGACGCCTCGCCGGCCAATCACCGCCACCCCAAGGATCGGCGGGAACCGCCCTCACTCCGCGCTTTCCAATTCCGGCTCGCCGTGCCTACATCGCGGCTCATTCCATCCCGTTCGCACCGTCATGAAGAAATTTCTGCTCCTCTCCCTCGTCGCCCTTTTTGGCGCCGCCTTCGCTCGCGCTGAGGTCACGCGCGCCGACCTCGTCGACCGCATCGAGACCTGCGAAGCCATCCTCCAGGAGTTTCAACACGGCCCGCACGCCGTGCCGGCCAATATTCTCCGCTCCGCCAAGGCGCTCGTCATCGTCAACCAGTTCAAGGCCGGTTTTCTCATCGGCGTGAAAGACGGCTACGGCGTCATCCTCGTGAAACAACCCAACGGCCGCTGGAGCCTCCCCGTCCTCATCAGTGCCGGCGAAGCCAGCTTCGGCCTTCAACTCGGCGCCACCGCCGTCGAGAGCGTCTACGTCATCACCGACGCCAATACCCCCAAGCTTCTTTTCAACAAACGCTTCAACGTCGGTGTCGACGCCAAGGCCATCGCCGGCCCCAAGAACGCCGAAGCCGAGCGCTACAACGCCGAGATCCTCCGCACGCCGATGCTCATCTACACCAAGGTCGCCGGCCTCTACGCCGGTGCCACCGTCAAGGCCGGTCACCTCTCCCGCAACGACTCGGCCAACTTCCTCCTCTACGATACCAAATACACCATGCCCGAGCTCCTCTACAGCGACTGGGTCAAGGCGCCGAAGGAAGTTCAACCGTTGATGGAGCTCGTCCAGCGCCTCGCGCCCTGAGCCGCATCGCGACCTTAGCCGATCACGGTCGCAGCAGCATCCCGCCCGGACTACCCGTCCGGGCTTTTTCTTTTCTTCCCGCTCCTTCTAGCATTTTCCATTCGTCTCCGACCCTTATTCCATGAGCGCCCTTATCTCCGGATTCCATCACGTCTGCGTCAAAACCCGCGACTGGGATCGCACGATGTCTTTTTACAAGGACACCCTCGGCTTCGTGGAAAAGATCGCCTGGCGTGCCGCGCCCCAGCGGGCCGTCATGCTCAACGCCGGCGATGGCAACTACCTCGAGGTCTTCGAAGACCTCGCCTACACTCCCGCAGCCAATGGCGCCGTCATCCATTTCGCCCTCCGCACCGCGCAGCTCGATGAAGTCGCCTCACGCGTTCGCGCCACGGGAGCCAAGATCACCATGGAACCCAAGGACGTCACCATCGCGACCACCAACGCCCACGTCCCGGTCCCGATCCGCATCTTTTTCTGCGAAGGCCCCAACGGCGAGATCATCGAGTTCTTCCAAAACTCGCTCACATGAATTCCCCCACCGACCCGGCCGCTCCCGCCACTGCGGCGGCGGAGGCCACGCCCCGAGGCACCCCTGCTGCCTATCTCGGCATCGCCGCCCTCGTCCTGCTGGGCACCGGCCTCTTTGCCGCCGCTGCGTTCGCCCAGGTGCGCCGACCCGAAAACGCCCCGCCAGCCCGCATCCTCGGCGTCCCGGCTTGGACCCTCGCCAGCGCCGGTTTCGTTAGCACCCTCGCCGGTGGCCTCTGGCTCCGCCGACTCGTCTGAGGCAGCGACGGGCGCCCCTGCCCGCCCTCATCCTCAACCGTGGGGCAGGCTTTACGCCTGCCATCTCACGCCCGCTCCTCGCGCAACCACGCGCCCAGTTCTGCGAGTGCCGTTTCCGCGACGATCGCCTGCACGTCCACGCGCTTTGCTCCCGGGCACTCCACGCGCCCGCGTCGCAGGCTAAATTCGTTTTTCTTTCCGGCCACGCGCCAGGCCACCGCCCACCACGCCAGGGGCACCGCCACGCCGTCCGTCGGCGCAGGCTCCGCGTAGCCCGTCGTCGCCACGCCAACGTCCGCCCCGAACAACTCGCATGCGCCCAGCGCCATTTCTTCGGCCACCCGCGACGACACGCAGTTCACCGCCTTCGCGTGCTTTCGGTCCACGCCGAGCAACTTCACCTTCTGCTCCAATGTATACGCGGTCACTCCGCCGCGGAAATATCCCGACGCCCCCGACACACTCGCGACCGCCGCCTGCACGTGGCCAGCCGTCAGGCTCTCCGCCACCGCGAGTGAGAGCTTCGGCTCCGCCAGCATCATCACCTTGAGTTCCGCCGCCGGGCCCAGTTTTTGCGTCCGTTTTTTCGCGCTCATTTTTCGTCCTCCTTCTTCGCCGCCTTTTTTGGCCGCGGCAACACCGGCAGCGCATTTTCTGGCACGATCAGCGGACCCGCCAGAAACACCTGAGGCGCCCCCGGATCTACCACGACCTGCACCGCGTGGATATCGCCTGCGCCGAACGTCTCCAACCGCGTCACGTTGTCCAATTTCTCTCCACTGGGAAACTTGATCTTCGGTTCCAACCGGTAGCGGTGCTCATCCGCGTGCACGAGCAGCACCGGCCTTGCAAAGGCCTTCGCCTCCTGTTCGACCGTCGCAAGGAACCGCGTAAACCCCGAAGCTGAGCCATCCTTTTCCGCCGAGCCGAAAGGCTCGGCTTGGAAAAACAGCGCCACTCCCGGCGCTCCGTTCGCGCGTGCCGCCGCAAACGTCCCTCGCACCCACGCCACGTTGGCCGCATCGCGCTCCTCAAATTCCAGCAATGCTCCCGGCACCTTCGCCTGCCGGTTGTTGTTGCTCCCCACTACGTGCACCGTCGCAAACACCACCCCGCCGAGCGTCCAGCGCGCATTCTCGACGAACTTTTCAAAGCCCCTGTCCCGTCGCTGGGTCACGAGCGGAATCGGCGCCTTACCCAGACTGCGTTCGCTCCCGAAATACTCCGCCCGCACTCTGGCCAGCCACACCAGCGGATCCTGCTTCACCCCGCCAATCCGGTTGTTGTCCCGATGCACATCGGTCCACTCGTTATCACCAGGCGTATAGATCACCGCGCCTTCCAGTCCATCGAACCACGTGTGCACTTGCTTCAAAAATGACTCCGACGGCGGCTCGCTGCCGCCTTTCGTGTCGCCGCAATGCACCGTAAACGCGGGCCGCCGCCGGTTGATCTCCGCCAGCAGACGCTCATACGCGGCAAAGTTCTCCGCCCCGTAGGGCATGCAACCCATGGCCACAAACGAGAACGACTCGGGCGCTTTCGCCCCCGCCGTCTCCGCACCATGCCCCACCCACAGCGCCGCCAGCCCGCACGTGACCCCGAGGAAAAATCGTCGCTTCATGCGCGAGACGCTACGCGGCGGTGCTCAAAACAAAAGCGCGTTTCCGTCACAATCCCGCGACCACGCCTCCGCCTAATGTGGGGCGGGCTTTACGCCCGCCATCCGTCACCGCGCCTCACTTCAACTCCACGCCCACCGGACAGTGGTCGCTCCCGAGCACGTGCGGCTCGACCGCGACCACGCCTCCGCCTAATGTGGGGCGGGCTTTACGCCCGCCATCCGTCACGCCTCACTTCAACTCCACACCCACCGGACAGTGATCGCTCCCGAGCACGTGCGGCTCGATCCACGCGCGCTTCAATTTCCCCTTCAGCACCGCGCTCGCCATCACGTAGTCGATGCGCCACCCGATGTTTCGCTCCCGCGCCCCGGCGCGATACGTCCACCAGCTGTAGTGCCCCGGCCCTTTTTCGAACTCGCGAAACGTGTCCAGGAATCCGGCGTCGAGAAAATCCCGGAATCCCGCGCGCTCCTGGTCTGAAAAGCCCGGGTTGCCCACATTTTCCTTCGGCCGTGCCAGATCGATTTCCTCGTGGGCCACATTCAAATCGCCGCAAAACAGCACCGGCTTCTTCTTCTCCAGTTTCTTGGCATAAGCGAGCAACGCCCGGTCCCACGCCTGCCGAAATCCGATGCGCACCAGCTCGGGCTGCGCATTCGGCACGTAGACGCCGATCACGTAGCAGTCATCAAACTCCGCCGTCACCGCCCGCCCTTCTGCATCGTGTTCTGGCGACCCGATGCCGCGGGTCAGAGCGAGCGGCTTCCGTTTCGTGAACAACGCCGTGCCACTGTAGCCCTTCTTCTCCGCCGGATTCCACAGCAGTTCGTAGCCCTTCGGCCACTCCACGTGCTGCACGTCGCCTTCGAGCGCTTTCACTTCTTGGAGACAAATTACGTCGGCCTGCGACGCTTTCATCCAGTCGAGCAATCCTTTGCCCAGCGCCGCCCGCACGCCGTTCACATTCCAAGAAAGTAGTTTCATGCGCCCGAATTCACACGTCCCTCTTTCCGCGGAGCAAACCGTTTCGCGCACCGCTCGTCTCGCCGCCGCCGCCCTTCGTCGCACCCGCCTTGCTCGCGCCTCCCTTTGCCCCAACCTCTCCCGCCCATGAAAGCCGCCACGTTTGCCGTCGTCGCCCTCGCTGCCCTGACTGCCGCTCACGCGCAGACCCCGGCCGACATCGACGGCCTCGCCCCGGTCACCGTCTCGTCGGCCAACTACCGCACCACGCCACCCCGCGCCCTCGCCAAAGCGGTCAACGGCAAACCCGACCTCAGCCCCGCTCCCCGCCCGCTCGTTCCCCTCGCCGCCCCTCAGCACTTCGTCTTCGTCCGCGGCGAGACCTTTCCCGCCGATCTCACCTTCGAATCCCTCTGCGCCCTCCTCACGCCCGCCCTCGCGCAGAAAAACTATCTCAACGCCGCCGACGACCGCGGCCGCATCTATTCCCCCGAAAAGGTTTCCCTCGTCCTCCGCCTCAACTACGGCGTCACCCTCTGGCGCAACCCCGTTGTCCGCGCCGCCCACCTCTCTTGGGACGAGGGCCTCATCGGCAAGGTCCACGATGCCCGCAGTCTCACCCATTTCGGCGGCGACGCCCTCTGGGACAACCGTGCTGGCGGCAACGACGAGGCTTTCAATGCCCTCGCCCAAAACGACGCCAACCCCAACTCCGTCTGGGGCTCCGGTGGCGGCGCAGGCACCGGCGATGCTCCGCTCGCCGCGGGCGATTTCGATCGCACCCGCGAGTTCAACCTCATCGTCGTCGACGCCTTCGACTACACCGAACTCAAGACCAAGGGCAAAGCCGCCCCAACCCTCTGGACCACCTTCATCGCCGCCCCGGTGCAGCGCGGCGAAAAATTCTCCCAAGCCGTCGCCGCCATGCTCCGCAAAGCCGCGCCCTACTGGGGCGAGACCACCACGGGACTACAGGTCTTCAACGACGCCCGCGCCGAAGTCCGCATCGGAGAAGCCGTCGAAGTAAAAAAGTAGGGCGGACTTCAGTCCGCCCTACCGTGCCCCTGGCGTAGCCCGGCCCGCCCCTCCGGTGGGTTGCGACCTCGCGTCGCAACGGTGCGGAGTTCGGAAGGAGCGCCCGCCTTCGCCCATGCTCCGGTGGGCAGATGCGGTCGACACCTGTGGTGATGAAGCGGGTGTGGTGCGGGCGATGCTCAACCCGTTCGATCATACCGGCGGCCGATTCGGACGTGCCGTCGATTGGGGTGGCAGTCGCGTGCCGCCATTCGGTGGGGGCGGAGAGTCGTTCAGACGTGCGGTCACGTGATTCGGCGGTGCCGAAGTGTGGTTCAGTGGTCCGGTGCGGGAAGGCTGAGGTCCGGTGCAAGCGCTCGGCGGTGTGGTTCAACCGCCGGGCCTTCCGGGAAAGTCGCGTGGTCCTCTCGTTCAGTAATTTGGCGACCCGGTGTAGCGATTCGGCGGAGGCGGAAACCCATTCGGCGGTCCCGTGCGGCGATTCGGACGGCCCGGTCAACGATTCGGCGCGCCAGTGCAACCGCCGGGCGCTGCCTCTCGCGGTGGCCAGCGTGGCGCGGTGGAGCCACGGACGCGCTGGCAGACTACGCGGCCATGTCCGACGCGGTTGCGCAGGTGTGCCGACGCGTCCGCGGATGCGTGAGACGCTCCCGCGAACGTGTGGTGCGGTCCGCGTAACCCGGTGCGCTGGCACCGCAAACGTGTGCGCAGGGACCCGCGGAAGCTCCGGAAGTTTACGCGGTTGGGTATTCGGGCGAACGCAGTCGCGCCGGAAGTGGGCGCGATGGCGCTTGGCGATCTACGCGGATGTGTCGGAACTTCACGCGAAAGGTGCGGGGCTCGGTTACCCGCCCGCCAAATGAGCTGCCGCTCAAATGTGCGGCGACTGCGAAAACCAAATCCGAGGTCACCTTGTGCTTCGCTTCTGGTGCGACGTTGGCCGTGCGAGAGACAACGGCATAAATCGTCTTTGCGATCTCCGCTAGGAACGCGCGTTCGCAATTCCGATAAAGTGCCGAGTTTCGTTCAGTGTTCATGCTTTGCCCAACGAGATTGTCGGAAAAGTCAGAACCATCCCAAATAGAAGGATCGAAACATAAGGACCGCCCCGAGATCTTCGGTCCTAGGCGATTCTAGAGGGGGTGTTTTTGAGCACGTTTTCATGTTTGGGGTTTTCCGACAGTCTCAACGTCAAAGATCAGCCACGGCCGTGGCTGGCGCGATCCGTGCAGTAGCACGGATCGTGACAGACATGGCCGTTGGCTGTAGCGCCTTGTTGAACCAAGCCGCTGCGCGGCGGAGGGGTGCGGGAGTGGCGGGGTGGAGTCGCGGCACGGTGGGAGCGTGGGCGGGGGCGAGGTGGCGGGCAAGGCTGGAGGGGTATGCC
>CANGHW010000042.1 GCA_947453695.1 Opitutia bacterium
GACCTCAACCTTGTCGCCCACTTTCGTTTCGTTCTTCTCGTCATGGACGTGGAGGACGGTCTGGCGATTAACGACCTTGTGGTAGAGGGGATGGGGCGTCTTGTAAGCGACGGTGACCTTGATGGACTTGTCGCCGGAGCGGCTGCTGACGAAACCAATTTGGATGCGGCGCGCGCTGCGCTGGCCTTCAGTAACAGTGGACATGGCGTGTAATTATTAAGCGGACGCGATCAGGCGGCAGCGGTGGCTTTGCTTTTCTTGTCGTTCTGGATGGTGAGCAGACGGGCGATATCCTTGCGGAGCACGCGAATCTGGGAGGTCTTCTCGACCTGGCCGGTCTGCTTGCGGAGACGGAGCTGCAGGAGCTCTTCACGAGCGGAGCGAACCTTGGCGGTGATCTCATCAGATGAGAGATCGCGAATTTCTTTGGAAGTCATGGCAGTCGGTTTTAAAATTCAGGCTCAGACCGCAGCGGCGTCGCGTTGGATGAAGCGGCAACGGAACGGCAGTTTGGCGTCAGCCAAGCGGAAAGCCTCTTTGGCGACAGTAGTGGGAACACCGGCAAGCTCGAAGAGCACAGCGCCGGGTTTGATGACGGCGACGTAGAATTCGACGGGGCCTTTACCTTGACCCATGCGAACTTCGGCGGGCTTTTTAGTGACGGGCTTGTGAGGGAAAACGCGGATCCAGAGTTTGCCCTTGCGCTTCAAGTGGCGCGAGATGGTGACGCGGGCAGCTTCAATTTGCTGGCCGGTCATCGGGCCGCGGGAGAGCGACTGGAGGCCGTATTCGCCGAAAGCGATGGTGTTACCGCGCTTGGCATTGCCAGCGCGGGAGCCTTTCATCGTCTTGCGGTATTTGGTGCGAGCGGGTGCGAGAGCCATGGGAGAATTCTCCTTTGAAAAATTTTAACCGTTAGCCGGATCAGTTGTTGTCGGCTTCTTTTTTGCAGATCCAGCACTTGACGCCGATCTTGCCATAAACGGTCAGCGCTTCCGCGAAACCGTAGTCGATGTTTTCGCGGAGGGTGTGCAACGGCACGCGGCCTTTGCGCTGCCACTCGCGGCGAGCGATGTCGGCGCCACCGAGGCGCCCCGAGCATTGAATACGGATACCTTCGGCACCGAGGGCCATGGCCATTTCGACGGCCTTCTTCATGGCGCGGCGGAAAGCGATACGGCGCTCGAGCTGGAGTGCGACGTTCTCGGCGACGAGAGCGGCCTCGATCTCGGGCTTCTTCACCTCTTGGATGTCGAGGAGGATTTCCTTACCGGTGAGCTTGGAAAGCTCTTCTTTGATCTTCTCGATTTCCTGGCCCTTGCGACCGATCACGATACCGGGGCGGGCGGTGTAAATTTTGACGCGGACGCGGTTCGAGGCGCGCTCGATGAAGATGCGCGGGACGGACGCCTGCTTAAGCTTCTCCATCAGCTTCGTGCGGATGATCTGGTCTTCGAGGAGGAGCTTCGGGAATTCTTTCTTCGAAGCATACCAGCGGGACTGCCAGTTGCGACGGACGGCGAGACGGAAGCCTGTGGGATTGGTTTTTTGGCCCATGGTAGTTGGTAATTAGTTCGAGGAGCCGTCGGTGAGGACGATGCGGATATGCGACATCTTCTTACGGCGGGGCATCGCAGTGCCGCGGGCACCGGCCTTGAAACGCTTCAACACAGGGCCGCACTCAATGAGGGCGAGCTTCACGGTGAGGCTATCGGCCGAGAGATTATTATTGTTCTCAGCGTTCGCGATGGCGCTCTTGAGCGTCTTGGCGATGAGGCGCGCGGACTTACGCGGAATCAGCGAGAGATACTCGACGGCTTCGACGGCCTTGCGGCCTTGCACGATGCGGGAAATGTCGCGCATCTTTTTCGGCGACATGCGCGCGTAGCGGGTGAGGGCTTGAACTTCCATGGTAATGACGGTGACGGGTGGAGGATTCCGAGGTGACTCGGCGATAGTGGAACCGCTGGGGTCCCCTACCCTTTGAGGTTTAATTTAGACTTTGAGAATTTTGACGGAGGCGACATCGCCAGTCTGGATCGACTGGCCGGGAGCCAAGGAGACGATGAGCGCCGCACTCGAACGGAGGCGGGACTCGACGAGGAGGACCTCGGCGACGTCGACTGAGCCACGAGCAACGCGACAGATCATGCCTTGACGCAGACCGGCATCGAGGCCGCGACCTAGGAAAACCAGGTCAGCAACACGAGTGGACTGCACCTCGACCACTCCAACCGAGCCAGTAACGACCGCAGCGCGCGCCTGAAACGGTGCAAGCACTACGATCGTAAAGAGTCCGGATTGGAAAAGTCGACGAAGCATAGCAGTAACTTTAGATCTCCTTGCGGGTAAGACCGCCGTGCGACTTAAACGTGCGCGTGGGGGCAAACTCGCCGAGTTTGTGGCCGACCATATTTTCGGTGATGTAAACGGCAGTGAAGATCTTACCGTTATGAACGCTGAACGTGTGGCCGATGAAGTCGGGCGTGATCGTCGAGCGGCGGGACCAGGTCTGAATGGGTTTCTTAGCGCCGGTCTTGATGGCCTTCTCGATTTTCTCGAGCAGGTGGTAGTCGACGAAGAAGCCTTTTTTGATGGAACGTGCCATGGTGCGAAAGGGGCGGGATTACTTTTTGCCACGCGGCTTGCGGCCGTTGTGGTGAACGATGATCTGGCTGTTCGAGATCTTGGAACGGCGGCGCGTTGGGAAGCCCTTCGCGAGCTGGCCCCACGGGGAGACGAGCTGTTGGCGACCGCCACCACCCTTGGATTTACCCTGACCACCGCCGTTGGGGTGATCGACGGGATTCATCGCCATACCGCGGACGGTCGGTCGGACGCCGAGCCAACGACGACGACCGGCTTTGCCGAGGGACTGCTGATTGTGATCACCGTTGCCGACTTCACCAATGGTTGCGCGGCAGTTCGGGTGCACGAAGCGGAGCTCGCCAGAGGGCATCTTAAGCGTCGCGCGACCGTTTTCGACAGCCACGAGCTCGAGCGAGGTGCCGGCGGTGCGGGCAATCTGGGCGCCGCGACCGGGGATGAGCTCAACATTGTGCAAGCGGGTGGAGGGCGGGATCAGGTGCAACGGGAAATTGTTGCCGACCGTGAAATCGTTCGTCGTCGCCTTATTCGAAGCGAAGATGCTGTCGCCGACTTTCAGGCCCTTCGGGGCGAGAATATAGCGCTTCTCGCCAGTCGCGTAAGCGACCAGCGCGATGTTCGCCGAACGGTTCGGATCATACTCAAGGGCCTGCACTTTGGCCGGCAGGTCGAGGAGATCGCGTTTAAAGTCAATGATGCGGTAGAGCTGCTTGTGACCGCCGCCGCGATGGCGGGAGGTGACGCGACCGTAGACGTTGCGTCCACCGGTCTTGTGCTTGTGCTCGGTGAGCGCGCGCTCTGGGCGCTTGGAGCTCAGACCGACGTCCTTATTCAGCGAGGTGAAGCGGCCGGACGGCGTAAGCGGGCGAAATGAATGGATAGGCATGGTGGTATTCCTCCGGGTAGATCGGGCGCGGGTTAGACGAGCTCGATTTTATCGCCGGCCTTGAGGGTGACGATGGCCTTCTTGAAGTCGGACCCGACGGTCGGACGACCGGTGCGGCTCTTTTTGTTTTTGCCCCGGATCGTCATCGTGTTCACGCGGCGAACGGTGACCTTGAAGGTCTGTTCAACGGCTTCGGCGATCTGGTGCTTGTTGGCGCTTTTGAACACCTCGAAGGTGTATTGGCCGAGTTCGGAGCTCTGCTTATTGGACTTCTCCGAGAGGCGAAGGAATTTGAGGACTTTGTCGGCTTGCATCAGTTTTTACCTCCGTTGACGCGGGAAATGATGGTCTCGAGCGCCTTGGTGCTGACGATGATCTTGGCGTAATTCGCAAGATCGTGAGTGTTGAGTTTTGCGGCCTCTTGGAGAGTCACGCGCTCGATATTGCGAGCAGCACGGCTGGCCTCGGCTGTGAACGGGGCATCGACGAGGAGCACGCGGCCCTTCGGCGCGATGCGACCGACGATGACATCCACCGCTTTGGTCTTCTTCGCAGTAGCATCGAATTGCTCGATGACGGCGAGTTCCCCGGCCATGGCGCGGTCAAACAGAGCGCGGCTGAAAGCGAGCTGCTTAACCTTATCGTTAATTTTCTTGGAATAGTCGCGGGGCTTGGGGCCGAAAACGACGCCACCGCCGGACCACAAGGGCGAGCGAATGGAGCCGGCGCGAGCGCGGCCAGTGCCCTTCTGACGCCATGGCTTTTTACCGCCACCGCGGACTTCACCACGGGTTTTGGTCGAGTGGGTGCCTTGGCGGTTGTTGGCGTTGATGGCGACAATGACTTCCTTCACGGCTTGAAGGCCTTTGTCGCCTTCAAAGGTGGGGAGGCCGGCGAAATCTTTTTCGCTGCTCTGGGTGCCGTCGGAACTGAAAACGGTGAGTTTCATGGGCTGATCTCCGGGTTATTTCTTAGCGGCGGGTTTCGCAGCGGCAGCGCCTTTGGCAGGAGCTGCAGCAGCTACGGGGGCGGCCGGGAGAGCACGCTGGCCCTTGATGGCAGAGCGAACGACGACGTCGTCGCCGTTGGCGCCGGGGATCGCACCCTTAACGAGGATGAGATTCTTGTCGGCGATGATTTTCACTACGCGCAGATTTTGCACGGTGCGAGAATCTTGACCCATGTGGCCAGGCATGGCCTGGTTTTTCCACACACGACCGGGGGTCTGACGCATACCGACCGAACCGATGCGGCGATGGAACATGGAACCGTGCGTCGCAGGGCCGCCAGCGACACGGAAGCGCTTCACAACGCCCTGGAATCCCTTGCCCTTACTGATGCCGGAGACATCGACAAGTTGACCTTCGGTGAAGGCGGCGACGGTGAGAATATCTCCAACCTTGGCGGTCGGAGCAGCAGGGAGACGAACTTCGCTCAGCACGCGAGGTGCGGCTTCGAGGCCTGCCTTCTTCGCGTGGGCGAGTTCACCAGAAGCGGTGTTCTTTGGTTTCTTTGGGTCGAAACCGATTTGGACTGCGTTGTAACCGTCGGATTCGACGGTCTTGACCTGGACCACTGAACAGGGTCCGGCCTGAACCACGGAGACGGGAACTAAGACGTTTTGGGCGTCATAGACCTGCGTCATCCCGAGTTTTTTGCCGAGGAGCGATGAGATCATGGGCTAAGCGGTAGGTGGAATTAAGATTCCGTTTGCGACCTACATTAGTTGAAACCTGGCGGTGCCACGAGGGCACACAGGCTACTGCTAACGTTGGACTGTAAAGGGTGAAACTTTAGACGTTGATGGTAATATCTACGCCAGACGGAAGGTTGAGCTTCTTGAGTTCGTCCACCGTTTGGGCGGTGGGTTCGATGATGTCGATGAGGCGCTTGTGGGTGCGCGTCTCGAACTGCTCCATGGACTTCTTGTCCACGTGCGGGGAGCGATTGACAGAAAGTTTCTCGATGCGGGTGGGCAGCGGGATAGGGCCGGAAACGCGGGCGCCGGAGCGCTTGGCGGTTTCGACGATGTCCTGGGCTGACTGATCGATCACGCGATAGTCGAAGCCCTGGAGTTTGATGCGAATGCGTTGGCCTTTCATGGCGATAAAAAGAACGGAGGTTTAGGTGCGGGCGGGGCCCTTGGCGTTGCTCTCGACAATCTTGGCGAGGAGGGCATTCGGGACCTGCTCGAAGTGCGACGGCGTGATGCCGGCACTGGCACGGCCCTTAGACAGGGAACGAATGTCGGTGACGTAGCCGAAGAGCATTTCCAGGGGAACGTGGGCGGTAATAATACAAGCACCCGCTTTGTTTTCCATGCCCTGAATCTGGCCGCGACGACGGTTGATATCGCCCATGAGATCGCCCTGATATTCCTCAGGCGTGGTGACCTCAACACCCATGATGGGTTCGAGCAGAATCGGGTTAGCCTTCTTCATCGCGTCCTTGAAGGCGAAGATACCGGCCATCTTGAATGCGAGTTCCGAAGAGTCGACCTCGTGGAAGGAGCCGTCGGTGATACGAATGATCACATCGACCACAGGGAAGCCGGCGACGACACCATTGTTGGCGCCCTCAAGCAGACCTTCGGTAGCGGGCTTAATAAATTCCTTCGGAATGGAACCACCGACGGTTTCGTTAATCACTTCAACGCCCTTACCCTTTTCAGCGGGTTCGAGTTTGATGCAGACGTGACCGTATTGTCCCTTACCACCAGACTGGCGGATGAATTTACCTTCTCCGTCCGAGGCCATCTTAATAGTCTCGCGGTAAGCGATCTGAGGCTTGCCTGCTGTGGCCTCAACCTTGAACTCGCGCTTCATGCGATCGCGAATGATGTCGAGGTGGAGTTCGCCCATGCCGGCAAGAATGGTTTGGCCCGTATCTTGGTCAGTCTTGACTCGGAGGGTCGGATCTTCGGCGACAAGGCGCTGCAAAGCGTTACCCATCTTCTCTTGATCGGCCTTGGAGTTGGGCTCGATGGACATCGAGATAACAGGCTCAGGGAAGGACGGCGGCTCTAGGCGGATGTCGAAATCTTCGTCACACAGGGTATCACCCGTAATGACGTCTTTGACTCCGACAACGGCACAGATGTCACCCGAGTAAGCCATATCGATCTCTTCGCGCTCAATGGCTCGCATGAGAACCAGACGCGATACGCGCTCGGAACGACGCGTGCGGGGATTATAAAGCGGCATGCCCTTCGGGAGGGTTCCCGTGTAAACACGGAAGAACACGAGACGACCGACGAAGGGATCGTTCCAGAGTTTAAACGCTAGGCCGGCGAGCTTGGCCTTGTCGTTAACAACGGCTTCGACGGTTTTGCCATCACTGTCCTGACCTTGCATCGGCGGGACATCGATGGGGCTTGGAAGGAAATTAACAACGCAGTCAAGGAGGCGCTGCACGCCCTTCTTTTTGAAGGCCGAACCTGGGATTACACCGGTAAACTGGAGAGAAATCGTAGCTTTACGAACACCGAGGAGGAGTTCCGGAACGGAAATCTCTTCGCCGTTGAGATACTTTTCAGCGATGACGTCGTCGAAGTCCGAGACCGCTTCAATGAGCTTATCGCGATACTCTTTGGCCTGTGCCGCCATTTCAGCTGGAATCGGCTGGGTAACGGGATTCATACCGAGCTGATCGTTCGGATTTTCCTCAAAGGAATACGCAACGTTCTGCACGAGATCGATTAGGCCGGAGAAATTCTCTTCCTTGCCAATCGGAATGAATAGGGGGTGAGCGTTGGCCTTGAGCTTCTCGCGCATCTCCGAGACAGCGCGGTAAAAATCTGCTCCCGTGCGATCCATCTTATTGATAAACGCAACGCGCGGAACCTTGTATTTATTGGCTTGGCGCCAAACCGTCTCGGACTGGGGCTGGACACCGGCAACTGCGCAGAACACAGCAACGGCACCATCAAGAACACGAAGCGAGCGCTCTACCTCGGCCGTGAAGTCCACGTGTCCGGGGGTATCGATGATGTTGATGCGCTGTTTGATTCCCTTCCAGGGGCCCCAAGACGCATTCCACGCACAGGAAATTGCAGCAGCCGTAATCGTAATACCGCGCTCGCGCTCTTGCTCCATCCAGTCGGTCACGGTGGTGCCTTCATGGACTTCTCCCATCTTATGGACAGCGCCAGAGTAAAACAGAATACGTTCAGTCGTCGTGGTCTTGCCGGCGTCGATGTGCGCGGCGATACCGATGTTGCGCGTCCACTCAAGGGGGAACGGGCGGTCTTTAGAGTTAACCGTAGAAATCTTCGATTTCTCGGTAACAACGGTGATGGTGGGTGCGGCGGAGGCAGACATGGAAGGAACGAATTAACTGACCTTACCAGCGCAGGTGAGCGAAGGCGCGATTCGCCTGGGCCATCTTGTGGGTATCTTCCTTCTTCTTTACGACGGTGCCAGTATTGTTATAGGCATCGATGATTTCAGCCGCAAGTGCGTCCTTCATCGTGACGCCCTTGCGCGTATGAGCAGCATCAACGATCCAACGAAGCGCGAGGGATTCTTGGCGCTCAAAAGTAATTTCGACCGGAACTTGATAGGTGGCACCACCGACGCGGCGGCTCTTTACCTCAAGGCGTGGACGAGCATTCTCAAGTGCGCCGAGCAGCAGGTCAACCGGATCACCCTTTTCGAGTTTCTCGGAAACTTTTTCAAAGGCACCGTAGACGATGCGCTGGGCAAGGTTCTTCTTGCCGCTCTTCATGATGACGTTGACGAGATGGGCAACGAGGGGGCTCTTGTAGCGAGCGTCCGGGACAACCTGACGTTTTTCTGCTCTGTGACGGCGTGACATGACGAAATAGTGTTAGGAAAAAACGTTTACTTAGCAGCCTTCGGGCGCTTGACGCCGTATTTGGAACGAGAACGACGGCGCTTTTCGACACCCGTAGCGTCGAGGGTGCCGCGAACGATATGATAACGAACGCCGGGAAGATCCTTCACGCGGCCGCCGCGGACGAGCACAATGGAGTGCTCCTGAAGGTTGTGTCCCTCGTCCGGGATGTAAGAGATCACTTCGTTGCCGTTCGTGAGGCGAACCTTGGCGACCTTACGGATAGCGGAGTTCGGCTTTTTCGGAGTGCGGGTCATAACCTGCACGCACACGCCACGACGGAACGGATTGCCCGCGAGAGCCGGGGACTTCGACTTGGTGCGCACCTTGCGGCGGCCTTTGCGCACGAGTTGGTTGATGGTCGGCATACGAGGAAGTGAGAGTTACAGAGTGAAAATTGGAGAAAAGAGGTGGGACCCTACCTTTTGCTCAACTCTCGGCAAGAACTTTTTGGAGAAAAATGGAAATAGTCCTGTTTTACTCTGACAAAGGGAGAGGAAAATATTCGGCGGAGGCATGATTTGCGGATCCGCAGATCGAAGATCGCCAGAGGTAAAACAGCATATTTTCCGAGATGTCTGCTCGGGATTATTTGCTGCCAAGTAATATCATTGGGGCAATTCAACAAGGCAATGAACGTGGATGAATTTGACCTCTTTTCCCGGCGATACAACAGGCCGCACGTTTCATTCGGGCAAAAAAAACGCCCGGTCGTGAGACCGGGCGTAAAACCACATGGAGCTAAGCTCTACATGCAGTTTTGGCGGGAGGGACTGCGAAGCTGGGCGGAGACCAGACAATGACAAGGGGAAGTTATTCACAACTTATGCGCCAAGGCACAAAAAAGCCGCGGAGAAAACTCCGCGGCTTGATAGATGACTCGAGTCAGTAGGCTCAGCTCGCAGTTGCTTCTGCGACCTTAGGCTCCTCGGGAAGCTCAGCACCAAAAGGCAATGAAATCTTGAGTTGCTTGTATTTCGGGAGGCCCGTGCCAGCCGGAATCAAATGCCCCATGATTACGTTTTCCTTGAAGCCCTTCAGGAGGTCGATCTTGCCGAGGGTCGAGGCGTCGGTGAGGACGCGCGTCGTCTCTTGGAAGGAGGCCGCGGAGATGAAGCTCTCGGTTTCAAGCGAGGCCTTGGTAATACCAAGGAGGATCGGCTCAGCCTCAGCCGGCTTACCGCCGGCTTCTTCGATGCGCCGGTTTTCAGCGAGGAAATGAGCGCGATCAACCTGCTCACCCCAGAAGTTCTCGGTGTCGCCCGGATCAGTGATACGGACTTTGCGGAGCATCTGACGGATGATGATTTCGATGTGCTTGTCGTTAATCGTCACACCTTGGAGACGATAGACTTCCTGCACCTGCGAAATCAGGAAATCGTAGAGCGCGGACGGCCCGAGGATCTCGAGAATCTCGTGCGGGTCGGCAGCACCTTCGGTAAGGTGCTGTCCCTTGTGCACGACGTCGCCGGGTTGCACGATGATGTGCTTGCCGGTGGCGATGAGATGCTCCTCTTCCTGCTGAGTCTCCTCGTTTTTGACGACCAGCTTGCGCTTGCCGCGAACGGTGCCCTCAAAACCGACGATACCGTCGATGCGGGACATTTCGGCTGCATCCTTCGGGCGACGAGCTTCGAAGAGCTCGGCCACGCGAGGAAGACCGCCAGTGATGTCCTTGGTCTTGGACGCTTGACGCGGGGTCTTCGCGAGCAACGCACCCGGTTGGATGATGTCGCCTTCGTTGACCGCGATCTGCGCGCCGACAGGAATCGAATAGGCCGCGAGTGGCTTATTCTTCGCATCGCGCACTTCGATCTGAGGATTGAGATCCTCCTTGTGTTCGATAACCACGGTGGCGATGCGGCCCGACGCTTCGTCGAGTTCGCGCTTCACGGTGACACCAGGGATCATGTCCTTAAAGGAGAGCGTGCCGCCCTTTTCCGAGAGAACCGGAATGTTATACGGATCCCACTGTGCGAGCACGGATCCCTTCTCGATCTTCGCGCCGTCGCCGACGTGAAGGAAGGAGCCGACCACGATGTTGTAGTTTTCAACTTCCTTGTCCTCGGCATCGAGGATTTGGATCGTGCCGGTCTTGTTGAGCACAATGGCAGCGCCATCGGCGGTTTCAACGAGGCGGAGGCCCTTGTATTTCACCGTGCCAGAGGCCTTGACGCGAATTTCAGGAGTCTTGAAGCCGCCGGACGCGACACCACCGATGTGGAATGTGCGCATCGTGAGCTGCGTGCCGGGTTCACCGATGGACTGCGCCGCGATGATTCCAACCGAGTCACCGATCTTCGCGACCTTGTTGGTCGCGGGATTGATGCCGTAGGACTTCGCATCGATGCCACCCTTGGTGACGGAGGTAAGCGGCGACATGACCTTGACGCGCTCGATACCGACTTCGTCGATCTTCGCGGCGGTTTCCTCGGTGATGATCTCACCAGAACCGACGAGAACCTCGGAAGGATTGATCGGGTTGATGACATCATCGCTCGAGAAGCGGCCGATGATGCGCTCTTTGAGGCCGACGATTTCGTCGTCACCCTCGAAGATGGCTTTCTTCCATACGCCGTCGCGGGAACCGCAATCGTCTTCCGCGATGATGACGTCCATCGCCACGTCGCAAAGTTTGCGGGTGAGATAGCCGGCGTCGGCGGTCTTGAGCGCGGTATCGGCGAGTCCCTTACGGGCGCCGTGCGTCGAGATGAAGTATTCTAGAACCGTGAGACCTTCACGGAATGAAGACAGGATGGGGCGCTCGATGATTTCGCCCGAGGGCTTGGCCATGAGACCGCGGGTGCCACACAGCTGGCGGACCTGCTGTTTGTTACCGCGCGCGCCGGAATCCATCATGATGTAGACCGGGTTAACTTCGGTCTTGCCATCGTTGTTTTCGAGTTTGGCGAAAACCTCTTTGGCGATTTTGTCGGTGGCGCTGGTCCAGATATCGACGACCTTGTTGTAGCGCTCGCCGTCGGTGATGATACCCTTGTTGAACTGGCCTTCGACCTCGGTGATCTTTTTCCGGGAGTCGGCGACAATGTCCTTCTTCGAATCGGGGATGATCATATCATCGATACCGATCGAGATGCCGGCCTGGAAGGCGGTCTGGAAGCCGAGCTCCTTGAGCTTGTCGAGAGTCTCCACGGTGACGTGGTTACCCGCGATCTTGTAGGTATTGAGGATGAGATCGCCCAACTTGCCCTTCGGCACCGGGAAATTCACGAAGCCGAGATCAACCGGCCAAATCTGGTTGAAGATAATCCGGCCCACCGTGGTGCGAAGCACTTTGCGCTTCTTGTCACCGAACACCGTGTCGCGATTGTAGTCGGGATTCGGAACCTCGACCCAATCGTGCATCTTGAAGGCGCCGTCGGCCTTGGCGTAAAGAACCTCTTGCAGACCGCTCACGAGCGGAACGCGCACGCCCTTTTCAGGCTTACGGCGCGGTTCGATCGTGAGGTAATACGCACCGAGGACGATGTCCTGAGAAGGCGTGAGGATCGGCTTGCCGGAGGACGGCGAGAAGATGTTCGACGTCGCCATCATGAGGAGTTTGCACTCCATGATTGCTTCGAGGGACAGCGGCACGTGCACGGCCATTTGGTCACCGTCGAAGTCCGCGTTGTAAGCGGTGCAGACGAGCGGGTGAATGCGGATGGCCTCGCCTTCGATCAGCGTCGGCTCGAAAGCCTGGATCGAAAGACGGTGGAGTGTCGGCGCGCGATTGAGGAGGACCGGGTGGCCCTTCGTGACTTCCTCCAGGATGTCCCAGACTTCAGGAGACTTCTTCTCGATCATCTTGCGCGCACCGCGGACGGTGTGCACGAAGCCGAGTTCCTTGAGGCGGCGGATGATGAACGGCTCAAACAGGACGAGCGCCATCTTCTTCGGAAGACCGCATTGGTTGAGCTTGAGCTCAGGACCGATGACGATAACCGAGCGGCCGGAGTAGTCGACGCGCTTACCGAGCAAGTTCTGACGGAAACGCCCCTGCTTGCCCTTGAGCATGTCCGAAAGGGACTTCAAGGGGCGATTGCCGGCACCCGTGACCGGGCGACCGTGGCGACCGTTGTCGAAGAGCGCGTCAACCGCCTCCTGCAGCATGCGCTTTTCGTTGTGAATAATGACGTCGGGCGTCTTCAGCTGCATCAGATTCCGCAGACGATTGTTGCGGTTGATGACGCGGCGGTAGAGATCGTTGAGATCGGAGGTCGCAAAGCGGCCACCCTCGAGCGGGACGAGCGGGCGCAGGTCCGGCGGGATCACCGGGAGCACTTCGAGCACCATCCACTCCGGACGGCTCTTCGAGTGAATGAAGCCTTGGATGACTTTGAGACGCTTCGAGAGCTTCTTTTTGATCTGCTTCGATTTCGTCGCGCGCATCTGCTCCTGCAGCTCGGCCACGGTGCCTTCCATGTCGGTCTTGGCGAGAGCATCGCGCACCGCCTCGGCGCCCATCTTGGCAACGAAGGAATCATCACCGTATTCGTCGATGGCCTGACGATATTCGGTATCGGTGAGCAGCTGCTTCATCTCGAGCGGGGTCTTGCCCGGATCGATGACCATGTAGTTCTCGTAGTAAATCACGCGCTCGAGGGAGCGTGCAGTCATGTCGAGCAAGAGACCGAGACGGCTCGGCATCGACTTGAGGAACCAGATGTGGGCCACCGGGACGGCGAGCTCGATGTGGCCCATGCGCTCGCGGCGCACACGGGCAATCGTTACTTCGACACCGCAGCGATCGCAGATGACGTCCTTGTATTTGATGCGCTTGTATTTTCCGCAGGCGCACTCGTAGTCGCGCACCGGGCCGAAAATCTTTTGGCAGAAGAGACCGCCCGGCTCGGGCTTGAAGGTGCGGTAATTGATCGTCTCGGGGTTCTTCACTTCGCCCTTGGACCACTTGCGGATGGTCTCGGGCGAGGCGACGGTGATAGAAACGCAGTCAAATGCGTTCTCTTCGATACCGAGGGCGGCGCGGGCTTCGTCGCGGGAAGAAGCGGCTGTGTCAGCGGGTTGAATCATGGTGATGTCTCCCTAGCAGAATGTCGTGAGAAGGTGGAAAACGCTGCCTAAGCTTAGGAGCCGTAGGCGATGGCGTCGCGTTTCTGGAGTTTGATATCCAGACCGAGGGACTGGATTTCCTTGATGAGGACGTTGAACGACTCCGGCGTGCCGGCGACGAGCGTATTGTCGCCCTTGACGAGCGACTCGTAGATCTTGGTGCGGCCCTGCACGTCGTCGGATTTGACGGTGAGCAGTTCCTGCAGCGTGTGCGCCGCGCCGTAAGCCTCGAGCGCCCACACTTCCATTTCGCCGAAGCGCTGGCCACCGTATTGGGCTTTGCCGCCCAAGGGTTGCTGCGTGACGAGGGAGTAAGGACCGACCGCGCGGGCGTGGATCTTGTGGGACACAAGATGGTTCAGCTTCATCATGTAGATGTAGCCGACGACGACCTCCTGATCGATCTTCTCACCGGTGCGTCCGTCATAGAGCGGGCTCTTGCCGGAGGAAGGCAGCTTGGCGTCCTTGAGGTATTCACGGACTTTCTTTTCCGGGATACCGTCGAACACAGGCGTGGCGACCTTGATGCCGAGCTTTTTGCAGGCCCAACCCAAGTGCGTCTCGAGAACCTGACCGACGTTCATGCGCGAAGGCACGCCGAGGGGGTTCAAGCAGATTTCGACGGGCGTGCCGTCGGGGAGGAAGGGCATGTCTTCTTCGGGCACGATCTTGGCGACGACACCCTTGTTACCGTGGCGACCGGCCATCTTGTCACCGACCTCGAGCTTTTGCTTCGTGGCGATGTAGACCTTGACCTGCTTGATCGCACCATCAGCGGAGCCTTCGCCCGCCTCGATGGAACCGATCTTGCGTTCGCGGTCGCTCTCGAGCTCGTCAAACTTAGTCTGATACGAGCCGATGATCTCCATGATCTTGATGCGAACCGGTGACGGGTCGATCTGGACGTGCTTGGAGACGGCGGCGAGTTTGCGCAGGAGCGTCTTGGTGATCTTGCGATTGGCCGGGATGATGATTTCGCCGGATTCGCCGTTGATAACGTCGAGCGGGATCTTCTCACCGAGGAGGATGTTCGAGAGCGCCTCGGTCAACCCCTCGCGGAGTTTGTCCATCTGCGTCTTATACTCTTCCTGGATTTGCTTAACCTGGCGGCGACGATCGGAGGGAGAAAGTTTCTCTTCCTGATTGTCGATGCGCGAAGAGACCTTCACGTCCATGATGATGCCGGTGACACCAGACGGGACGATGAGGGACGTGTCTTTCACGTCCGCGGCCTTCTCACCGAAGATGGCGCGGAGGAGCTTTTCCTCGGGTGCGAGTTCGGTCTCGGATTTCGGAGTGATCTTGCCGACGAGGATGTCGCCGGGCTTCACCTCCGCACCGACGCGGATGACGCCGTTGTGGTCAAGGTTCTTGAGCGCTTCTTCACCGACGTTCGGAATGTCGCGCGTGATTTCTTCCGGCCCGAGCTTGGTATCGCGCGCGGTGACCTCGAATTCCTGGATGTGGATTGAGGTGAAGATGTCCTCGCGGAGCACCTTCTCGGAAATGAGAATAGCGTCTTCGAAGTTGTAGCCGTTCCACGGCATGAACGCGACGAGCACGTTGCGGCCGAGCGCCATCTCGCCTTTGTCGGTCGAGGGACCGTCGGCGATGATCTGGTCCTTCTTTACCTTCTGGCCCTGTTTGACGATGGGCTTTTGGTTAAAGCAGGTGCCGGCATTCGAGCGCATGAACTTGCGCAGCTCGTAGACGTAGACGCCGTTCTTCGGGTCATTCTTAACGTTGCGCGGAAGCTCGCCGTCCTTGGTGACGATGATGCGCTTGGCGTCGACGGAGGCGACGACACCAGCTTCTTCGGCGACGAGGACGATCTTGGAGTCACGGGCGACACGCTCTTCGATACCAGTGCCGACAAACGGCGACTCGGCCTGAAGGAGCGGAACACCTTGGCGTTGCATGTTCGCACCCATGAGCGCGCGATTCGCATCGTCGTGCTCGAGGAAGGGAATCATTCCGGCCGCGATCGAGATGACCTGCTTCGGCGAGACGTCCATATAGTGGACGGAATCGGCCGGCACCTCGAGGAACTCGCCGTCCTGACGGACGGTAACCTTGCCGATAAAGTGACCCTTGTCATCGATCTCGGCATTGGCCTGGGCGATAACCTTGGCCTCTTCCTGATCGGCAGTCAGGTAATCGATCTTGTCAGTGACCCGACCGTCCTTCACCACGCGGTAAGGCGTTTCGATGAAGCCAAACTCGTTCACCCGGGCATAGGTCGAGAGAGAGTTGATGAGACCGATGTTCGGACCTTCGGGCGTTTCGATAGGGCAGATGCGGCCATAGTGCGAAGGATGAACGTCGCGGACTTCGAAGCCTGCGCGTTCGCGGTTGAGACCACCCGGCCCGAGCGCGGAGAGGCGGCGCTTGTGCGTGACCTCGGCGAGGGGGTTGATCTGATCCATGAACTGCGAGAGCTGGGAACGCGCGAAGAAATCGCGGATGACGGTCGTCAGCGCCTTCGGGTTAATGAGCTTCTGCGGGGTGATCGAGTCGACGCTCTGGTCATACATCGTCATGCGTTCGCGCACGAGACGCTCGGTGCGGCTGAGGCCCACGCGGCACTGGTTGGCGAGGAGCTCGCCGACGGTGCGGACGCGGCGGGAACCGAGGTGATCGATATCGTCGACAACGCCTTCGCCCTTCTTGAGGCGAACGAGATACTTCGTCGCGGCGACCACGTCGCCGGACTCGAGGATGCGCTGCTCAAGGTCGACCTTGAGGCCGAGCTTCTGGTTAACCTTGTAGCGTCCGACGCGGCCGAGATCGTAGCGCTTCGGATCGAAGAAGAGACGCTTCAGGAGCGCTTTGGCGTTCGCGGTTGTCGGCGGCTCACCGGGACGGAGGCGCTTGTAGATTTCCTTGAGCGCTTCCTCTTCGTTGCGGGTCGGGTCTTTCTTGAGGGCGCGGATGAGGGCGCCTTCGTCGATCGACGTGTCGATCACGCGCAACGTGGTAATATCGTGCTTCTCGAAAGTGCGGACGATGGCCTTCGTGAGCGGCTCAAACGCGCGGGCGAGAACGACACCCTTCTGGGCATCGATCGCGTCTTCGACAAGCACGAGCGTGGAGACGTTCTCCATGTCGAGCGCCTTGGAGACTTTGAGATCCTTGATCTCGTAAAAGAGATTCAGCAGGTCGATGTCGCTCGAGTAGCCGATAGCGCGGAGCAGCGTCGTGATGAGGAATTTACGGCGACGGCGGCGGCGATCGAGGTAGACGTAGAGCAGATCGTTGTTGTCGAACTGCACCTCGAGCCAAGTGCCGCGATCAGGAATGATGCGGAAGGAGTGAAGGGGCTTGCCGTTCGGGTGCGGTGTAACTTCGAACGCAATGCCGGGAGAACGGTGTAGCTGCGAAACGACGACGCGCTCGGCGCCGTTGATGATGAAGGAGCCACGCTCGGTCACCATCGGGATTTCGCCCATGTAGATGTCCTCGTCCTTGATGAAGTCTTCCTCGCGGAGGCGGAGCTTCACGTAGAGCGGAACAGAGTAAGTGATGCCTTCGCGGAGGCACTCGAGCTCGGTGTTCTTGGGGTCACCGAGATTGTAGGAAACGTATTCGAGCGTCAAGCGCTCGTCGTAGCTGAGGATCGGGAAGACCTCGCGGAACACGGCCTCCAAGCCCTGGGGCTTGCGCTGCTTCTCGGGAATGCCCTTTTGCAGAAAGTCCAAGTAGGACGTAATCTGAATCTCGATGAGGTTCGGCGGCTGGATGACTTCGCGGAGCTTGCCGAAGTTGATACGTTCAGAGTGTGTGCGGTCGGCCATGGGAATTCCCGGTAAGGGTTAAGAGGCGGAAAGAGACGGGCGCAGCGCTCAACGCGCGACGCGGGAGACGGACGAAAGAACGGAAAACGAAAAGGCAAAGGACAGGCCGTGCGTGCGCGCGGCCTGTCCCGTGAAAAACGGAAGTTTTGCGAGTGAAATCGCCAAGCTTCGCGGTGGTCGGTTACTTGAGCTCGACCTTGGCGCCGGCGGCCTCGAGCTTCTTCTTGATGTCCTCGGCTTCGGCCTTGGGAGCATTCTCCTTGACCGGCTTCGGTGCGCCTTCGACGAGGTCCTTGGCTTCCTTGAGGCCCAGGCCGGTGATGGCGCGGACTTCCTTAATGACACCGATCTTGTTCGCGCCGGCTTCCTTGAGGATGACGGTGAACTCGGTCTGTGCCTCAGCGGCAGGGGCAGCGGCAGCGGCGCCAGCGGCAGGTCCGGAGGCGACGGCTGCGGCGGCGGAAACGCCCCACTTGCCTTCGAGGTCTTTAACGAGGGCGGCGAGGTCGAGAATCGTCTGCGCGGACAGCCACTCGATAACTTGGTCTTTGGTGATGTTGCTCATGTTGACTTTTCCTTCGGCGGACTAGCGGTTTCGAGAATGAAACACGTTTAAGAGACGTATCCCCTAGCCTGCCTTCTTGGATGCTTTCCCGGCTTGCGCCGGAGAAAAATAATAAGGTGGTTGGATGGAGGGTGGACGAACGCTTAGGCGGCCGGAGCAGCAGGCTGCTCCTTTTTGACCTTGGCGTCGAGCAGGCGGACGAAGGACGCCGCATTCTGCGTGAAGAGGCCCAGCAACTGCGAACGGAGCGCCTCGAAGGAGGGCAAGTCGGCAATCTTGGCGAGATCGGCCGCAGATACGACTTTCTTGTCGATCACGCCAACCTTGACCTCGAGCTTTTGCTTATCGTCGAAGAACTTCTTGAGGATCTTGGCGACGCCAGCAGAATTCTTACCGCCAACAATGACGGCCGTGGGGCCGGTCAGCGCAGTCTCGAACTCGGGCAGGCCAAGGGTCTTGGCTGCAACACGGAGTGAGCTGTTCTTCACGACGTGGAACTCGGCCTTTTCGACGTCGAGGCGCTTGCGCAGCTCGGCGGCGTCGGCGACGGTCACTTTCGAGAAGTTCGTGAGGATGACGTAGTCGGACTTCTTAAGGTGCGTCTCGACCTCGGTGATCAGATAATTTTTTTCGGCTCTCATGGTCGGTGCTCCTTTTAGTATTTGCTGAACTCAGTGGAGGAGACGTGCACGCCGGGGCTCATGCTGGACGAGATGGCGAGAGTCTTGATGTATTGGCCTCCCTTGAAGGAGGCGGGCTTGGCTTTGCCGACCGCCTCAAGGACCGCCTGGGCGTTCTCGAGAATCTGCGCGGTGGTGAAGGAACGCTTGCCAACGCCGACGCCGATGTTGGCCGACTTGTCCATCTTGAACTCAACGCGACCCGCCTTGACGGCTTTGATGCCGGCAGCGATGTCGTCGGTCACAGTGCCGGACTTCGGGTTGGGCATGAGGCCCTTGGGACCGAGGACGCGGGCGAGCGTGCGGACTTGCTTCATGGCCTCGGTCGTCGCGATCGCAACGTCGAAGTCGAGCCAGCCTTCGTTGATTTTCTGCATCATGTCGGCGAGACCGGCATGATCCGCACCGGCGGCGAGAGCCTTGGCGACATCGTCGGTGAAGACGAGGACGCGGACCTTCTTGCCGGAACCGTTCGGGAGCGGCGTGGTGCCGCGCACGTTTTGGTCACCCGAGGCACCGTCCACGCTGAGGCGGAACGAGAGCTCGACGGTCTCGTCGAACTTGGCTTTGGGGAACTTGGCGAGGATATCGATCGCTTCCTTAAGCGAATATTCCTTCGTGAGATCAGCGACCTTGACGGCGCTGTTGTAGCGTTTGCTGTGCTTAGTTGGCATTGATGACTCCTTGCGGTGCGAACGTCCTTAAGGACTCCCGCGGTGAGTTGGTTTCTGTGCGGACGAAATTAGTCAGTGACTTCGATGCCCATGTTACGGGCGGTGCCAGCGATGATCTTGATGCCGGCGGCCTCATCTTTGGCGTTCATGTCAGCTTTCTTGATCTTCCATATCTCAGCGAGCTGCTTCTTGGTGACCTTGCCGACCTTATCCTGATTCGGCTTAGCCGAACCGCTGGCGATATTGGCCGCCTTCTTCAGGAGGACGCTCGCAGGCGGGGACTTAAGGATGAAGGTGAAGCTCTTGTCGGAGTAGACCGTAATGACGACCGGCAAGATCATGCCGTTCTGGTCTTTGGTCTTGGCGTTAAACTCCTTGCAGAACGCCATGATGTTGACGCCTTGCGCGCCGAGCGCGGGACCGACCGGGGGAGCGGGATTCGCTGCGCCGGCAGGCAGTTGGAGGCGGATGTAACCTTGGATTTTCTTAGCCATGTGACGGAGGGTGGCGGGTGTTTAGTATGCTGTGCGGATGTCGGCGGTGACAAAGAGGCGTCGCATCACTCAGTGAGGCGTTGCACCTGCCAGTATTCGAGTTCGACCGGCGTAAAACGGCCGAAAATGGAGACCGAGACCTTGAGCTTACCGCGCTCCGGATCGATCTCGTCGATCCGGCCGGTGAGCGAAGCGAAGGCTCCGTCGGTGATCTTAACTTCCTCTCCCACGAGGTATTGGACCTTGGGCACTTCTTTGCCGTTGGCGGCCTCAATCCGAGAGTAGATTTCGTCGATTTCAGACTGACGCAGTGCCGCCGGACGGTCGCCGCCGACGAAACCGATCACGCCGGCGACTTCCTTAACGAAATACCACGGCTTGTTGATGACCTTTTTGTCTTCGCCATAGAGACACATCTGGATGAAGACGTAGCCTGGATAGAGCTTGCGGACCTTGGTGGTCTTCTTGCCGTTCTTCACCTCTGAAACGACCTCAGTGGGCAGGAGAACTTCAAAAATGGAGTCATCAAGCTCCTCGGCCTTTTTGAATTTCTCGATGTAGTTCTTCACCTTGTTCTCCTGACCGGAGAGCGTGTGAAGAGCGAACCACTGGGCGCCGGCGGGCGCGGTCGTTTGGGTAGGCATGGCGGGGCGGAAACCTGAGTTAGCTAACCCACTCGGTGAACAAAATCACGACCTGGGTGAGCGAAAAGTCGCTGATGGCCGTGAAGACACCGAGAATCACCGCAGCAACGACGACCACGATGGTGGAGTCGCGCAGCTCAGTGCGGGTGGGCCAGGTTGCTTTTTGAAGCTCGCCGACCATTTCGCCGAGGAAGATGCGGGTGCTGCGGAACGGATTTTTCATGAACGGAAATTTGGCAGGCGCGGAGGGAATCGAACCCCCAACCAACGGTTTTGGAGACCGCTACTCTACCAATTGAGCTACACGCCTGTGTTGGGCTTTCTTAGACGACGCAGCCGAGGCCCCAATTTGAGGCCTCGGCGGTGTCGATTTTGAAGATTGAGCGGTGACTTATTCGATGATCTCGGTGATACGACCGGCACCGATGGTGCGACCGCCTTCACGGATAGCGAATTTCTGGGTCTTTTCCATGGCGATCGGAACGATGAGGTCGATCTCGACGGCGATGTTGTCGCCCGGCATGATCATCTCAACGCCCTTCGGCAGGTTAACGATACCAGTAACGTCCGTCGTGCGGAAGTAGAACTGGGGACGATATCCGTTGAAGAACGGCGTGTGGCGACCACCCTCGTCCTTGGAGAGGACGTAGATCTCAGCCTTGGCCTTCTTGTGCGGGGTGATGGACTTCGGAGCCGCGAGGACTTGACCGCGCTCGATGGCTTCTTTTTCGATACCGCGGAGGAGGATACCGACGTTGTCACCGGCTTGGCCGCTATCAAGCAGCTTGCGGAACATTTCGATACCAGTCACAACGGAGACGACGGTGTCCTTGAGGCCGACGATCTCGACGGAGTCGTTGACCTTGATGATACCACGCTCGATACGACCGGTGGCGACGGTGCCGCGGCCAGTGATCGAGAAGACGTCTTCGACGGACATCAGGAAGGGCTTGTCCATCTCGCGAACCGGCTCAGGAATATCGGTGTCGATCGCGTTCATCAGCGCGGTAATCGCGGCGTTACCCTCGGGCTTGTCCTCGAGAGCAGCAGTGGCGGAACCACGAACGATGGTGGCCTTGTCGCCATCAAATTGGTATTTGGTGAGGAGCTCGCGGATTTCCATCTCGACGAGGTCGAGGAGCTCGGGGTCGTCGATGAGGTCGACCTTGTTGAGCCAAACCACGATCTTCGGAACGCCGACTTGGCGGGCCAGCAGGATGTGCTCGCGGGTCTGCGGCATCGGGCCGTCAGCAGCGGAAACGACCAAGATAGCGCCGTCCATCTGGGCCGCGCCGGTGATCATGTTCTTGACGAAGTCGGCGTGGCCGGGGCAATCGACGTGAGCGTAGTGACGCTTTTCCGTCTGATACTCGACGTGGGCCACCGAGATCGTAACGATCTTGGAGGCATCGCGCACGGTGCCGCCCTTCGCGATGTCCGCGTAGGTCTTGACCTCGGCGAGACCCTTGCGTGCTTGGACGGCAAGGATGGCGGTCGTCGTGGTGGTTTTACCGTGGTCGACGTGGCCGATGGTGCCGACGTTTACGTGCGGTTTTGTGCGTTCGAATGTGCCTTTAGCCATGGGAGTGCGAGACGGATGTTTGGGTTGAGATGAAAAATGACTCCTAGTTTTACGTCGCAGAAGTCTAACCGACGTTATTTTGTGGCACTGGAGCCCAGAACGGGATTCGAACCCGTGACCTCGTCCTTACCAAGGACGTGCTCTGCCAACTGAGCTATCTGGGCAGACTAAGGGAGTGCCAAAAAACGAAAAGAGCGGAGGAACGTGCTACTCGCGTTTGGCACCGTCAACAGCAAATTCGCGAGTTTCCCTAAATTTCTACGGCCCGATGGTGATCCGATAGAATCCGGGAGCCAATCGATCCCCCAATCGGAGCGTCCGAGACAGGTAGCTGGCAAAGAATCCATCCACCTCGTCACTCCCCGATCGCACCGAGAGGACCAGAGGGCCCAACAATCCGGCAGCGTCGACCGCGGCAAGAAACTCCAAAGGCTGCCAGGTGCCGGTGGTCGGCGGTCCTTCACTCAAGCCGTTCTTCCACACCGAGCGCCCGGACCGGGTCGCAATAACATTAACATACCCTTTCCTCGCTTCCGAGGTCGGGATCTGCGCATCCGAGCGCCCCAGTCCCACCAGCGGCACGGCCGGAGCATCCGTCGCCACCGCCTCAGCAATGCCTTCCGGCACGGAAACCGGCGAGGGCAGCCCAAGCTTGAGCTCGTTTTCGCGAAAGCTCCACTTGGGGGTATCATAGCCCTGAAACTTCCCTCCGGCCTCCGGCGGCGCGATGATCCGCTGGGTCGCGTTCCACTTCGTCGGCAAGAAGAGCGGCGTTGGATCCAGTAGCACCGCCTCGTCATTGACGACCGAATCGTGCGCGCTGATGAGTGTGACCTGCCGCTGAGGCGCCTTCTCCAGTCCGACTGAGTCCGGGCTCACCACCGGCCCGCGGAAAAGTGCCAGCATAGCGACTCCCACCACGGCTGCTCCCGTAGCTGCACCCAGCCATCTGCGTTTGTCCTTTTTCGCCAGATCCGGCACGGCTATCAACGCCTCCCGTCGGTTTTAGTCGCCGGCTCCTGTGCCCCCATTTGCACATGCACAAAACCGGCGGCAAACGCGGCACTGGCGATCTCGGTAAAATCCGTCGTTGGCACACCCGCCCCGACGAGCACCAGCAAGGAGGGGCGCTTCGTCGTTTTTGCCTCCCGCACCAACCAAGCCCGGAGATCGCGCGCGTTGATGGAACCCTCATCCACCAAAATCAGGTCGGAGCGCACCACGCTGATGCGGTGGGTCGTCAGCGCGGCTCCGCTCACTGCACCTGCCACTGTCGGGACTTGGAAGTTTAGCCCCAAGCCGGGCGCCAGCACAAACCGCGAGCCAAACAAAAAAAAGAAGAGCACAATCAGCCCGCCGTTCACGAAGAAGAGCCAATCCAAGCTGCGCGGCTCCGGGCGCAGGCGTGACGCGAGATCGAGCGGTCGGGTGATCATGACGTCGCGGACTAGCCCTTGGGCTGCTCAGCGGCCGAGGGCGGCTTCGCCGCCCGGTAATCTGTCAGGAGATACTTCATGATCTCGTTCCCGGACCATTCGACATCGCGCACGATCGCCCGCACACGACCACTGAGAAAATGATGCGCCAGATGCGCCGGGATGGCCAGCATCAGACTGCCCGAGGTAGCCAGCAGCGCCTGCCACATTCCACCGGAGAGTGCGCTGGCCGTCGCATAGTTGCCGCCTTTCTCAAAGGCCAAGAACGTCCCGATCATCCCCAGCAGGGTTCCGAGTAAGCCCACCAGCGGAGCCACTTGCGCCACCGCCGCGATGGCCCCCAACCGCCGCTCGAGAGCCGGCAATTCCACCACTGCCGCTTCTTGCACGTGGAAGCGCATTGCTTCGGGCTGATCCTCGGCATGCAGCAAAGCCGCCTTCACCACCGCGGCCACCGGGCCGGGGGTCTCTTCACAGACGGTGAGCGCCTCCACCAAGCGCCGTTTCGCGAGGATGTTTTTGATCCCATCGACAAACGCCTTGGCGCGAATCTGCCCGCGGTGCAGGTAGAGCACCCGCTCGATAAACAGCACGAGGCCCAGCAAACCGAGCGCGAGCAACACCCACATCATGGGGCCGCCCTTGGCGAATAGGCTCAAATCAAATACGGACATCGTGAGACGTAGGTTAGAGTTGTTTCACCGCGGCGCGTAAATGCGAAACACTGCGCCGCCTCACGGCTTGGCCTCCGGCAAACCGAAGCGCGCCAGCTTGCCCTTGGCCAGCGCCTCGCCCCAACCGAGATTGGACCGCAAGAGCATCCGCCAGGCCTCCTTGGCCTCCTCCAGTTTCTCGCGTTGTTCAAACACTTCCCCGGCCCGATACAGCGTGCGCGCCATCCAGTAGCGGCCCTTCGACTCCAGCTCGCCGACGCGTTTCGGGTCGGCGAGAAAGGCCCGGATGACGTCGTTCCACCAGACTTCCAGGGCTTTCGCCGGATCATTCCGCCGCACCCAGAGTTCGCCCAAATTGTAGCCCGCCTCGACGCGCACATCCACCGACGCATCGACCCGGTCCCGCAAATGCTCGAAGAGCGTTTGCGCACTCGCAAAGTGCGTGGGATCGCCCGAGGACTGCGCGTTGTGACACTGCGCGAGCGCGAGCTGGGCGAGGATCAGGTTTTCCTGTGACGCCGGCTTGTTTAACAGGTCCTCGTAGGCGCGCTGGGCGGCCGGCAAATCATTTAGATTCCGCAAGAGGTCTCCCTGCTTCAGTCGCGCCGGGAAGAGCAGATCGCTCTGCGGATACTTGCTCACCAAATCCTCAATCAAGCGGTTAGCCTCGCGGTAGTTCGCATCCTGCCCTCTTCGCTCCGCTTGGAGCGCCGCCTGATACAAAGCATACGGCGCCAAATCGCTCTTGGGAAACTCATCCGCGAGGCGCGTGAGGAGCTTCTGGGCTTCGACCGGCTTGTCCTGTGGTGGACGCGAGTAGTAGCCCGCTTCCACGAGATAACTTTGCACTGCCGCACCCGCTTTCGGAAAATCCACGCGCACTTTTTGCAACGTCTTCAACGCTTCCGCCTCGCGTCCCAGCATAAAGGCCGCCTCAGCCTTCGCCAGCGCCGCCGTGCTCGCGATATCATCGCGCAATTCCGCGCTCAGGCCCGTCAGCAGCGGCGCCATCTCGTCGACTAGTTTGATCGTCCGTTCGGGGTCGCCCGCATCCGCCGCCAGCCGCGCCTGGAGCCAGGCCATCCGCGCTTGGAGTTCGCCCGGCAATTCACCTCCGCCCTCGGCGCGTTTCTCGGCGAGGAGTTTATTGACGCGCGCATACGCCTGCCGCACGCCGGCCGGGCCTTGCAGCTGCAGGGTGCGCGCGAGGTTCCACTCGGCGCGCCAGCGGTTCTCGAGGTCAAACGCGGGATCCTTGGCCAATTCATCCAAGAGGGGCTGCGCCGCCTCGGTCGCCCCGGCTTTGATTTCCGCCAGCACGCGCTGGAACATCAGGTTACCCGGCGGCACGCCTTCCGGCCGCTCTTTCAACGCCGCCGCGTAGGCGTCCGCCGCGCTGCGGAAATCCCCTGCATCCCCTGCGCGAAACCACGCCTCGGCCTCCAGCACCACCAGCTCGGCCCGGGCCTGCGCCGCGCCCGCCGCCGCGCCCCGTGGCGTGCCGGGGGCGAGTTCGGCGCGCGCCTTGCGGGCATTGTCTGCCGCCGCCCGATACCGGCGCTGTTCCCACGCCGAGGCCGTCAACACCCCGAGGGCCTGCAGCTTAAAGGGAGACCCCGGATATTCTTCGAGCAGCTTGCGCACATCGCGCTCGGCCTGCGCGTAGTCCTTTTCCGCCAGCGCCACTTGGCCGCGCACGAGGAGGAGACTTTCCAAAATCGGATGCTTCGTCGGCGCGTCGATCAGCTTGTTCAGCTCCGCACGAAACACCCCGCGCACCACCTCGGTCCGCGCTTCCCGCGCGAGGAGTTGCAGGGCCACGCGTTGCCGCTCGGGATTCACGCCGTTGGCCACGATCTGGTTCAGGGCGAGCCGCCCTACCCCACCCGGCGCCTTGTCCGCGATCAGCCCGATCAACAGTCGAAACTCGTCTCCACTCGCGCGCTCCTGCGGCAGGAGCGCCAACAAGGCTTCCTGCAGCAGCGCCACGGCTTCCGCCGTGCGCCCGTCCATGTGCAGCATCGCCGCATAGTTTTTCGCGTTGCCGTAGCCGAGCACCCGGCCGCGGTTGAGTTCATACGTGGCCTTGGCCTGACGCAGGGCCGCCTCGGTCGGTTTGCCCAGCGCCAGCCGCACTTGCTCACCGGCGAGTTGGAAGCGCGCCCGCGCCAGCTCGTTCGCCGCTGACCGTTCCGCCTTTAGGTAAAACTCGTTGGCCTTCGTCACATCCTGCACCGGGGCGAGATCGTAGAGCGCACCTTGTAAGAACGACGCCCACGCCGCATCCGCCGACGTCAGTTCCTCCGGCCGGATCGCCGCCAACGCCGCCCGCGCCACGTCCACCTTGCGCAGCTGCACGGCCGCCAGGCCCGTCCGTAGTTGCCACGCCGAGCCGCGCAGGCCCACGAATCCTTGCAACGCCTTCTCCGCTTCCGCGGGCTGGCCGTCTTCCAGGAGCGCCGTCACGAGCGCCAGCGTGAGCCCCGCCTGATCCGCCCCCGGCACCGCCAGCAATTGCCGGTAGATCCCCGCCGCCACCGAGGGAAAGCCCAGTTCGAGGGCCCGCTGCGCCGAGGCCAACGTGACCGCCCCGCCGCCCGGCGAGACCGCGGGCTCCGCCGTCCGCACCAGCGGGGCCGGGGGATTCAACGGTTCCTGCGCCCACACGCCGCCCGTCGCCGCGACGCACGACCATACTGTGATTAAGGGGAGCTTACGAAAACGCATGGGACCCGCCGACGTTGTTATCCACCATGGAAACAATCAACCGCGTTGTAACCAGTTCCCACTCGCGCCAAAAAGTTCCCGCCCTACAGTCCGCCTTCGTTCAGCCCTCCTTCTTCCACGTTCCCTTTCCACCATGACCACCGCCCTCATCATCCTCGGCGTCCTCGCCGCCCTCGTCGTCATTGCCGGCCTCTGGGTTGCCGGCCTCTACAACAAGCTCGTCGAGCTGCGCAACCGCTTCAAAAACGCCTTCAGCCAGATCGACGTCCAGTTGAAGCGCCGCTACGACCTCATCCCCAATCTCGTCGAGGTCGCCAAGGGCTACATGAAGCACGAGAGCACCACGCTCGAAGCCGTCATTAAGGCCCGCAACATCGCCGCCGCCGCCGCTCAAGCCGTCGCGTCCAATCCCGCCGACGCCAACGCCATGAAAGGCCTGATGTCCGCCGAAGCCGGCCTCGGTGGTGCCCTCAGCCGCCTCATGGTCGTCTCCGAGCAATACCCCGACCTGAAGGCCAATACCAACATGCTCCAGCTCACCGAGGAGCTGACCTCGACCGAGAACAAGATCTCCTTCGCCCGGCAGGCCTACAACGACAGCGTCATGGTCTACAACACCACCCGCGAGACGTTCCCGACCGTGATCTTCGCCGGCATGTTCAGCTTCCTCCCCGCCGAGCTCTTCAAGATCGACGACCCGACCGAGCGCAACGCGCCGAAGGTGAGCTTTAACTAAAGTAACTCCCTCGCCTTGGCTCTTGAGGAAAAAAACGGCCTACCACCAGGCATCAGCCGAAATCGCGATTTTCGCGCTTCGTTCGCTTCAATCAATGAGGCATTTTGCTTCAGACAAAAATTTCGACTGAACGTGCAGCTTGCCGCATGGGCGGCGTTCATCATCGGAATTTTCGCCTCTCTTGTTTCGGGTCGCTCAAGTGCGGCCCGCGTTCAAATCTCCTTTTTCTCCGATTTGATCGCCTTCGTAGGCCTATTGATCGGCATACTTCTGATATTTCTTCCTCGGCGTCAGCCTTGCGCAAAGTGCCGGAAGAACGTTGAGAGCAATTGGAAACTTTATTGCAGCGAATGTGGTTCGGGAAACGTCGATCATCCTAAGTTTTTTTCACTCAAGCTAGCTCCGAAATGTCGCTCATGTGATCGCGAACCCAGTTGGAGTGGCAAAGCCATCCTGCGTTGCCACAAAGTTCGCTTCTGCACCCACTGTGGTGCTTACCTGAGCACCAACGGCGTCTAGCCTTTTCAAGCGATGGATTTCTTCGAAGCCCAAGCCCGCGCCAAGCAGCGCACCTCGCGTCTCGTCGCGCTCTTTGCCGTCGCCGTCCTCGGCACGGTGCTGGCGGGCTACGTGGCCACGGTCTTCGCCTTGCGGCAGACACACGATTACCGTCCGTCGCGCTCCGGCCGCGGCGCCCAGGTCTCCGCTCTCCAGGCTCAACCGCCTTCCTGGTGGCAGCCCCGCCTCTTCCTCGGCGTCTCGATGGCCACGTTCGCCGTCGTCGGCCTCGCCTCTCTCTATAAGTGGAACGAGTTCTCCGGTGGCGGCTCGGCCGTCGCCGAGAGTGTCGGCGCCCGCCGCGTCGACCCGCACACTACCGACACCATGGAGCGCCGCCTCCTCAACGTCGTCGAGGAGATGGCCATCGCCTCCGGCGTCCCCGTGCCCGGCGTCTACATCATGGATGAGGAGCCGGCCATCAACGCCTTCGCCGCCGGCCTCACCACCAACGACGCCGTCGTCGCCGTCACCCGCGGCACCCTTGAGCGCCTCTCGCGCGACGAGCTTCAGGCCGTGGTCGGCCACGAGTTCAGCCACATCCTCAATGGCGACATGCGCCTCAACATGCGCCTCACCGCGCTCGTGTTTGGCATCCTCGTCCTCGGTCTCGCCGGTCGCGGCATTCTCTGGTCCCTGCGTTTTCAAAGCTTCGGCGGCTCCCGCGACCGCGAGGGCAAGAATTCCGGCGGCCTCGTCGTCGCCATCGCCCTCATCGGCGTCGCCCTGCTCATCATCGGTTACGTCGGCTACTTCTTCGGGCGCCTGATCCAAGCCGCCGTCTCCCGCCAGCGCGAGTTCCTCGCCGATGCCTCCGCTGTCCAGTTCACCCGTAACCCCGGCGGCATGACCGGCGCCCTCAAGAAGATCGGCGGCCTCGCCCTCGGCTCCTCCATGCAGTCCAACAAGAGCGGCGCCATCGGCCACTTCTTCTTTGCGCAGGGCTTCCGCTCCAATTTCGGCGGCCTCTGGGCCACCCATCCTCCACTCGACGAACGCATCCGCGCCATTGATCCCCAGTTCGACGGCACCATGATCGAGGCCCCCGAGGTCGTCGATGTGGCCCACGAGTCATTTGTCTCCGCCGGTCTCGCGCCCGCCGCCCCCGCCGCGCCGCATGCCCTGCCCCCGCGCCTTCCCGGCGCCACGCCCTCTTCCGCACTCAATGCCATCGGCGTCCTCTCCCCCGAGCAGATTCTCAATTCCCAACTCCTCCTCGACTCCACCCCGACCGCGCTCCGCACCGCCGCCCAGACCGCCGCCGGCGCCCAAGTCCTCCTCTTCGCGCTCCTGCTCAACGACGATGCCTCTACCCGCGCCCGGCAGCGCCAGCTCATCGCCAGCCGCGCCGGCGGTGAGGCCCTCCGCATCCTCGACGAGCTCTCCCCTGCCCTCCGCGATCTGCAGCCCGCGCACAAACTCCCGCTGCTCCAGCTCGCGCTCCCCGCGCTGCGCCCGCTCCCGCCCTCCGCGCTCAATCCGTTTCTCGCCACCCTCGACGAGCTCGTTCAGGCCGATGGTTGCGTGAGCGCCTTCGAGTTCGCCCTGCAAAAGCTCCTCATCCGTTCGCTCGCCCTCGGCCGCTCCCCCGGCGCCGCCGTCACCCAGATCTACTCGTTCAACGCTGTCGTCCCCGAGATCTCCGTCGTCCTCTCGGCCATGGCCCACCTCTCGGAAAACGGCACGGTCTCCGCGGCCGAGGCCTTCGCGCTCGGCGCCGCGCAAATCAAACTCATCGAAGGCGAACTCGAGTTGCTCTCGCCCGCCGAGAGCGACGTCGGCCCGCTCGATCCCGCCCTCGACCGTCTCGCCGTGGCCAGCCCGGCCATCCGCCAACGCGTCGTCGCCGCCTGCGCCCACATCGCCGGCGCCGATGGCGAGATCCTCGTCCGCGAGGCCGAGCTCCTCCGCGCTATCGCCGCCACGCTCGACGTCCCGATGCCACCGCTCGCCGTCGGCTGATCCCGTTCGCCGCAGTAGTTAGGACGCGGTGCGGCTCCCGCCCGGGAAATCTTCAGGGTAATTCGTCCGCCAGCGCCCACTCCGGCCACGTATCGCGCGAGTAGCGCTGGATCTCCGCGATCGCCGCGCGCACCAGCTCCGAGGGCTCGCCGCGCCACAGCAGCCCCATCGTCATCGGCTCAAATCCCTCCAGCGCCAGCGCCCGCACTTCGCGGTGCCGGATCGCCCCGGGGATCGCCAGATTCACGCCGTGACCTTCCCCGTTCGCCACGTAGCACGTCACGAGTTCGATCGAGGTGGCCTCCACGGTCTGCGCCCAGGTCACGCCCCGCCGCTTCAGCCCGCGCTGGAAATTCTTCATCACGCTCGTCCCCGCCGGCAGCCCCACCAGCGGCTCCGCGATTTTCTTCTGCGCCCAGAGCGTCGCCGCCGCCTTCAGCGGCCATTGCCGGTGGACCAGCAACACGAGCGGCACGCGCGCGAGCCGTAGTTGCCGGAGCCGCGCCGGCGGCCGCGCATCCACCGGTCCGATCGCCAGATCGATCACGCCTTCCCGTAGCCACGTCTCGAGCTGCGTCTGATAGCCCGAGCGCATGTTGAGCCGCAGCTTCGGGTGCCGCTCCCGCACGCGTTGCATCACCGTCGGCACATGGTCGCGTAGGACCAATTCCGATGCGCCGATGCGCAACTCTGGTTTCGACCCCGCGCGCAATTCCCCCGCCACGCCCTCGAGCCCCTCGAAGAAGGGCCGCACGTGCGCAAACAACTTTTCCCCCGCCGCCGTCAGGCGAAACGGCGTGCGCTCAAAGAGCCGCGCCCCGGCATTCTCCTCCAGCGCGCTCATCTGCCCACTCACCGCCGGCTGCTGGATGCCGTAGGGGATGTGCCGCACCGCCGCGCTGATGCCGCCGTGCTTGGCCACATAGTAGAACAACTCGAGGTGGTGGACGTTCATCGCGCTACGCCCCCGAGCACACGCGCCCGGCCCGCCAAGGCAACGTTCTTCCCCGCCGCCCCCATCGTAAATCCCGATACCCTCCATCAAGTTTATCGAATAACACCCCCTCCCCTTCCTCCGCTACCATGGGTGCGTTCGGAAAAATCCATCCCATCCATGCGCACGTTCTGCTTCACGCTTGCCCAAGTCATCGGTCTCATCGCCCTCGCCGACTTCCTCGCCGGCATCGTCCACTGGCTCGAAGACGCCTACGGCACCGAGCACACCCCCATCGTCGGCCCACTCCTCATCCGCCCCAACATCGTCCACCACCACTACCCGCGCTTCTTCACGCGCCTCACCTGGTGGCAGAGCTCCTGGGACCTCGTCCTCCTCGGCGGTGCGATCCTCGGCGCCGCGTGGTGGTTCGGCGTCCTCTCGTGGCAGCTCTGGCTCTTCGTCTTCATCAGCATCAACGCCAACCAGGTCCACAAATGGTCCCACCGCACCCGCACGGAAAACGGCCCCGTGATCTCCTTCCTCCAGGATATCCGTGTGCTCCAGACCCCGCGCCACCACGCCCTGCACCACACCGATCCGAAAAACACCTACTACTGTCCGGTCACCAACCTCGTGAACCCGGTCCTCGAGCGCCTCGAGTTCTGGCCGAAGCTCGAATCGCTCATCGCGACCGTCACCGGCGTCCACCACCGCGTCGATACCTCCAACCGCGGCGCCGGCCCCGGCCCCGCCTGGCTCGCCGACTTCCGCCCCGCCGCCCCAAAGCCGCCCGCCCCCCGCTCCCCCAGCCGCAATGCCTGCGGTGCCTGCCGCGCCGGCCCGCACACCTGCCCGCAAAAGCGCCCGCTCGCGCTGCAAGAAAGTTGAGCGCCGAGGCGACCCGTTCGCCACCAATCGTCCTCGCACGAAGTTTGGGGTCCGGGATCTCGGGTCTGGTATTTGTCGTAGGGGATCCCGGGCCTGGGGCCTCGAGCAATCGCGCCCCGTCATCAAACCCTCGCCCACATGCCTTCACCGCATCCCACAACGCCTGACCCTTCGCATCATTCGCGGTAACTCCTCCGCCGTCCGATTCCGTCACTAGTCATTATACATTGCTCATTGGACATTGGCCCTTGGTACTTCGTCGCACCCTGCGGCGTCCTCTCGTGTATTTCGTGGTTTCTCCGTCGTCATCGAAGCCACTTCCACGGACCGCGAGCACCGCTTCGTCGACTTCCAATACCGCTTCGTCCCCAGCAAGTTACGCTTCGATCACCACTAATACCGCTTCGTCCGCTACGAATACCTTTTCGCCGACTACGAATACCGCTCGGTCCAATCCGAATACCGCTGCGTCCATTACGAATACCGCATCGTCCACCACGAATACCCGTTGACCGATTCCGAATACCGCTTCGCCCACTACGAATACCCCTTCGTCGATTACGAATACCGCTTGATCCACCGCGAATACCCGTTGGTCGACTACGAATACCGCTTCGACGCGCGCGACCTCCCCTGCGACGAGAGCGGAGACCTCTCTCGCCCCCCAACGGCCTCTTCAGCGACCGCAGAGGCCAACGCGACGAACGCTGAGCGCCATGCGTTGAACGCAACCACCCAATCGAGGTCCACCGACACCGCTTCGAGCCCCGCCGAGGGCAATGCGACGTCCCCAGACAACAATGCGCGGTCCGCAGACACCGTTTCGACGATTACGTAGTTCCGATCGCCAATTGCAGACACCCCTTCGCGGTCCGCTGAGACCAACTCAATTTAGGCAAACAGCGCCTCGCCGAACGCAAAGCCCAAGCGGGAAACCGCCAAGGCCGTATCGCCCCGCCCATCGCCGAGTGCTCGGCGCTTCGCCCTTGCCGCTGAGCTCAACTTCCCGCCGCGTCTCCGCGTGTTCCCATGGGGCCTTCACGTCCGTGTGTTCCGCGGGCAGATCGCTGCGCGATAGTTGAGCGCTAAGAACCGGATCAGGTTTTGCGCCGCTTGCGCTTCTTTGCAGACCTCTCATTCGTCCCATTCGCGTCTTTGGCAGAAGCTTCCGTATATTACCCGAGTTCCATAGGCCACGCCCTTTCGCCGTTTTTGGCTTTTTGGCGTCTGTTTACCCAGGTTTTTCACCCCCAAAATCGACGCTAGGCCGCCGGACCGCAGCGCTTTGCGTAAACTTCGGCCCAATCGCAAAATTTCTCCGAGGGTGCCCCATAGTCTGACTCACCCCCATGTTAAAGTGGGTGCCGTTCTACCCACTCCTCACCCTGCTCCGCACTTTTTTCAAAAAAAGCTCCGCGAATCGGCAAATACCAAAAACTCACCGGTAGATAACCAAAGAGCCCCCCTCACTCCCCCCATCTCCCAACTCCCATCTCCCATCTTCGAACGGCGTCCGCCATTCCCCGTTCCCCTTTCGGGCCTTCACAGGCCCGAGTCAGCGACAAGTCAGCACTCCCTAAACGTTAGTCACAAAAACATACTAAAATGAACAAGTCCCAGTTGAATGGCTTTGCCATGTATCTCGCGGTTCAGGCTTTCCTCCTGAACTCTGCTGCGGCCCTCGCCGCCATTACCGTCCTCGCCGCCAAGATCACGAAGTTGTCCGCTCTCATTGACCGCTTCCGCGAACTCTCCCGCGTCCAGTCCGAGTTGCTCAAAGGCAAGACGGCGGTGCGGCAAGAAACCCTCGATCAAACCATCGACCTCGCCCTTGAGGTTGCAGGAGCAGTGTTCAGCTACTCCAAGGATGCGCAGCTCACCGAGTTGGGCGCCCAGGTGAACATTCCGCGCTGGACCCTCCAGCGGCTCCGGCAATCGGAGCGCACGGCAGCGGCGCAGAATATCCACGATACCGCGGCCACGGTGATCACCCAACTCGCTCCCTACGGAGTGACGCCAGAGGGCCTGGCCGAGCTCCAAACGTCGATCAATGAGACAAACCACGCCGTCAACGAACCGCGCCGCGTCCTCAGTGACCGCAAGGTCGCAACGGCCGAGATCGCCGCCCTCAAGCGGCAGATCGACGCGCTGCTCGAAGAGGAGATCGATCCGCTGCTGCTCCCGTTGCGCCGGACAAATCCGGTGCTGTGGACGCGCTACCAGGAGGCACGTGAAGTATTCGACACCCCCGGCGTCCGCCACCGGGAACAACCTGAAGCGGCCGCCACCGGGATCACACCGGCTACGACCACCACCCTGGCCGCCGCCGCTTAACCTTCACCGCTGTCCTTGTCGCAAAAAACGCCGCCCGGTTCACCCGTGGCGGCGTTTTTCATTTTGCAGCCAGGCGAGACCCGACCCTTTTTGCGCCCTCCTGCGCCTCCTTGCGGCCACTTTCATTCCGTGTCTTCCGCGTGTTCCGTGGGCACCGCTATTTCGGGTCGTCCACGCGCTGAAACGGATAAATCGAGCCAAGTCCGAGCAATTGCGTGAGCTCGTCGAGTGCCCGGCGTGACTCCTCGAGCAGCGCTGGATCGGCCAGATCCGCCGGCGCCAGCGTTTCCCGGTAGTGCCGGCGCACCCACGCGGCCAGTGTGGCGTGTCGTTCCGGCGTAAACCACACCCCGGCCGGCAGGGCCGCCCGCTCGGCGGCCGTCAACACCACGCGCAGACGCAGACACGCCGGGCCACCGCCGTTGCGCATCGACTGCCGCAGGTCGACGTAGTGCACCGCGCGGATCGGCGTCCGCGCCTCTGCCACGAGGTCATCGAGGTAGGTCCGCACCGCCGGCGAGTCGTGACAATCCGCCGGCGCGATCAAAGCCATGTGCCCGGGCGCGAGCGTGACCAACTGGGAATTAAACAGGTAGGACCGCACCGCCTCCGCCAGCGGCACCCGCCGATCCGGCACGCGCACGGCCTGCCACGCCGCCTCGGGATGGAGCGTGGCGTAGCGCGCGCGCAACCGGCGCAGCACCTCCGCGGAGCGGAAAAACGCCGCTTCGTGGTAGAACAGCACGTTCTCATTGCCGACCGCGATCACGTCGTTGTGAAACACGCCGGCATCGATCGCTGCCGGGTTTTGCCGCACAAACTCGGCCTGCCGCGCGCGCAAGCCATGGCCCCGTGCAACCGCTTCCGAGGCCTCCCGCGCCTGGCGTGACACGTAGCGGCGCAGCCGGGGTGCCGCGGCATCGTTCTCGCCGGGTTGAGTCCGCACTCGGTGTCCGTAGACAAAGACATGGAGCCCGCGCCGGGCATGGGTGGGCGCCAGGCGGGTGTGATTGGCGGCGCCTTCGTCGCCCCACAGACCGCCGCCCGGGAGCGGGGCATGCACCTCAAACCGCGCCGGATCGCGAAAGATCGCGCGGAGCGTGCGGGCCGTTTGCGGTGGCTCGAGGGAGCGATGCAGCTTGCTCGTGAGATTGGCGGGCGTGAGGTGCACGCGGCCGTCCGCCGCATCGATGCTGGGGGTGATGGTGGCGGCATTGGCCACCCACATGGCGGAGGCCGAGGACGCGGCCGCCAGCAGATCGGGCGCCGTCCGCGCGGCAGCCCGGAGCACGGCCGCGTCGTCGCGCCCGGAAAATCCCAGCACGCGCAGCATCTCCACCGCCGGGCGCTCCTGCGGGGGCAGCACGGCCTGCGGCACGCCGAGGTCGGCGAGGAGCCGCATCTTGGCCAATCCCTGCAGGGCCGCCTCCCGCGGGTGCGAGACCGCGCCGCGATGCGACATCGAGGCCACGTTGCCATGGGAGAGGCCGGCGTAGGTGTGCGTCGGACCGACCAACCCGTCGAAATTCACTTCCTTGGTCGCGTGCATGTCAGACGGTCACACCGGGAGGGAGTTGGGCGGGCAGCGCGAGGTGCGGCACCTCGATGCTCGCCACCGGATACGAACAATAATCGGCCGCGAAGAAACCACTGGGCCGATGGTTGCCGCTGTGGCCGATGCCGCCAAAGGGCGCGGCCCCACTCGCGCCGGTGAGCGGTTGATTCCAGTTGATCAACCCCGCGCGCACCTCGTCGCGGAAGCGCGCGTAGAGCGCCGGATCATCGGCGATCAGTCCGGCCGCGAGACCGTAGCGCGTGGCATTGGCCTCGGCGAGGGCCGTCGCAAAATCCGCGACCCGCACGACTTGGAGCAGGGGCCCGAAGATCTCCTCGTCCCCGCGCGCGGGCACGCCCGTCACATCAATCAGCCCCGGCGAGAGCAGCCCGGTCCCGGCGCGCAACC